>JAEUNU010000223.1 GCA_016789125.1 Zoogloea sp. | reverse complement strand
CTAGATATCCCCGGCCACACTGCAGGCCACGTGGGTTATTACGCGGCGCCGGCGCTGTTCTGTGGCGACACGCTGTTTGCGGCGGGCTGCGGGCGGCTCTTCGAGGGCACGCCGGCGCAGATGTTCGCCTCGCTGCAGAAGCTGGCGGCCCTGCCGGGTGATACCCAGGTGTATTGCACCCACGAGTACACGCTCTCGAACCTGGCCTTTGCCGCTGCGGTCGAGCCGGGCAACCCGGCCATCGCCGAGCGGATCGCCCGCTGCGAGGCGATCCGGGCCGGGCAGCAACCCACCGTGCCGTTTCCGCTGGCGGGCGAGCTGCTCACCAACCCCTTCCTGCGCGCTCACGAGCCGGCCGTCGTGCGCCAGGCAGAGGCCCGGGCCGCCGGTGCGTTGGCTTCGCCGGTCGAGGTGTTTGCTGTACTGCGGGAGTGGAAGAACAGTTTCTGATCAAATGACCGGCCGCAGGGAGGCCGCGGCGATCCGGTTGCGGCCGCCCTCCTTGGCCTGGTAGAGGGCTTCGTCGGCCTGCCGGATGAGATCGGCTGAATCGATGTGCCCCCGGGCCGGCACGACCGTCGCCACCCCGGCGCTGATGGTCACCACCCCCGATTCGGGCCCGGCGTAGCGGTGGGTGATGCGCAGGCCCTCCACGTTGGCACGCATGGACTCCGCCACCAGCAGGGCCCCGCCCAGGTCGGTGTCGGGCAGGATCACGGCAAACTCCTCGCCGCCGTAGCGGGCCACCAGATCGGCCGGGCGGCGCAGGGTGGCTTGCAGGCTGCGGGCGACCGCCTTGAGGCATTCGTCACCCACCTGGTGGCCGTAGCCGTCGTTGAACTGCTTGAAACGATCCACGTCGCACAGCAGCATCGACAGGGGTTTGCCCTGGCGGCAGGCGCGACGCCATTCGCGCAGCAGGGTTTCGTCGAACTGCCGCCGGTTGGGGATGCCGGTGAGGCCGTCCAGGGACGACAGACGGGTGAGCTCCTGGTTGGCGTGGTCGAGCTTGCGGGTGAGGATCAGCAGCGAGTAGCGCATCTGGGCGATGCGCTGCATCGCGCGCACTTTTGCCGCCAGCACGATCTCCGACACCGGCTTGATCAGGTAGTCGTCGCCGCCGACCGCGATGGCTTTTTCGAGGTCTTCGTCGCTGGTGCGGGCGGTCAGGAAGATGATCGGGGTCCACTCGCCGGCCTGTTCGAGCTGGCGGATGCGCCGCGCGACCTCGAAGCCGTCCATGCCCGGCATGATGATGTCGAGTAGGATGAGATCGGGGTGCTCTTTCTGGAAGAGCTCGATCCCCTTCTCGCCGTCCCGGGCCAGGATGGGTTCGATGCCGATCTTGCGCAACTGATGGGACACCAGCGTTGCGCTCGTCAGGGTGTCCTCGATCAACAGGGCTCTCAAAGCGGTCTCGGCTCGGTGGTGATGGTCGGGCGGGGGCCGCACGGCCCGGTGGCCGCGCGTCAAGGTGCGTACTTTAGCGGATTCCGGCAGCCGCGCGTAACGCCCGTGGCGCCGTCTGCGAGGGTTTAGGGCATTGAAGCCGGTTTGACCCCTCCCGCGAGGGGTGGATAAAATCACGCCTTTGCTTATTGCGCGACAAAACCCGATGTTTCCGAGAGTTATCGCGCTGCTCCTGTCGCTTCTGGGGGCTGGGCCACTGATGGCGGATGGCCCGGACGACGCACTACCCGGGCTCGTCCAGGCAAGCATCCTCGATGCCCTTCCCGCGGCGCAGGAGCCCCAGGTGGTCTTCGAGATCCGCGAGCAGCACGTCCGGGTGCCCACCATCGACCTCACCACGGAGCCCGACGACCTGTGGGAGCGCATCCGGCGGGGCTTCTCGATGCCGGACCTCAACACCGACCTCGTCACCGACCGGCAGATCTACTACATCAACCGCCCCGGCGCCCTGCGTCAGATCTTCACCCGCGGCCAGCGTTACCTCTACCACATCGTCGAGGAGCTCGAGCGGCGCGGCATGCCCACCGAGCTCGCGCTGCTGCCGATGGTGGAGAGCGCCTTTAATCCGATGGCCCTGTCGTCGGCCCAGGCCTCCGGCCTGTGGCAGTTCATTCCGTCCACCGGCAAGAACTACAAGCTCGAGCAGAACTGGTGGGTCGATGAGCGGCGCGACGTGATCGCCTCCACCAACGCGGCCCTCGACTATCTGCAGACCATTTACGAGATGCACGGCGACTGGCACCTGGCCCTGGCTTCCTACAACTGGGGCGAAGGCGCGGTGGGCCGGGCGGTGGCCAAGAACCGCGCGGCGGGCCTGCCCACCGAGTACCAGCACCTCAACATGCCGGGCGAGACGCGTTACTACGTGCCCAAGCTGCAGGCTCTCAAGAACATCGTGGCGCAGCCCGAACTCTTTGGGCTCAGCCTGCCCCGCATTCCCAACCGGCCCTACTTCGTCACCGTCGAGAGCCGGGTTGCCCTCGACCTGGCCACCGCGGCGCGTCTGTCGGAAACCTCGGTGGACGAGATCCTGGCCCTCAACCCGGGCTACAAGCGCCCGGTGCTGCCTACCAGCGGCTCCATGTCTCTGGTGATCCCGGCCGACAAGGTCGAGGCCTTCCTGGTCAACCTGCAGCGCCACGACCCGGCCAGCGCCAGCTGGAAAACCTACGAGCTGCGCGAGGGCGAGGCCCTCGAGGGTGTCGCCGACCGGCTGGGCATTTCGGCCAGCCGCCTGCGGCAGGTGAATGGCTTGTCCCCGCGGGCGCGCATCGGCACGGGTTACACCCTGATTGTCCCGTCCGAGAGCGAGGGCGACCGCATCACCCTGTCCAACCTTCTGCCGAACCGGCCCCAGCCGGGCGCCATCGAGCCACCTCCGCCGCGGGCGCTGATCCAGCGCACCACCGTGCGTGGCAAGAACGGCAGGGCGGTCGTCATCGAGCGCAAGCTGCCCGTGAGCGCGCCAGCCGCGGCCAGCAGCCGGGGCAAGGGCAAGGTGGAAGACCCGCCGGCAGCCCGGGGAAAGGCGCCTGCCCGGCCCGAGCCCAAGGCAGCCAGCAAGCCGGCCTCCGCCAGGCCGGCTGCACCGGCAAAGAAGCCGCGTTGATCTACCTGCAATGAGCGCCTCCGGGCGCTCATTGCTTTGGGCCGGCTCCCTGCCGTGCCCTCAGCTCACGAGATGGCAGCGGACCACGCGGGTTTCCGAAATGCGGCGCTCTTCCGGGTAGTCTGCCCGGCACCGGTCGATCGCCTCGCTGCAGCGGGGGTGGAAATGGCAGCCTGACGGTGGGTTGAGTGGCGAAGGCATGTCCCCCGGGGTGATGCCGCCGGCCTTCTGGGCGGCAGTGTCGATGCGCGGCACCGCGGCCAGCAGCATTCGGGTGTAGGGGTGGCGCGGGTTGCCGAGGACTTCCTCCGCCCTGCCCCGCTCGACGATCCGCCCCAGGTACATCACCGCCACGTGGTGGGCCAGGTAATCCACCACCGCGAGGTTGTGGGTGATGAACAGGTAGGACAAGCCGTACTCGGCCTGCAACTCGCGCAGCAGGTTGAGGATCTGGGCCTGCACTGAAACGTCCAGGGCGCTGGTCGGCTCGTCGCAGACGATCAGGCTGGGCGAGACGGCCAGCGCGCGGGCAATGGCGATGCGCTGGCGTTGCCCCCCGGAGAACTCATGGGGAAAGCGGTCGCGCATGGCGGGGTCGAGGCCGACCCGGTTGAGCAGCGCGTCGATCCTGGCCCCGCGGGCGCCGGCGTCGGGTTCGACGCCCAGGGCAAGCATGCCCTCTTCCAGGATCTCACCGACCCGCATGCGGGGGTTGAGGGAGCTGAACGGGTCCTGGAAGATCATCTGCAGCTCCCGCCGCAGGGGCTGCCATTCGCGCGGGCTGAGGTCCAGCAGGTTCTGCCCGCCATAGCGGGCCTGGCCGCCGCTGGCGGGCACCAGCTGCAGCAGGGCCTTGCCGGCGGTGGTCTTGCCGCAGCCGGATTCACCCACCAGGGCCAGGGTCTGCCCGGCGGGCACCTGCAGCGACACGCCGTCAACGGCTTTCACATGGCCGACGACGCGGCGGAACAGCCCCTTGCGGACCGGGAAGTGTACCGCCAGCGCCTCGATGTCGAGGGCCTTGCCTGCGGGCGCGGGTGCCACGCCTGGCGCTTCGGCGACGGCGGGCGGCTCCACCCATTCCCGGGTGCCCGTGGCCGGGTCGTAGAGGTGGCAGCGCACCTGCCTCGGGCCCACGGCGTGCATGGCCGGCGCTGCGCTGCGGCAACGCTCGTGCATCTGGGGGCAACGATCTGCAAAGCGGCAGCCGCTGCGCTTCTCGCCCAGGCGCGGCACCTGCCCCGACAGGGTTTCCAGGGGCCGGCCGCGCTGGGCGGGGGTGGGCAGCGCCGCAAACAGCTTGCGTGAATAGGGGTGCAGGGGATCGGCGAAAAAGGCTTCCCGGGAGCCGGTCTCCACCAGCTCGCCGGCGTACATCACCCCCACCTGGTGGGCCATGCGGGCCACCACGCCAAGGTCGTGGGTGATCAGCAGCATGCCCATGCCACGGCGGGCCTGGAGCTCGGCGAGGAGGTCGAGCACCTGGGCCTGGATCGTCACGTCGAGGGCCGTGGTGGGCTCGTCGGCGATCAGCACCTGCGGGTCGCCGGCCAGGGCGATGGCGATCATCACCCGCTGCTTCATCCCCCCGGAGAGCTGGAAGGGGTATTCGGAGAGGCGCCGTCGGGGATCGGGGATGCCCACCGCGGCGAGCAGGCGCTCGGCCTCGTCCCAGGCCGGCTGGCCGTGCAGCCCCCGGTGGCGTACCAGCACCTCGCCGATCTGGTCGCCGACGGTCATGACCGGGTTGAGGCTGGTCGCCGGCTCCTGGAAGATCATCGCCAGATGGTTGCCGCGGATGTCGCGCATGCGCGTCTCGGGCAGGGCGTGGAGGGCCGCGTTGCCCAGATGCACGCTGCCTGCGGCGATCCGCCCTCCGGCGGGGAGCAGGCGCATGCAGGCCAGGGCAGTCATCGACTTGCCACAGCCGGATTCGCCCACCAGGGCCAGGGTCTGCCCGGCGGGCAGCGCGAAGCTGACGCCATCCACGGGGCGCACCGGGCGTGTCGGCGTGCCCAGCTCTACCTGCAGGTTGTCGACCCTGAGCAGCGGCAGCAGAGTGTCCATTTCCAGTCGGTTCATCGCGATGAGGGCTGCGTGACAGTAGCTTCCCGCCACAAGGGCCGGCCCGGAGAAAAACGCTGATGCTCCTGCGGTTTCCCAGGCGGATTCGGGTGGCCTGCTGCTGTTTCCGGTTTTAAATCAAGGAGCCACGACGGGCCTAAAGAAAACGGACCGTCAGGGCGGTCCGTTCCGGTCAAGGCTCTGGGCCGGTTTCCTGGGCCGGCCGGCGGGCCTCAGTGGTGATGACCACCTTCACCGTGCACGTGGCCGTGACCGATTTCCTCGGCGCTGGCCGGGCGCACGCTCTTCACGGTGAGGTCGAAGATCAGCGCGGTGCCCGCCAGTGGGTGGTTGCCGTCAACCACCACCTTGCCATCGGCGATGTCGGTGATGCGGTAGATCATCTCTTCCTCGCCATCTTCGCCGACGCGCTCGAAGGACATGCCGACTTCGATGTTGTCGGGGAACAGGGAGGCGTCTTCCACCAGCACCAGCTCTTCGTCGAACTCGCCAAAGGCATCTTCGGGCAGCAGCTTGACCTGCAGGTTGTCGCCGGTCTTCTTGCCGTGCAGGGCTTCCTCGATCACCGTGAAGATGCCGTCGTAACCGCCATGCAGATACACCAGGGGGTGGTGGCCGTCGTCGATCATGTTGCCGTCGGGGTCCTTGACCGTGTAATTAAGCGTGACGACCGTGTTTTTGGCGATTTCCATTTAATTTCCTTGAGTTGAGTTGCTTCACCAGCTGAAAGACCTCTGCCGCGTGGCCCCGCGGATTGACATCGTGCAGCACGTGCCTCAGCACCCCGTCGGATGAAATGATGAAGGTCGAGCGCCGCACGCCGCGCTTCATGACGCCATCGCGCATCTCCGACTGCCACACCCCGTACAGCCTGCACACCTCGCCCTCCTCGTCGGCGAGCAGCTCGACCGACAGGCCGTGCTCGTCGCGGAAGTCGGCGTGGGTCAGGCAATCGTCGGGGCTGATGCCGATCACGATGCACTTCTCTTTCGTGAAGTCGGCGTCGTGGTCGCTGAAATCGATGGCCTGGCGGGTGCAGCCGGGGGTGTTGTCACGGGGATAAAAATACAGAACCACATGATGGGAGCCCAGCACCGAGGCCAGATCGAACATTTCCATGTCGGCATCGGGCAGGGAAAAGAGCGGAGCGGGCTGGCCTTCGCACAGGGCCACTGGCACGGTCGAGGATTCTAACCGAGCCGGTTTGAGAACTCTACCTGAAGCGTGTTGGGGGCTGACAAGCATGGAAGATCTCCTAGGGGGCGACGGGCACCTGCGGGCGCACGGCTTTTCTGGCGATTCGACGGGTATGTGTTTTGTCGTGCTCTTATTGTCCGGTACATCCACTGCTCACACGCTCAAGCGTAACAAGGCATGTCTATGAATGGATAGACCACTCGCAACGGAGGCTCAAGCATTTCGGTGTTTATTTTTGATGTTTGTCACGGAGTGCCTGTCGGGGTCTGCGTGCATTCCCCACCTTGCCATTAGTTGAAAACTGTATAAAAATACATAGAATCAACAGGAGCGCTTCATGGCTGACAACCTCACCCCCCGCCAGCAGGAAATCCTTCAGCTCATCCGCGACACCGTCGAACAGGAAGGGCGTCCGCCCACCCGCGCTGAAATCTGCACCGCCTTTGGTTTTCGCTCTCCCAACGCAGCCGAAACCCACCTGCGCGCGCTGGCCGCCAAAGGTGCGATCACCCTCGAAGAAGGCCGGGCCCGCGGCATCCGCCTCATGGAGGCCCTCGGCCTGCCACTGGTCGGGCGCGTCGCAGCTGGCAGCCCCATTCTTGCCGCCGAGCACGTGCAGGGCCGCTATCAGGTCGACCCGGGCCTGTTCTCGCCCCGCGCCGATTATCTCCTCAAGGTCCGCGGCATGAGCATGCGCGATGCCGGCATCCTCGACGGCGACCTGCTCGCGGTTCATCGTACCAGCGAAGTCCGCAATGGCCAGGTGGTGGTTGCCCGCGTCGAGGACGAAGTCACCGTCAAGCGGCTGCAGCGCAAGGGCGCCATCGTCGAACTGCAGGCCGCCAACCCGGATTTCCAGACCATCGTCGTGGACACCCGCAGCGCATCCCTCGAGATCGAAGGGCTCGCCGTCGGCCTGATCCGCAGCGAATCCCTCTGATTCGCGGGCGCGGCGCCCTCCTGCTACCTGCTTTCGGCCATGCCCGCTCCCGCCTTTTCTGCCCACGGTCCGGCTTCAGGGCTCGAAAGCCTGGTGTGGCGCGGCGATCGGCTGGCGGAGCCCGAAGCTCCGGGGCTGCCCACCGGCCATTCCAGGCTGGATGCCGTGTTGCCCGGCGGCGGCTGGCCCCGGGGCGCCCTCACCGAGCTCCTCCTGCCCCACCCCGGGGTCGGTGAGCTTGGCCTGCTGCTGCCGCTGCTGGCCCGTGTTGCGCCCCGACGCTGGGCTGTCTGCATCGCCCCGCCCGAGCCACTCTATGCCCCGGCCCTGGCTGCCGCCGGGGTACCCCTCGAGCGCCTGCTCATCGTCGAGGCGGCCAGCGCAGCCCATGCCCGCTGGGCCGCGCGTCAGGCCCTTGCGTCCGGCACCTGTGACGTCGTCCTGCTGTGGCTTGCCGATGCCGACATGGGTGCCCCGCGCCGCCTGCAGCTGGCTGCCGAAGAAAGCGCCACCCCCCTCGTCCTGCTGCGCCCTGACAGCCTTGTCCGCCAGCCTTCGCCGGCGGTGCTGAGATTGGCCCTTGCAGCCCTCCCGGGCGGGGTGGATGTACGGATCCTCAAGCGCCGCGGCCCGCCCCTTGCCGCCTCCATCTCAATCGATCTGCCAGGGCTCATGCTTGCCGCCCGGGCGGATGCCTGGCGGCAAGCACGCCCTCAGCCTGTTCCCGTTGCGCTCTTTCCCCCGCCTGGGCCCCGTTCCGGCCGGTCTCCCGTCAATGCTCTGGTGCGCCCTTTATCTTCCCGATCTGGCCCTGCAGGTATTCACCCGGGGGCGCAGTGACAGCACGCCGCTGGCTGTCCTCGGGCCCCGCCCCCGGCAGCGGGTGGTGGTGGCGTGTCCGGCGGCAGTGGCGTGCGGCGTGGAGCCGGGGCTGGGCCGCGCCGGTGCTCTGGCCCTAGCCCCCGGCTTGCTGCTGGTCGACCGTGATCTGCGCCTGGAGCATACGGCCCTGGTCGAGATCGCCAGCTGGGCGGCACGCTTCACCCCCTCCATCAGCCTGGACACTTCCGCCGTGCTGCTGGAAGTCGAAGCCAGCCTGCGTCTCTTCGGGGGCTTGCCGCCCCTTTGCGACGCCATTCTCGGCGGTCTTGGCGAGCTCGGTTTCGACGGCCGCCTTGCTGTGGCCCCCAACCCTCTCGCAGCCCGCTGGCTGGCCCGTTTTGCGCCCGGCAGCCTGATCTGCGAAGGCTCGGCGCTGGAGGTCGCCATCGATGCCCTGCCCCTGGCCGCATTGGCCGACGGCGGCGGGCTCGATGGCACTACCCTCGAACTCCTCTCCGGCGTGGGGGCGGGCAGCCTGGGGGACGTGCGCCGCCTTCCCCGCAGCGGCCTCGCCCGGCGCCAGGCCCGGCAGGCCATCGATCTGCTCGATCGGGCCTGTGGCCACACACCCGACCCCCGCCCCTGGTTTGCCCCGCCCGAGCGTCATGCCAGCCGCCTGCCCCTGCCCGCGCCCACCGACCAGGTGGACAGTCTGCTGTTCGCCCTGCGTCGGCTGCTGGGCGGGCTGTCGGGCTGGCTGGAGGCCCGGCACGGCGGGCTGGAAGCCTTCACCTTGGTGCTCGAGCACGAGCGCAACAGGCATGGGGCCGAAACCCGCATCGAGATCATCCTGGGCGCCTTGTGCCGTGACATGGCCCGCTGCCAGTTGCTGGCTCGGGAACATCTGTCCCGCCTGCCCCTCGTCGCGCCCGTCGAGGCCCTGCGCCTGGAGGCGGATTCGCCGCGCCTCCTGGCCCCGCCCGCCACCGATCTCTTCGATCACGACAACTCCCGGCAGGCCGACCCGGGTCTGCTGCTGGCCACCCTCAAGGCCCGGCTCGGCGACGATGCGGTGCGCTGCCTGGCGGTGCATTCCGACCATCGCCCCGAGCGGGCCTGGCGTCACCACGCGCCCCTGCAGGGCCCGCCCTCGATTCCGGCCGACCGCCCTGCCCCGCCTCCGCGCCCGCTGTGGCTGCTGGCCCTGCCCCGCCCCATTGCCCAGCCCGCGCCGGAGGCCCTGCTCGCCGGGCCCGAGCGCATCGAGTCCGGCTGGTGGGACGGCGATGAAGCCGACGTCTGCCGCGATTACTTCGTCGCCCGCCGTTCCGACCACAGCCTGGTGTGGATCTTCCGGGAACGCAGGGCGCCCCACGGCTGGTTCCTGCACGGCTATTTCGCCTGAAGCCCTGCCCCCTCATCCGCCATCGGCATGCCATCCCGACACGCTAAACTAGCCGGCCCATGAGCCCCGAATCCTCCTTCCTCACCCGTCGCATCGTCGAGCTGGCCTGGCCCGTGCTGATCGCCCAGCTGTCGTCGATGACCCAGATGGTCAGCGACACCGTGCTCGCCGGGCGATACGGCACCGAAGACCTGGCTGCGGTCGCAGTGGCCAGCGGCATCTACATCTCGGTGGTCATGCTGATGGTGGGCATCCTGCAGGCGGTGGCGCCGACGGTGGCCCATCATGTGGGGGCCGGGCGTCGGGACGAGATCGGCCCCTCGGTGCAGCAGGGCTTCTGGCTGGCCCTGGGGCTGGCGCTGCCGGCGGTGCTTTTTCTGCGCCAGCCCGACTGGCTGATGCAGCTCAGTCACATGAGCCCGGGCGTCGAATCCCGCGCCCGCGATTACCTCGGCACCATCGCCTGGGGGCTGCCGGCGGTGCTGCTGTACCGCACCTTCTACGCCTTCACCAACGCCCTGGGGCGCACCCGGGTGCTGATGTTCATCAGCCTGGCCGCCACGGCGGTGCACATCCCGCTCTCGTGGGCGCTGATCAACGGCCATCTGGGGATGGCTGCGATGGGCGGCGCCGGCTGCGCGGTGTCCAGCGCCTGCATCGCCTGGCTGTCCCTGGCGGCGGCCCTGGTGCATGTGCTGCGGGAGCCGGCCTATGCGCCCTACCGGCTGTTCTCCCGCTGGCAGCCGCCGCGGGCCCGGGCGATCGGTGAGCTGCTGCGCCTGGGGCTGCCGATGGGCTTCTCGAGCTTCGTCGAGATCACCGCCTTCACGCTGATCGCCCTGCTGGTGGCCGGGCTCGGCGCCGACGTGGTGGCAGGGCACCGCATCGTCGGCAACCTGTCGGCCCTGATCTACATGCTGCCGCTGGCCATCGCGATCGCCACCCTGGTGCTGGTCGGCCGTGCCGTCGGCGCGCGGGATGGCCGCGGTGCGCGCCATGCGGCCAAGGTGGGGATCGGGCTGGCGACGGGCTTGTCCACGCTGGTGAGCATCGCCGTGTGGTTGTTCCGCGAGCCCATCCTGGCGGCCTACACCGCCGACCCCGCGGTGCTCGGCCTGGCCGTGTCGCTGGTGGTCTACATCTGCCTGTATCAGTTTTTCGACGCCATCCAGACCGTCGCGGCCCATGCCCTGCGGGGCTACAAGATCACCTTCGGGCCGATGCTGGTGCACACCTTCTGCTTCTGGGGCATCGGCCTGGCGGGTGGCTACGGACTGGCCTTTCATGGGCTGGGGGCGCTGCCACCCCAGGGCGTCGCCGGTTTCTGGCAGGCCGCGGTGGCAAGCACCGTGGTGGCTTCGGTGCTGTTTGCCGCTTACCTGCAGGTGGTGTCGCGGGCGGTGGCCGACCCGGCCCCCTAGGCTAGCCAGGCCTCGCGCAGGGCGATTGCCGTGGGGCCGGCGTCCGGGGCGACGGCCAGCCTGGCCGTGTCGGCAAGAGGCGCGCGAAGCTCGACCTCGAAGCGCATCAGCTCGTCACGCCGGAAAACGTGGAGCTCGGCGCTGTCGCCAACCAACCGGCGGGCCAGCAGCTTGTCGAAGCTGGTGGCGGTGGCCTTGAGGCCGTCAATCGCCACCAGCACGTCCCCCGCCGACAGACCCGCCGCCTGGGCCGCGCCGCCGTCGAAGACGTTGGCAATCTTGAGCGCCTCGCCTTCCGCCACAGTCCGCACGCCGATGCCGGACGCCGGGCTGGCCGGCTCCCACGCGAGTTTGAGACCGATGCGGCGCAGCGCCTGCTCGAGGGGCAGCTCGGCGGTGCCTTCCACCAGCTCCCGCAGCCAGCCCGCCAGCGCCTCGCCGCCGAGCTCGGCGGCCAGCGCGAAGATGCCGTCTTCCGCCACCCCGATGCCGGTCTGCCCATGGCGCTGCCAGAGGGTCTGCATCAGGGTGTCGAGGCTTCGGGCGCCGTGGCTGTCGGCGCGCAGGCGCAGGTCGAGGAGCAGGGCCACCAGCGCGCCCTTGGTGTAGTAGCTGACGATCGCGTTGGGGCTGTTCTCGTCCTGGCGGTAGTACTTGGTCCAGGCTTCGAAGGACGATTCGGCGACGCTTTGTTTATGCCGGCCGCTGCCCTTGTGCACCTGGGTGATCGTCTTGGCCAGCAGCTTGAGGTAGTCGTCGAGCCCGATGCGCTGGCTGCGCACCAGCATCAGGTCGTCGTAGTACGAGGTGAAGCCCTCGAAGGCCCACAGCAGCCGGGTGTAGTTTTCCTGGGCCAGGCGGTAGGGCACGAAGGCGGCCGGCTTGATGCGCTTGACGTTCCAGGTGTGGAAGTACTCGTGGCTGCACAGGCCGAGGAACTGGCGGTAGCCGTCGGTGGCTTCGTCCATGCCCACGTAGGGCAGGTCGGCGCGGCTGCACAGCAGCGCGGTGGACGCCCGGTGTTCAAGGCCGCCGTAGCCGTCGCCGACGGCTGTCGCTAGGAAGACATAGCGGTCCATCGGCGCCGGCTCGCCGAAGAGGCGGATCTGCCGTTCGCAGATCGGTTTGAGGTCGGCCAGCAGCCGGCCCATGTCGCAGTCGTGGCGGCCGGTGATGGCGACCGCGTGGGGCACGCCGCAGGCGTCGAACTCGCCCAGGGTGAAGCTGCCCATCTCCACGGGGTGGTCGATCAGCGCGTCGTAGTTCTCGGCCTGGTACAGGCCGAAGCCGTAGCGCTCGGCGGCGCCCTTCTCGCCGGTGGCTTCCGGCAGGCTGGTGGCAACCCGCCAGCCTGCGTCTTCCAGGCCCCTGGGGGGGCGGATGTCCACCCGATGGGGCTGGCTTTCGTGGCCGTGGGCGGCCAGAAAGACGCTGGTGCCGTTGAAGAAGCCGTGGGTCTGGTCGAGGTGGGCGCTGCGCACCGAGAGGTCCCAGGCGTAAACGGTGTAGCGCAGGATCACTGGGCCTTGGGTGCCCGCCGGTAGCTGCCAGCTGTGCTTGTCGAGCTTGGTGGCCGGGATGGCCTTGCCCCCCGCCTCGGCCGACAGGCTGACGATGTTGCGGGCGAACTCGCGGATCATGTAGCTACCGGGAATCCACGCCGGCAGGCTGAACACCTGCCCGGCCGGGTCGGGCTCGGCGAGCTTGAGGCTGACCTCGAACAGGTGCGCGGCCGGCTGCACGGCCTGGATCGTATAAAGGACGGGAGTGGGCATGACAATGGCCGGAAATGGGAGGGGCAGATCGGGCACGCCGTAGCGCATGGAACGGCGAGCCGGGATTTTACCTGTGCCTCGCCAAGCTGCGGCTGCCTCATTTTTGTGCAGTGCGATAAAAGCCTTACGCTTTAAGGCTTTGCCTGTTGCTCCCACAGTTTTTCCACACCCTTGCCCACGGTGGCTGGGGAGAAACCGAGTGTGGCACCCCCCTGGAGTGCACTGCACCATTTTGAGGCGGCGGGCTGTTGTTGTTGAAAATCAGTCTGTTATGTGTTTCGTCAACAGCTTATCCACAGTTTATCCCCGGTTCTGTGTGCATAGTTAAAAACTATTCGCTGCGCACTTTAGAGAGCATTGCTCTATTTTTAGGCAGTGGCAAAAAACCCTTTTGTGTCCGTTACATGACAGTGCCCCGCACAGCTTTTCCACAGCCTTGCCCACGCAGGATGTGGGTTGTTGGGGGCTTGTGCACAGCTCATGGGATGAAGGGCAATTCGATCAGGTCGCTGCGTGCCGCACCGGCCGTCATCTGGCGGCATAGGGCGATGAATTCGCGCATCCCGGCGGTGACGTGCTTGCGCCGGTGGGTGACGAACTGGAACTGCCGCCGCAGATCCAGCCCGGGTGTTCCGACGGGCTTCAGGCTTCCCCGCCGAAAGGCCTCGCGGAGCGCCAGCCGGGAGATGCAGCCGATGCCCAGGCCGCTCTCGACGGCGCGCTTGATGGCCTCGGTGTGTTCCAGTTCAAGCCGCACCCGCAGTTCGCCGCTGAAATGGCGCAGGGCTTGGTCGAAGGTCTCGCGGGTGCCGGAGCCGGCTTCGCGCAGGATCCAGTCCTGGGCGGCCAGCTCGGCCATCTCTACCGGCCGGCCGTGGGCCAGAGGGTGCCCCGGCGCGCAGAACACCACCAGCTCGTCCTCCACCCACGGTTCGACGAGGAGGTCGGGATGGCGGCAGCTGCCTTCGATGAGGCCGAGGTCGAGCTCATAGTGGAGTAGCTGGTGCATGATGGTGGCCGAGTTATGCACCGACAGGCCCACCCGCGCGCTCGGGTGGCGGCGCAGGAAATCGGCGGCGATCAGGGTCGCCAGGTAGTTGCCCACCGTGAGGGTGGCGCCGATCTGCAGCGGGCCGAAGTCGGTCTGGCGGGCCAGCATCGATTCGATCTCGCGGGCGTGCTCGATCAGCTGGACGGCGTGGGGCAGCAGCACGTGGCCGGCCTCGTTGAGGCGCAGGGCCTTGCCGATGCGGTCGAAGAGCTGGGTGTCGAACTGGCGCTCCAGCTCGCCCAGGGCGGTGCTGGTGGCCGACTGGGACAGGGCCAGCGCGTCGGCGGCGCGGGAGACGCTCTCGTGGCGGGCGACGGCGATGAAGATTTCCAGCTGACGCAGGGTGTAGCGCATCGGTTTTATATCTAATTTGTAGAAGAACTATATTAATACAATCCATTCTATGGATTATTGGCCGCTTTAGAATCGCGCCATCAAGTTCATTCTTCAAGGCACGACCATGAGCAAGCTGAGTACCCAGACCGTCATCGATGTCCGCCACTGGAACGATTCCCTGTTCAGCTTCAAGGTGACCCGCGACGCGGGGCTGCGTTTCGAGAACGGCCAGTTCGTGATGATCGGCCTGGAGGTTGAGGGCCGGCCCCTGACCCGCGCCTACAGCATCGCCAGCCCCAACTACGAAGAGCACCTGGAGTTCTTCAGCATCAAGGTGCCGGACGGCCCGCTTACCTCGCGCCTGCAGCACCTGCAGCCGGGCGACCCGATCGTGGTGAGCAAGAAGCCCACCGGCACCCTGGTGCTCCACGACCTGCTGCCGGGGCGCAACCTGTATCTGTTTTCCACCGGCACGGGCCTGGCGCCCTTCATGAGCGTCATCCAGGACCCGGAAACCTATGAGCGCTTCGAGAAGGTGGTGCTGCTCCACGGCGTGCGCTATGTCTCGGAGCTCGCCTACAGCGAGTTCATCGAAGAGGCGCTGCCGCAAAATGAATTCTTCGGCGAGCAGGTGCGCGAGCAGCTTGTTTACTATCCCACCGTGACCCGCGAGCCCTTCCGCAACCAGGGCCGCGTCACCGACCTGGTGGAGAGCGGCAAGCTCTTTGAAGACATCGGCCTGCCGTCCCTCGACCCGACCGTGGACCGGGCGATGATCTGCGGCAGCCCGGCGATGCTCGACGACTGCTGCAAGATGCTCGACGCCCGCGGCTTCAAGATCTCGCCCCACATCGGCGCGCCGGGCGATTACGTGATCGAGCGGGCCTTCGTCGAAAAGTGAGCCGCCCCGCCGGGGAGGCGCCCTTATTTCCCGGGCTTCTCCTGCAGGCGCTCCACCATCTTGTGCACCGCGGCCATCTGCGGCCCGTTCTTGGTGGCGTAATCGACGGCGCTGTAGCCCCACCAGTCCCAGCAGCCCTTGGGGTTGAGCACCCAGCGGTAGGAGCCGGCCGCCCAGCCGTTGCGGGCAATGGTTTGGGGGTACAGCACGATCAGCCGGTTGGCCTCGGCCCAGGGGTTATAGCCGGCGCCTTCCACGAAGCGCCGGCCGATCTGGTCTTCACCCTGCCGGCAGCCGTGGAAGGCCACATGCACCCGGCAGCCGCCGCCCCGGCACGCGGACGGCACATAAACAAAGCCCTGCTCGGCCATGCTGATGTCGGCCGGCAGGCCGCCGATGAAGGGCCGCTGGTCGAAGGCCTGGAGAGATGCGGGCTCGGGAGCCCGCGCGGGTTCGAGCTTGCTCAGCAGGTGCCGGAGCAGTTCGCCGGGCGCGTCGAAATCGCCGCAGCGATTGATGTAGGGCGGCTCAGATGTATTGCAGGCGTTGGGCTTGCCGTCGGCCACCGAGATCATCGCGTGGCCGGCGTCGGGCAGGCTCACCCGCCGCAGTGCATCGCCGGGCACCCATTGCCGGTAGAAGGCTTCCAGCGCGTCCATCACCGGCGGCTCGACGGTGCGGTCGGCCCCGCCGCCGAGCATCCACACCCGGTCGTCGGCGAGGCCTTCGGGTGGGTCGATGAGGCCCAGGCGGGCGCGGGATTCCATGCGCGGCCGGATCTCGGCGGGCTTGGGCGGCGGCGCCCAGGCTGAAGGCGACATGCAGTGTGCCAGCGCGCGGATGCTGCTGCCCTCCGCGCAGTCGTAGGGGCCGGCGGCGATGATGCCGGCGCCGCGCACCTGCTTCGAAAACGCCACCTGGAACTGCACCGCCATGTAGCCGCCGGACGAGATGCCCGACACCGTCAGGCCCGCCTCCTCGGCGCCCAGCCCGGGCAAGGGCGACGCGGCCAGGCCCGGCAAGGCGCTGCCCAGCGCCGCGAGGATGATCAGCATTCTGGTTTTCATCGTCAGTACCCCAGCAATCTCCAAAGCACGCCGCCGCCGGCGCAGAGGCCGAGGGCGCCAAACGCCAGCGCGCCCACCGTGAAGCCCTTAGCCCGCTGGGCGGGTTCCCGCGCGTAGGCGACCGCATACCAGACGCGTCCCGCCAGCCACACGCCCCCCAGGCCGGCTGCGACCCCGTCATTCACATAGGCCGCGCAGATCCACAGGCAGGGCAAGGTCATGATGGCCCATTCGAGGGTGTTCATCTGCACCCGGTAGAGGCGCTCGAAGGCCGGGTGGCCGCTCACCGCCGGCGCCTCAATGCCGTAGCGGTGGCGCCCCTTGCCCACGGCGAAGGCGGTACCGAACAGCAGCAGGACGATCAGCAGGGTGACCCCGGCTGTCAGGGGGGACGTGGGCAACATGGCACGCAGAGCCTTTGTCTGATCAAAGACCCCAGTTTACCGGGCTTCGGCATATTTAGTCCCCCGTGCCCGGCGCGCGGGACAAGTCGCCTTAGAATCGGGTGCTATCCCTTACATGACCGGGCCTGCCGGATTCCATGCTCCGCCTTCTCGTTGAACTCCTGGCGCCTTACCGCCGCCGCGTGATCCTGGCCCTCGTGGCCCTGGTGGTGGCCGCGGCGGCGATGCTGGCGGTCGGCCAGGGCCTGCGTGCCGTCATCGACAAGGGCTTCTCGGCGGGCGACCCGGCCTGGCTGGACCACACGCTGGCGGTGATGGTCGGGGTGATCCTGCTGCTTGCCCTGGCCACCTACGTCCGCTTCTACAACGTGTCGTGGCTGGGCGAGCGGGTGACGGCCGACCTGCGGCGGCGGGTATTCGACCACCTCCTCACCCTGCCGCCGTCGTGGTTCGAGGCCGGGCGCACCGGCGAGGTGATCACCCGCCTCACCGCCGACACTACGCAGATCGAGAACGTGATCGGCTCCAGCCTGTCGATCGCCCTGCGCAACGTCCTGCTCCTGGTGGGCGGGCTGGTGATGCTATTCACCACCAGCCTCAAGCTCAGCCTGCTCACGGTGGGCGGCGTGCCCCTGGTGGTGACGCCGATCATCATCTTCGGCCGGCGGGTGCGGGCCCTGGCCCGGGCCAGCCAGGAACGGGTGGCCGAGCTCGGCGGGCGGATTGACGAGACGATCCACGAGATCCGCATCGTCCAGGCCTACGGCCACGAGGCAGCCGATCGGCGGGCCTTCGGCGAGCTGGTCGAGCAGAGCTTCGCCACCGCCCGCCAGCGCGTGGCCAACCGGGCGCTGCTGGTGGCCTGCGTGCTGGTGCTGGTGTTCGGGGCGATCGCCTTCATCCTGTGGGTCGGCGGCCACGACGTGCTGGGGGGCGAGCTCTCCGCCGGTCAGCTGTCGGCCTTCGTTTTCTACGCGGCCATCGTGGCCGGCAGCGTGGGGGCGCTGTCGGAGGTGTGGGGCGATCTGCAGCGGGCTACCGGAGCCACCGAGAGGCTGATGGAGATCCTCGCCACCCGCCCTGCCATCCGTGCTCCGGCACGGCCTGTCCCGCTGCCCGAGCCGGCGCGCGGGGCGATCGACTTCGAGCGGGTGAGCTTCCGCTACCCGGCCCGGCCGGATGCACCGGCGCTGGCCGACTTCGATCTGTCGGTTGCGCCCGGCGAGACGGTGGCCCTGGTCGGTCCATCCGGCGCCGGCAAGACCACGGTATTCCAGCTCTTGCTGCGCTTCTACGACCCGGAGTCGGGGGTGGTGCGCCTCGACGGCCTGCCCCTCGCCGAGGCCGATCCGCAGGCCCTGCGTCGGCGCATCGCGCTGGTGTCCCAGGAGGCGGTGATCTTCGCCGCCAGCGTGGCCGAGAACGTGCGCTATGCCCGCCCCGACGCCAGCCTCGACGAGGTGCGGGCGGCCTGCGTGGCGGCCTTTGCCGACGAGTTCATCGAGCGCCTGCCCGAGGGCTACGACACCGACCTGGGCGAGAGGGGCGTGCGGCTTTCCGGCGGCCAGCGCCAGCGCATCGCGATCGCCCGGGCGATCCTGGCCGACCGGCCGGTACTGTTGCTGGACGAGGCCACCTCGGCCCTCGATGCCGAGAGCGAGAGAATGGTGCAGACGGCCCTCGAGGGCCTGATGCGGGGGCGCACGACGCTCGTCATCGCCCATCGTCTGGCCACCGTGCAGCGGGCCGACCGCATCGTGGTGCTGGATGGCGGCCGGGTGGTCCAGCAGGGGCGTCACCAGGCGCTGGTTGCCGCGGACGGGCTGTACGCACGCCTCGCCCGTCTTCAGTTTGCCACCTGAAATGGGGCGGGCCCGTGCCAAGTAATTCCTCCCCGAGGCGCGAAATCTGCCGGCTTCGGCGGTGCCGGGGGGCGTGTGTGATTTTCTTCGCACGGCCCCGGGGGGAGAGGCACCTCAGAATAGGCGCAATGAATAAACAACGCGCCCTCGCCATGCCCCTGCTGGCCACTCCGACAGACCCTGTCGGCGGAGCGTACGCTCGCTCCAGCTACACGGTCGAGAGCGCGGACCCGATCCGCCACGAGCGGGCACTGCGGCTCCTCATCGAGCGGATGTACGGCTGGCGGGGGCTCAGCCTGGTCGAGAGCGTGGTCGCCACCAACAGCCCGGATCGCATCACCCTGGTGGCCTCCGAGAATGGCGAGGTGTGCGGCACGATGACCCTCGGGCTCGACGGCGAGAAGGGAATGTTCGCAGACACCCTCTACCCCGCCGAGCTGGCGGCCCTGCGCAGCCGCGGCGCCCGCCTGTGCGAATTGACCCGACTGGCCATGGACACCCGTCACAACTCGCGGGAGGTGCTTGGCGCCCTGATCCACCTGGTCTATATCCACGCCCGCCTCATTCATCGCGCCACCGATGCGGTCATCGAGGTCCACCCGCGTCACGCGCCCTTCTATCGCCGCATGCTCGGCTTCCGGCTCATCGGCGAGGAGCGGATCTGCCCGCGGGTGGATGCCCCGGCGGTGCTGATGCACCTCGAGCTCGGCCACATGGACGACCAGATCGCCCGCTTCGGCGGCACCGCCGACCCCCAGGCGCGCACCCTGTACCCCTACTTCATGTCGCGTGAGGTGCAGGAGTCCATCCTAGGCACGCTCGTCGCCGCCCATTAGCGCCGCCGCAGGCGCACACCCCCGCAGGGCCGCGCCAAGTGGGGTAAAGTTGCGCCTTCGATTTTTGCATCCCCGGAAAGTACCTGATGGCCCAATACGTCATGTCCATGCTGCGCGTCAGCAAGGTTGTCCCGCCCAAGCGGCAGATCATCAAGGACATCTCCCTGTCCTTCTTCCCCGGCGCCAAGATCGGCCTGCTCGGCCTCAACGGCGCCGGCAAGTCCACGGTCCTGCGCATCATGGCCGGCGTCGAGAAGGAATACGACGGCGAGGTGCAATGGCAGCCCAACATGTCCATCGGCTACCTGCCCCAGGAGCCCAGGCTCGACGCCGACAAGACCGTCCGCGAAGAAGTCGAGTCCGGCCTCGGCGAGGTGATGGAGGCCAAGCAGAAGCTCGAGGAGGTCTACGCCGCCTACGCCGAACCCGACGCCGATTTCGACAAACTGGCCGAACTTCAGGCGAAGTACGAGAACATCATCGCCACCAGCGGCGCCGACATCGAGACCCAGCTCGAGATCGCCGCCGACGCCCTGCGCCTGCCGCCCTGGGACGCCAAGATCGGCCCCCTGTCGGGCGGCGAGAAGCGCCGCGTGGCGCTCTGCAAGCTGCTGCTGTCGCGCCCTGACATGCTGCTGCTCGACGAGCCCACCAACCACCTCGACGCCGAGTCCGTCGACTGGCTCGAGCAGTTCCTGTGCCGCTTCCCGGGTACCGTGGTGGCCGTCACCCACGACCGCTACTTCCTCGACAACGCCGCCGAGTGGATCCTCGAACTCGACCGTGGCCAGGGCATCCCCTGGAAGGGCAACTACTCCAGCTGGCTCGAGCAAAAGGAGGCCCGCCTGGAGCAGGAAGCCAAGCAGGAAGGCGCCCGCATGAAGGCGATGAAGCAGGAACTCGAATGGGTGCGCTCCAACCCCAAGGCCCGCCAGGCCAAGAGCAAGGCGCACCTCGCCCGCTACGAGGAAATGTCCAGCGTCGAATACCAGAAGCGCAACGAGACCCAGGAGATCTTCATCCCGGTGGGCGAGCGCCTGGGCGACAAGGTCATCGAGTTTGCCGACGTCACCAAGGGCTTCGGCGACAAGCTGCTGATGGACAAGGTCAATTTCAGCATCCCGCCGGGCGCCATCGTCGGCATCATCGGCCCCAACGGCGCCGGTAAGTCGACTCTCTTCAAGATGATCACCGGCCAGGACAAGCCCGATTCGGGCAGCGTGGTGATCGGGCCCACGGTCAAGATCGCCTACGTCGACCAGTCCCGCGACTGCCTCGACGGCAGCAAGACGGTGTTCGACGAGCTGGCCGGCGGCGCCGACATCCTCACCATCGGCAAGTCCGAGATCCCGAGCCGCGCGTATATCGGCCGCTTCAACTTCAAGGGCGGCGACCAGCAGAAGCTGGTGGGCAACCTGTCGGGCGGCGAACGTGGCCGCCTCCACCTGGCCAAGACCCTGATGGCCGGCGGCAACGTGCTGCTCCTCGACGAACCGTCCAACGACCTCGACGTGGAAACCCTGCGGGCGCTCGAAGACGCGCTGCTCGAATTCGCCGGCTGCGCGCTGATCATCTCCCACGACCGCTGGTTCCTCGACCGCATCTGCACCCACATCCTGGCCGCCGAGGGCGAGTCCCAATGGACTTTCTTTGCCGGCAACTACCAGGAATACGAGGAAGACAAGCGGAAGCGTCTGGGTGAGGAAGGCGCCAAGCCCAAGCGTATCCGCTACAAGCCCATCGCCCGCTAAAGAGCGCAGGCCACGATGTAATCAGGGCCCTTCGCCGACGATGGTCGCGAGGGGCCTTTCCATTTCAGCCGCCAGCGCCCCGCCCGGAATCCGGCATGGGGCGCCTGCGAGAACCGACGAAGAGTGCATCCGACCATGAAATTCACCCAGATCCCCCTCGGCACCCGATTCGAATTCGAAGGCAAGATCTTCAGCAAGACGGGCCCCATGACGGCCAGCGCCGAAGATGGCAGCGGCCAGCGCCTGATCCCTCGCTACGCGGTGCTGAAGCCGGCAGATGGCGTGATGCCCGCCGCCGAGGCAGAGCCTGTCCGGCAACTGGACGAGGCCCGGGTCGTCGCTGCATTCGACAGCTTCTATGGCCGCTGCCTGCGTCTGGTGGATGATTTCTCGAAGGCCGAGCTGGAAGCCGCCCGGCAGGGCTTTCTGGCGGCGATTCGGACACAGAAATGAAAAAAGCCGGCTAGGCCGGCTTTTCTTTCAACGCGCACGTTCTGAGGCGAACATGATTTTTGGTGCCTTGGGCGAGACTCGAACTCGCACGACTTGCGTCACTACCCCCTCAAGATAGCGTGTCTACCAATTTCACCACCAAGGCACTTGGTGCGAAGGAGGCGAACTATACATTGCCTTTTTACCTTCGTCAAGATCTAAATGAAAATCATTCAAACCTTGTTGCTACTCACAAAAATCTCGCTTCGGATGACTCGAGCGATCTTATTGTGTCCTGCCCAGGCCGGCCGCCACTCGGCGCACCAGCCCGAACAATCAAGATCAGGCCGCAGCAGCAGCGCCCATCGCCTTGATGGCGGAGGACAGACGGCTCTTGTGGCGGGCAGCCTTGTTCTTGTGGATGATCTTCTTGTCAGCGATGCTGTCGATCGTGCGCTGCGAGGCGACGAAGACTTGCTGGGCGACTTGCTTGTCACCACCGACGACCGCCTTGCGAACAGCCTTGATGGCGGTACGCAGACGCGAACGCAGGCTCATGTTGAGGGCGCGGGCCTTGACTGCTTGACGGGCGCGCTTACGGGCTTGTGCCGAGTTGGCCATCTTGTAATAGTCCTGAAAGAAATGCAGTAAAGCGCAAGATTTTAAAGGGAAACCTTTTTGTCTTGCAAGCCCTTTATTGCCTTTTTACGCGAATCCGGTGCAATTGAAATCACGACTCTATATCTGGCGAGCCATTGATGACAGAAAATACGTGGTCTCCCCGGCCCGCTGACGAGTCATGGCGTTGTATTTCGTGGCCTCGAAGCCTAATATTATTGAAGCCGATCCAGCCTGCAGCGGTTTCCTTTCGGAGTTCGATCCGACATGAATGACAGCGCCCCGCCCTGCGCCGACGATAGCAGCCTTGCCTCGCGGCTGGCTGTGCTTTCCACCGAGCACCGGGATCTCGATGCCATCATCGCCCAGATCACCATGGCGCCCCCGGCAGGGGACGACCTCCTCCTCAGGCGTCTCAAGAAACGCAAGCTGTTGCTGAAAGACCGGATCGCGATCATCCAGCACCTCATGGACCCTGACGTGCCTGCCTGAGCCCGCGACACGGCAGGCTCCTCCCTTACCTTTCAACTGTCTCGTAATTCCGCATGCCCATCCAGCGCAACGCCGGGGCCGACACGCTCGCCCTGCACGCCGGCCAGACGCCCGATCCGCTTCATCACTCCCGGGCCACGCCGATCCATTTCACCACCAGTTATGTCTTCGAGAGCAGCGACCACGCTGCGGCGCTCTTCAATCAGGAGCGGGCCGGGCATGTCTATTCGCGCATCTCCAACCCGACCAACGCCGTGCTCGAGGAGCGCATTGCCGCCCTCGACGGCGGTGTCGGCGCGATCGCTTGCGCCAGCGGCCAGGCGGCCCTGATGCTGGCGATCACCACGTTGATGGGCAGCGGCGGGCACATCGTCGCCTCGCGCTCGCTGTATGGTGGCTCCCACAACCTGCTGGCCTACACCCTGCCCCGTTTCGGCATCGAGACCACCTTCGTTCCGCCCCGGGACAAGGACGCCTGGCGCGCCGCCATCCGCCCCGAGACGCGTTTGCTGTTCGGCGAAGCCATCGGTAATCCGGGCCTCGAGGTGCTCGATGTGCCGGGTATCGCCGAGATCGCCCACGAGGCCCATGTGCCGCTGCTGGTCGATGCGACCCTGCTCACCCCGGCGCTGCAATGCCCCCTCGATCTGGGCGCCGACCTCGTCATGCACTCGGCCACCAAGTTCCTCGGCGGTCACGGGGTTGCCGTGGGCGGCCTGCTCGTCGATGGGGGCGGATTCGACTGGGAAGCGGCCGGCGGGCGCTTCCCCACCCTCACCGAGCCCTACGAGGGCTTCCACAGCATGGATTTCGCCGAGGAATCCCCGATTGCCGCCTTCCTGCTGCGTGCGCGCCGGGAGGGCCTGCGGGATTTCGGCGCCTGCCTGTCGCCGATGAACGCCTTCCAGATCCTGCAGGGCATCGAGACCCTCGGCCTGCGCATGGAGCGTCACGTTGCCAACGCGCGGGCGCTGGTGAGCCATCTGGCCCAGCATCCCCTCGTCGAGGCCGTATCCTGGCCCGAGCTCGACAGCCACCCCGACCAGGCACTGGCGGCCCGCCTGCTTCCCAAGGGTTGCGGGGGCGTCTTCAGCTTCAGCCTAAAAGGTGGCCGCAAGGCCGGCTGCGCCTTCATCGAGGCCCTTCGGCTGGTCTCGCATCTGGCCAACGTGGGCGATGCCAAGTCGCTGGCGATCCACCCGGCGAGCACCACCCACTTCCGGATGTCGCCGGAGGCGTTGCTCGCAGCGGGTATCGGCGAAGGCACCATCCGCCTGTCGGTCGGCCTCGAGAACGCTACCGACCTGATCGCCGACCTGGATCGCGGCCTCCAGGCTGCCCACAAGGCCACTGCCTGAGGCGCGCACCATGAACCTGAATCTCTCCGACGACACCTGCTACTGCTACACCGGCGGCCGCCCGCTGCAGCCTGGCCGCCCCACCGCGGTCTTCATCCATGGCGCCGGCCACGACCACAGCGTGTGGACCCTGCAGACCCGCTACTTCGCCTCCCACGGCTGGAACGTCATCGCGCCGGACCTGCCCGGCCACGGTCGCTCGGCTGGCCCGGCCCTCGAATCCATCGAGGCGCTCGCCGACTGGGTCGTCGCACTGCTCACCGGGCTCGGCTGCGAGCAGGCGATGCTGGTCGGCCACAGCATGGGCTCGCTGATTGCGCTGGAGGCCGCAGCCCGGGCACCCGATCGCATCACGCGGCTCGCCCTCGTCGGGTCGGTGTTCCCGATGCCGGTGGCGCCGCCGCTGCTCGATGCAACCTTGTCCGCCCGCGAGCGGGCCCACGGGATGATCAATCAGTGGTCCTACGCACCGCAGAGCCAGCTCGGCGCGAGCACTGTGCCGGGCATGAACCTGACCGCCCTCAACCAGCGCCTGATGCAGCGCCAGGCCGCCGGTGTGCTGCACCGGGACATGAGCGCCTGCAACGCCTACGCTGCGGGGCTCGAGTCGGCGGCCCGCGTTCGCTGCCCCACCCTGCTCCTCAGCGCCGACCTAGACCGCATGACGCCACCGAAGGCCCTGGGGTCCCTGGCGCAGGCCCTCGGCAACGCGACGCAAGTCAGCCGGGTCGTGCTGCCGGGGGCTGGCCACGCGATGATGGCCGAGGCTCCCGGAGCTGTTCTCGATGCCTTGTGGAACTTTGCCGGCGCCCGGCCCTCTTCCTGAGAGAATTCCGATGCGCTGTTGAATCGGATGCCGCCAGCCATAAGCCCTAAAACGATAACGGAGACGAACATGGCTCAGCATGAAACCCCCGCAGATGGCCCAGGTGCAGAGGCCGTGCCGCCCTTTCCGGGCATCCGTGTCATCGGCCTCGGCGCGCCCTTTCGCTGGATACGCCGCGGCTTTGCCGACTTTCGTGCCTGCGCCCGTTCGAGCCTGTTCTACGGCTTCTGCTTCACAGCCATGGGGCTGCTCACCACCTTCGTCTTTGCCCATGCCTATGAGTACACCTCGGCGGTCACCACGGGCTTCTTCCTCGTAGCGCCCTTCTTCGCGATGGGGCTCTACGAGCTGTCGCGCCGCAGGGAGCTCGGGCTTCCCGGGGTGCTCCTGCCGACGCTTACGGTGTGGCGGCGCAACCTGGGCAACATCGCGCTCTTTGCCGGCGTGCTGACGGTGGTCTTCCTGATCTGGGCGCGGGCCTCGATGGTGATTTTCGCGATGTTCTACACCCAGGAGATGCCGAGCCTCGATGGCTTCCTGTCCCAGGTGCTGTCCCTCGAGAACATCGACTTCCTGATGGTCTATCTGGCGGTGGGTGCGGGCTTTGCGCTGTTCGTGTTCGCGGTGAGCGTGGTCTCCATCCCGCTGATGCTCGACCGCAACCAGGACGCCATCACCTCGATGCTGGCCAGCCTGCGGGCCTTGATGCTCAACCCGCTGCCGCTCCTGGTGTGGGCCGCGCTGATCGTCATGCTGACCCTCATCGGCTTCCTCAGCTTCCACATCGGGCTGGTGGTCATGATGCCGGTGGTTGGCCATGCCACCTGGCATGCCTACCGGGAGCTCGTCGAACCCTTGCCCTGACCCTGACCCGCCTGGCCCCGGGCCAGGGCGATCACCGCGCCGAGCACGATCGAGCCGCCGGCCAGCTGCGCCGCGCTCACCGGCTCATCCAGAAAGATCGCTGCCAGCACGAAGGTCACCACCGGTTCCAGGGTCGACAGGGTTGCCGCGTCGGCAGCGCCCAGACGCTTGATGCCCGCAAAGAATCCCACCATCGCCACCACGGTCGAGATCAGCGCGATGGCCAGCACGGCCGCCCATGCGGCGGCTGAGGCCGGAAAGCGCGGTGCGTCGACGAGCACCACCAGGCCAAACACGCCGGCGGCGGCCAGCATCACCACCGCTGCAGCCGCCAGCGGGTCTTCCTCCTTGAGCACACGGTTGCCGACGAGGATGTAGATCGAGTAGATCAGCGCCGCGGCCACGCCGAGCGCGATGCCGAGCGGCCTTCCGGAGATACCCGCGCCTATCGTCAGCGCTGTCCCCAGCAGCGCCGACAGCACTGCGAGGGCGCGCAGCAGGGTCAGGCGCTCGCCCGCAAAAGCCACGCCGAGCAGGGTGACCAGAAAGGGGTACAGATAGAGCAGCAAGGCCACCAGACCCGCCGAGGCGTGCTGGAGCGCGAGAAAGAAACACAGGGCCTGAGCCACGTAGCCGACCCCGCCCATCAGGGCGAGCGTCAGGATGTTGCGGCGCCTGGGCCAGGGGCGCTTCAATGCACTCATCAGCACCGCCATCAGCGCGCCGGCGATCAGGAAGCGCAAGAACAGCAGCGCCGTGACATCGACGCCGCCGGCAAAGGCGAAACGCGCGAAGATCGCCATCGCCCCGAAGGACAGCGCAGACAGAGCCACCAGCCCGGCCCCGATCCAGCGCGGATTTGCGATCATAGGCAGATGTCCTCGTGCGGGCGTAAAGCCGCCGATGCTGCAGCCCGGGAGGCGGCAGCGTCAAGCGCGGGACGGCATTTCGGCCACACTTTGCGGCGGCTCCGGCAGCGATTCCCGCGATGGCCTTTGCAATTCGGCGGGCCGTGTGGCGAAATCCGCGCTATAAACCTGACATCCATCCGACGAATACGCCCCATGCACAAACGCAGCCTGTTGTCCCTTGTCTCCGTCATTGGTTTGCTCGCCTCGCCGTTGCATGCAGCAGAGGGATCGCCCACGGCCCTGCCGACTGCCGAGATCTCGGTGGAAAGCAGCCGCAGCGCACCCAACGACCAGTTTCGCGCCCAGCTGTATCACGAGGCGAGCGACAGCAACCCGGCCGAACTCGCCCGCAAGGTGAATACGGTC
>JAEUNU010000208.1 GCA_016789125.1 Zoogloea sp. | reverse complement strand
GTTGAGCACGCGGAAAACGTCGGCCGGGTTGAGCAGCAGCAGGTAGGGGAACACCGCGCCGCCGTAGTCGCCGGCGGTGACGACCAGCATGCCGAGGATCAGGAGGTCGAAGACCAGCACGAAGAAGAACCAGGTGCCGATGGCGAGGCCGGAGGCGCGGGTGCGATCCGAGGCGAATACCGACAGCATCACCGCCAGGCTCAGGAAGGCGAGGCCGAGGAGGATCGCCGAGAACATGAAGCCGGCGTAGTGGAAGAGGGCGGTGAGGTTGAGCTGCGGCGACAGGATGAGGCCGACGGCGCCGAAGCCCGCGATGGTCGAGAAGGTGAGCGCCGCGGCGAGGCCGGTGTATTTGCCCAGGATGAGCTCCCGCCGGGTGATCGGCAGCGTGAGGAGCAGGTCGAGGGAGCCGCGCTCGCGCTCACCGACCACGGCATCGAAGCCGAGGATCAGGGCGATCAGCGGGATGAGATAGATCACCAGGCTGACCAGCGAGGCGATGGTGACCTCGATGCTGCGAAAGCCCACCGCGCCTTGCTGGGCCGCGCCGAAGTAGGCGATCACCAGCGCGAAGGCGGTGAACACCAGCGCGACGGCGAGCACCCAGCGGTTGCGGATGCGGTCCCAGAACTCCTTGCCGGCGACGATGGTGATTTGTCTGAAGTCGATGGAGAGCATGTTTGTCTTGGGGAATAGGGCGTGGGAGATTGGCATTGGGGTGGGTTTCCGATTTCCCATTCCCCACTACCCATTACCCATCATCCATTGCGGTATCCGAAGAACACGTCTTCGAGGGAAGGTTCGCGTACGCGCAGGTCGCGCATGGTGTCGCCGAGGGTGGCCAGCCGGGCCAGGGCGGGCATCTTGGCCTCGCGGGGGAGGCGGATGTGCAGCACGCTGCCGGCTTCCTCGATGCTCTCGATGGCCATGCCTTCGAGCACCCGGCCGACCTGCTCGGCGAGGCCGGCGCCGCCGGCGATCTCCAGGGTTAGTGGCAGGTTCATGGCCTCGCGCAGGGTTTGCACGGTGCCGGTGGCGCGGATCAGGCCGCCTTCCATGATGGCGAGGCGGTCGACCCGCTCCTGGATCTCGGCGAGGATGTGGGAGGTGAGCACCATCGTCACGCCTTCGCCCTTGAGTTCGCGCAGGATGCGGTAGAAGTCGCGGATCGCGCCGGGGTCGAGGCCGGTGGTGGGCTCGTCGAGGAACAGCAGGCGTGGCGTGCCGAGCAGGGCCTGGGCAAAGCCGAGGCGCTGACGCATGCCTTTGGAGTACTCCCGGACGCGGCGCCCGGCGGCGTGGGCGAGCCCCACCTTGTCGAGCAGGGCGGCGCATTCGCGGCGCGGCACGGCCTTCAGGTCGGCGAAGAAGTAGAGCGTCTCGAGGCCCGTGAGGTTGTCGTAGAGCACCACGTTCTCGGGCAGATAGCCGATCTTGCGCCGGGTTTCGCGGAAGCGCGGGCCGTTCACGGGCTCGCCGTCGATGCGGATCTCGCCCGAGGTGATGGGAATCAGGCCTAGCATCATCTTGAACAGCGTGCTCTTGCCGGCGCCGTTGTGGCCGATCAGGCCGTAGAGTTCGCCGGGGGCGATGGACAGTTCGACACCTTTCACCGCCTGAACGGTGCCGAAATCCTTGGTCACCCCGCGGGCTTCAACGATAGTGCTTGCCAAGCCAGTTTCTCCAGTCGGAATGGTCGGGGCGCATGCGCGGGTTCTTGTCCACGATGCTGGGGGCGCGCAACAGCGGAAACTGCTGGGCGATGAGGCGCAGGGTCTGGATGGCCGGGCTGGCGATCAGCAGCTTGACCATCGGGTGGCGCCACGAGAGCCGGTCGACCATGTCGTTGGCTTCGTAGGGCACGTCGCCCAGGCCGTCGCCGTTGCGGTCCCACCCCACGTAGTTGCTCCAGTGGTTGCCTTCCTTGACGCCCCAGGGTTCGTCACGGGAGGCCACGTACTTGATCTGCTCCCGGTTCGAGATGAAATCGTTGCGTTCGACGACGTTGCGGGTCGAACCGGCCCAGAGGTGCACGCCGACCTGGTTATCCACCACCAGGTTGCCGCGCAGGGTGTTGTATTCGGCGTCGTAGATGAAGAAGCCGCGGGCATTACCGGCCACCACGTTGTTCTCGACCACCGCGTCCTGGATGGTGCGCAGCATGATGCCGTGGTCGGAGTTGCCCCAGGCGCGGTTGTTGCGCACCACCTGGTCACGCACCTCCATCAGGGCCAGGCCGCCCCGGTTGAGGAAGGTGTCGTTGTCCTCCCACAGGTTGTGGTAGGAGTTCATGTAGTGGGTGCCGTAGCGGCTGTGGTGCATCTTGTTGCCGCGGAAGATCGCCTTGTGGGAGACATCCACGTAGATCGCGTCGCGCACGTAGCTGATGTTGTTGCCGATGATGCGCGCGCCGGTGGTGTTGTAGAGCTGGAT
>JAEUNU010000176.1 GCA_016789125.1 Zoogloea sp. | reverse complement strand
GAAGTGGGGGTTTGACCCCGCGGACACTCCCCGCCCCCCACTACCCACTACCTAATTCAAGTACATCGACAGTTCCCGCCGCGCATTCATCACGGCCTTCAGGTCGGGGCACAGCGGGAACCACTCCACCAGCTTGTCCCGCGCCGTCTTGCGGGCATCGGCCTTGTCGCGCAGCACAACCTCCAGCAGCTGGGCGAAGGCGTCGACCCACGCCTCCCGCTGGGCCAGCAGCGTGGCCAGCGTGAAGCGGGCGTCGAAATCCTTCGGGTCGGCTTCGATGCGGGCGACGAGGGCCGCTTCGTCCACCTCGCCCGGGCCCCGGGCGAGATCGAGCCGCGCCTTCAGCTTCAGCCAGCGCTCGTCCCGCTCCCGAGCCTCGACGGATTCCAGCCCGGCCGCGGCGTAGTCGGCGAGGCCCGCATCGAGGAGCGCCGCCACCAGGTCGAGCACGATCTCCGGCCGCCCGCCGGAGAGGTCGGCCGCCTGGTTGAGCAGCTCGGCCCGGGCCAGCGGGTCGGCCAGCGTGGCCGCCTGGCGGCGCAATCTTTCGGCCTCGTCGGGCAGGTGGGTGTCGAGGAAGGCCCGCAGCGAGCCCTCCGGCAGCGCGCCGGTGAATTCATCCACCACCTCGCCGCCGACGAACAGCTTGACCGCCGGGATGCTGCGCACCGCATAGCGGGCCGACACCGACGGCGCCTCGTCGGAGTTGAGCTTGGCCAGCTCGAAGCGCCCACCGTACTCGCCGGCGAGCTTCTCGAGCAGGGGCTTGAGCGCCCGGCACGGCCCGCACCAGGGGGCCCAGAAATCCACCAGCACCGGCACCTCGCGGGAGCGGGCCAGCACGGCGGTGTCGAAATCGGCTTCGGTGATGTCGTGGGCGTGGGACATTCGGGATCTCGCAGTGGGGAATCAAGCCGCGATTATCCGGGCAAGCGGGCGGATCGGACAACGCAGCCAAGCCCCGCTCCAGGCCCCCGGGATCTGCTAGATTCATGCCCCCGCGCCTTCCACTCCGACACGATGACCTCGCCCACCGCCTACCCCGAAGTGCCCGATCTCCTGCTTGCCCAGTGGCAGGAGATGATGAGCATCGTGAGCGCCGACTGCCGGGTGCCCGTCGCCCTCATCATGCGGCTGCATCCGAGCCAGATCGAGGTGCTGGTTTCCGGTGGTGGTGGCGACTCGCCCTACCACCCGGGCGAGCGGGAAAACCTGTGCGCCGGGCTCTACTGCGAGCACGTCATCACCACCCGCGACCGGCTGCTCATCCCCAATGCACTCACCGACCCGGCCTGGGACCACAACCCGGACCTCCGCCTAGGCATGATCTCCTACCTGGGCTACCCGCTGCTGTGGCCGGACGGCGCGCCCTTCGGCACCGTGTGCCTACTCGACCGGCACGAGAACCACTACTCGGAGGACATCGACAAGCGGCTCGGCCTGACCCGCCGGATCATCGAGAGCAACCTCTCGCTGATCTACGAGACCGCCGAGCACCGCCGCTCCATCGCCGCCCTGCGGCAGAGCAAGCGGAAGCTGCGCGAAGCGGTGCTGCGCGCCAACGCCGCCGACCGGGCCAAGACCGACTTCCTGGCCCGCGCCAGCCACGACCTGCGCGCGCCGCTCACCTCGATCATCGGCTACGCCCAGCTGCTGCAGGGCAGCGGCGGCACGGTCGCGCAGCACGCGCAGACCATCCGGCACAGCGCCGACCACATGCTCACTCTCATCAACGACCTCGTCGAATACGCCGGCGGCTCCCTGCGGGACGAGCTCGACGCCCGCCCGACGCGGCTATCCAGCCTCATCGACGGCCTCGCCCGCGAAGCCGAGATGCTGGCCCGGAGCAGGCACAACCGCTTCGTGCTGCGCACGGCTGCCGACCTGCCCGGGGTGCTCTGGATGGACGCCCGGCGCCTGCGGCAGATCGTCGGCAACCTCATCGAGAACGCCACCAAGTTCACCCACCAGGGCAGCATTGAACTGAGCGTCGGCCACACCACCGACGGCGCCCCGGCCGCTTGCGTGATGCTGCAGATCGAGGTCCGCGACAACGGCTGCGGGATCGCCGCCGACGACCTGCCGCGGGTGTTCGAGCCATTCTTTCGCTGCGGCGACAGCCGCCGCATCGAGGGCACCGGGCTCGGCCTGCCCATCGTCGACCTGTGGACCCACCGGATGGGCGGCAGCCTGCAGCTCGACAGCACTCCCGGCGTCGGCACCTGCATCCGCGTCGCCGTCCCGCTGCAGGTGGGCACCGAACAGGACATCGACACCCGCGAGCCGGACGAGGACCTGCTGCCGGCGCGCTTCGGCGCCGGGCGGCGCCTGTGGGTGGTGGAAGACACCGCGGAGACCCGCGGCCAGCTCGTCGACATCCTGGAACAATCCGGCTTCGTGGTCGACTGTGCCGAAAACGGCCTGGCCTTCATCGATGCCATCGACAAGGCCGGCAGCGCGCCCCCCAGCCTCGTGCTGACCGACCTGATGATGCCCGGCGCCGACGGCCACGCGGTGTGCGCCGCAGTCAAGGCGCGCTGGCCCGAAGTGCCGGTGCTGCTGCTGAGCGCCCAGGCGCCGGAGCTTGCCGGGGACGGCGATGGCTTCGCGGGCCGGCTGCACAAACCCGTGGCCCCGGGCCGGCTGCGGACCCGCCTGGCCGAGCTCCTGGGGCCCGCCCCCGCCGAGCTGCCCGCAGCGCCCTCCGCCGCACCAGCGAGCCGCCCGGACGCTGCATCCCTCGCCCGAATGCGTGACCTCGTCGAGCTGGGCGCCCTCAGCGACCTCGTCGAGTGGGCCGAAGCGCTGGCTGCACAAACCCCGGCCCACGACGCCTTCGCCCGCCGGGTACTGGCCCTCACCGACAGCTGGGACGTGGATGCCCTGCAGGCCCTGTGTCGCTGAAACCGGCGGCAGCACCTGCACAAAATTTAAGCAGCGCCGAAAAACCCTTCCAGATCAGGGCGCTCGCACCGCCCCTCACAGCTTATCCACAGGCTTGACCACGCCGGGCGGGGATAAGCCCCGGGGTGCCGTGCAGCCCTCAGACGCCGACCGGACGCCCGCCGGAGAGCGCCAGCCAGCCCCGCAGCACCCGGTAGCCGACCCACAGCCCGAGCAGCGGGATCATCACCCAGGCCGCGATCGGGATGCCGATGATGGTGAGCATCACCAAAAAGGACAGCACCAGCCACAGCAGCGTGAACCAGAAGGTACGGATCTGCCATCGGAAGTGGCTCTCCAGCCAGCTGCCGGCCACCTCGCCACGCTTGATGTAGTTGAGCACCACCGCCGCCAGCGAGGGCAGGCCGAACACGAAGCCCCCGGCCACCGTCGCCGCCGCCGAAGCGACGCCGACGATCACCGCGATGGCGTGGAGGCCATAGATCACGTGGGCCCAGCGGACCAGCGACGGGTCCGCCGACTGGGCCTGGGAAAGCTCTGGAAGATCACGCATGGGGCATCGTCCCTGTCGATTGGTCGCTACAGTATCGCCTCCTGCCGGGCAATTCACCAGCTGCCGCAGCGCCCGGCGGCCGCCCGCTCAGGGCGGGCCATAGGGCGGGTAGAGCCTGCTCTCCTCGTTGCGCATCCGGTCGACCAGCACCTTGCCGATGCCGTCGAGCTCACGGGCGAGGTCGTCCCGCCATTCCGGTTGGGAGGAGCAGACGCCGACCTCCAGGAGCGAGACCGTATGCATCCTGACTTGCCAATGAATTGACCCCATCAATGCGGTACATGGCCCCCGATAGGGGGCAGACGGCTCAGCGCGGGCGGCTGTCCCAGATCTTCTGCAGGCGCTTCACCGACACTGGCATGGGCGTCTTGAGCTCCTGGGCGAAGAGGCCGACCCGCAGCTCCTCGAGCAGCCAGCGGAACTCCTCGAGCTGCGGGTCGGTGACGCCGGCCTTGGCCTTGGCGAGCCACTCCCGCTCGAAGGGCTGGGCGAGGCGCTTCCAGTCGGCCATCAGCTGGCCATCGCGAGCCGGGTTGCCGCGCAGCTTGTCGATGCGCACGGTGGCTGCCTTGAGGTAGCGCGGGATCTGGGCGATGCGCTCGTAGGGCAGCGCCACCAGGAAGTTCTTCGGCATCAGCCGGGCCACCTGGGCGTTGATGTCGGCGACCACCTCGGGGAAGGTCTTGAGGCCGGCGACGCGCTTCGTGAGGGTGGCGTGCTCGGCGATCAGCTGGCCGGTGAGGCGCATCAGCTCCTGGGCCACCAGGGTGATGCGGGGCTTGGCCTCCTGGCAGCGCTTCGCGAAGGCGTCCGCGTCGGCCGGCAGCGGTTCGAGCAGGCAGCAACGCTCAAGCGTCGCGGTGACGAGTTGCTGCTTCAGCTCGGCCTCGCTGCCGTAGCCGATGAACTGCAGCGCCAGCTCGCGGATGCCGGGCAGCTTCTCGATGGCCTTCACCTGGGCCGAGAGCTCCAGCGCAAACAGCCGTGCGAGGCCGCCGCGGTGCACCTTTGCGGCCTCTTCCGGGGTGTCGAAGGGCCGCAGCGAGACGCTGGCGCCGTCATCGTGGAGGGCCGGGAAGCCGACGATCTCGCGGCCGGCCACCTTCACCTCGAGCAGCTCGGGCAGCGGGCCGAAGCTCCAGCCGGTGAAACCGGCGAGCCGGGCCTCGGCGGCCTGGGGCGCCTTGGGCGGCTCAGCCTTCTTCGCTTCGGCGGCGCCCTTCTTCGGCGCCGGGGCATCGGCCGGCACGATGCGGGCCGACTGGAAGCGCGCCGCCACCTGGTCGCGGAACTTGGTGCGCAGCTCGGCCAGGTTGCGCGACTGGCCGAGGATGCGGCCGTGCTCGTCCTGCACCCGGAAGTTCATGAAGCAGTGGGGGTTGAGGTTCTCTGGGCGGAAGCTCTCCATCGGCAGCTTGAGCGATACCCGCTCCTCGACGAAGCGCTGGAGCATCTTGATGAGCGGCTCGTCCTGGTCGAACTCGCCGGCGTCAAACTTGGCCATGAAGTCGGCGGCGCTGTCGACCATCGGCTGCAGGCGATGGCGGTGCTTCTGCGGCACGGTGCGCAGAAGCGCATGCACCTTCTCTTCGAGCAGGCCCGGCACCAGCCACTCGCAGCGGTTGGCGGGGATCTGGTTGAGCATGGCCAGCGGCACCAGTAGGGTCACGCCGTCGTCGGCCTCGCCGGGGGCGTGCAGGTAGGTGAGCTTGAGCTTCTGGCCGAGCACCTCGAGGTGGGCCGGGAAGCGGTCGGTGGTGATGCCCTCTGCGTCGTGGCGCATCAGCTGGTCGCGGGACAGCTGCAGCAGCTTGGGCGACTTCTTCTCGGCGTCCTTGCGCCAGGCCTCGAAGCTGGCGATGTCGAGCACATCGGGCGGCAGCTTGGCATCGTAGAAGGCGTGGATGAGCTCCTCGTCCACCAGCACGTCTGGGCGGCGGGATTTATGTTCGAGGCGCTCGATCTCGGCCACCAGGCGCCGGTTGTGGGCCAGGAAGGCCATGCCGCGGGCCGGGCCCTCGGCGATCTCGCCCTGCACCAGGCCTTCGCGGATGAACAGCTCCCGGCACAGCACCGGGTCTACCTCGCGGTA
>JAEUNU010000155.1 GCA_016789125.1 Zoogloea sp. | reverse complement strand
CCGATACGCTCCTGGAGACGCTCAAGGCGCGGGAAGCGCTTCGCCAGCCAGCCCGAATGCCGCGGCGCCCGCGGGTCGGGCAGCAGCAGGTAGCCCAGGTAGGGCACCACCACCACCGCCGCCAGCCACGAGGCCAGCAGCGCAATGGCGTTCACCTGGAAGATCGAGCGGGTGTATTCGCCCACCGACGACTGGGCGGTGGCAATGGGCAGGAAACCGGCCACCGTAACAAGGGTGCCCGACAGCATCGGCCCGGCGGTGCTGGTGTAGGCAAAGGCTGCCGCCTTCGAGCGCTCCCAGCCCTGCTCCATCTTCACCAGCATCATCTCGACGGCGATGATCGCGTCGTCCACCAGCAGGCCCAGGGCCAGGATCAGCGCCCCCAGCGAGATCTTGTGGAGGCCCACGTCGAACATCCGCATCCCGAAGAAAGTCACCGCCAGCACCAGCGGGATCGACAGCGCCACCACCAGCCCGGTGCGCAGGCCCAGCGAGAAGAAGCACACCACCAGCACGATGATCACCGCCTCGGCCAGCGACGACACAAACTCGTCGATCGAGCGCCGCACCGAATCGGGCTGGCTGGCCACCTCGCTGAGCTCCATGCCCACCGGCAGCTGGGCCTGGATGCGGGCGATCGCCGCCTTAAGGTCGCGCCCGAGGGCGATGATGTCGCCGCCCTTGGCCATCGACACGCCGAGCCCAAGGGCGTCCTGCCCGCGGAAGCGGAAGCGCGGCGCCGGCGGTTCGACGAAGCCCCGCGCCACCCGGGCGATGTCGCCGATGCGCAGCTCGCGTCCGCCAGCCCGGATGCGCGTCTCGCGGATCGCCTCGACGGTGTCGTAGGCCCCTGACGGGCGCAGGTAGATGCGCTCGTCGCGGGTCTCCACGTAGCCGCCCGGCGCCACCGCGTTCTGGCGCGCCAGGGCCTCGCTGACCGTCTGCACGTCCAGCCCCAGGGTGGCCAGCCGGCTGTTGGAGAGCTCCACGTAGATGCGCTGCTCCTGCTCGCCGATGAGGTCCACCTTGGCCACGCTGGGCACCCGCAGCAGCTCGGCGCGCACGGTCTCACTGGCCGCCTTGAGCTGGGCGTAGTCGAAGCCGTCGCCGGTGAGGGCGTAGATGTTGCCGAACACGTCGCCGAACTCGTCGTTGAAGAATGGCCCGCGCAGGCCGGCCGGCAGCTGGCTCTTGATGTCGCCGATCTTCTTGCGCACCTGGTAGAACATGTCCGGCACGTCCTTCGCGGGGGTCGAATCCTTCGCGATGAACAGCACCACCGCCTCGCCGGGGCGGGAATAACTGCGCAGGATGTCCACGTGGGGCACCTCCTGCAGCTTCTTCTCGATGCGGTCCGTGACCTGCTCCTCCACCTCCCGGGCCGAGGCGCCGGGCCAGTCGGCCCGCACCACCATCACCTTGAAGGTGAAGGGCGGGTCTTCGGACTGGCCGAGCTTCTGGTAGGACATCACACCGACGATCGCCAGCGCGACGATCAGGTAGCGGATCAGCGGCTGGTGGGCGAGCGCCCACTCGGAAAGGTTGAAGCGCCTCACGACGCAGCCCCCGGCCGGACCACCGCCGGCGCGGCAGCCGGCCGGGCCGGCGCCACGGGCCGCAGGGCCTGGCCGGCAATGATCTTGTGCACGCCCGCGGCGGCGATGGTCTCACCCGCCGCAAGGCCGGCGGAGACCAGCGCGCCGTCCTCGCGGTACTGACGCACCGTCACCTTGCGCAGCGCCGGCTTGACCAGCTCGCCCTCGGCCTGCATCACCCACACCGCGCTGGCGCCCTCGTGCTCGAACACCGCGGTGGACGGCACCAGCAGGCCGCCGGCCGTGGCGCCGGAATCGGCCAGGACCACGTTGGCGGTCATGCCCAGCTGCAGCGCCGGCAGCGGATCGACGATGCTCACCCGTACCGCGTAGGTGCGCGTGGCGGCGTCGGCGCTGGGGGCGATCTCGCGCACCCGGCCGGCAAGGGCCACGTCCGGCTGGGTCCATAGCCGCACCTCGACCCGCCCGGCCTTCTTGAGCTCGCCGATGCGGCTCTCCGGCACCGCGATCAGCACCTCCCGCTCCCCGTCCCGGGCGAGCTTCATCACCACCGCCGAATCCTTCACCACCTGCCCCACCTCGGCGCCCACCGCGGTGATGACCCCCGCCTGGTCGGCGACCAGGCTCGTGTAGCCCGCCTGGCGGCCGGCCACGCTGGCCTGGGCGCGGGCCTGCTCGACCCGCGCCGTCGCCGAGCGGAAGGCCGTCTCCTTGGCGTCCAGCACGCTGCGGCTGACGAAGTTCTTCGCCACCAGGTCGCGGTAGCGCAGCACCTCGGCGCGGGCATAGGCAAACTCGTTCTCGGCTGCCGCCAGCTGGGCCCGCGCCGCCTCGGCGTTGAGCCCCGCGTCGGCCGGGTCGAGCCGCGCCAGCACCTGGCCCGGCTTCACCACCGCCCCCACATCCACCCGCCGCTCGACGATCTTGCCGCCGATGCGGAAGGCCAGATCCGACTCATAACGCGCCCGGACCTCGCCCGTGTAGAGCGCAATCGGCGCCACCTGGGCCGGCGTCAGTGTGAACACCACGACCGGCCGCGGCGGCTCCACCACGGGTTCGGGCTTCGAACAGGCAGCGAGGAGGCCGAGGGCGATGGCTGAAGCAAGGAGGGTCCGTGTGTTCATCGGGGTTCCTGAGTGTCGGCGGCCCCCAGGCCGCGCAGGATGAAGTCGAAATAGATCTCGAAGTACTGCTCGGGCAAGGGCCGGCCCGGCATGCCGCCGACCATCGAGTGCTGCAGGACGGATTGCATCAGGAGCGGGTGGAAGACCATCTGGCGCAGCGCCTCGGAGTTGCCCGGGCGGAACACCCCGCGGGCGATGCCGGCCTCGATGACCTGGCGGAGCAGCGCGCTCCAGCGCCCGATCACCGCCTCGTTGAAGTAAGCCGCCACCTCCGGGAAGTTGCCCGCCTCGGAGATCATCAGCTTGCAGGTGCCGCCCAGCGGCGTGACGCCGAAACACTCCCACCACTCCACCAGCAGCTCGCGCAGCAGCCGCGCGGGATCACCCAGCTGCGCCTCGACACGGGCTTCGCTGGCCTCGATCAGCGGCAGCACCGACTCTTCGATGACCGCCCGGAACAGCGCCTCCTTGCTGTCGAAATAAAGGTAGAGCGTGCCCTTCGAGACACCTGCCCGTGCCGCCACGTCGTCGAGGCGGGTGGCCGCAAAACCCTTCTCGACGAACAGCGCGAGGGCCGCCGCCGCCAGCTCGGCGGGGCGGGCCTCCTTGCGCCGCTGGCGGGATGAAGCGGTGGTGGAATCCATGAAAATCTCACTGACTGACCGGTTGGTCAGTAATTTATGCAGATCCGCTCCACCTGTAAATAGACAAAAGCCATGCCGCCCCCCGGATCAACGCGCGGGCCGGCCACCCGCATTTGTTCTGCTGCTCGGGCGGCCCAACAAAAAATCACAAAACAAGAAAAATGTCACGACTTGAAAACATTACAAGTTGACATGGAAAATTTACCCAGAGGCGCTAACCTCGCACAACCCACACGAATCCGGCAGGAGCCCCGCCATGCACGCCTTCAAGCAGGACGACACCCCCCAACCCGCGCCAGGCCGGCGTAATTTCCTCATCGGTGCCCCCGCCTGCCTCCTGGCGCTGGGCAGCCTTTCCACCGGCACCCGGGCCGCCGGGGCAGAGCACACGCTGCCGCCCCTGCCCTACCCCATCGACGCCCTCGACCCCGTGCTGTCGGCCAACACCCTCGGCTATCACCACGGCAAGCACCACAAGGGCTACGTGGACAACCTCAACCGCCTGCTGGCCGGCACCGAGCTGGCCGGGCACCCCCTCGAAGCCATCATCCTCCGCACTGCCGGCCAGCCCGCCCAGGCCGCCGTCTTCAACAACGCCGCCCAGGTGTGGAACCACAATTTCTACTGGCAGAGCCTGCGCCCGCGGGGCGGTGGCGAACCGCCGGCCGAACTCGCACGCCGCCTCGACGAGGCCTTTGGCAGCGTCGCCGCCTGCAAGAAAGAGCTCGCCGCGGCGGCCATGGCCCAGTTCGGCAGCGGCTGGGCCTGGCTGGTGGCCGACGGCGGGCGCCTGCGGGTGGTCAGGACGAGCAACGCCGAGCTCCCGCTCACCCAGGGCCTGCGCCCGCTGCTCACCGTCGACGTTTGGGAGCACGCCTATTACATCGACTACCAGAACCGCCGCGCCGACTATGCCAACGCCGTCCTCGACCGGCTGATCAACTGGGACTTCGCCCTCGAAAACCTGCACCGGCACGCCTGAGCCCCGGCCCCGGGTCTAGAATCGAAGCATCGCCCCGCGCCTGCCGGGGCGGTCGATTCCGTCGGGAGCCCGGCCATGTCGAAGCAAGAATTCCCGCTTTCTGGCGTCCACGCCCTGCTCGAACCAGGGCCGGTCGTCCTGCTGAGCAGCACAGCCGGCGGCCGGGCCAACGTGATGACCCAGTCCTGGCACGCCATGCTCGAGTTCGAGCCGCCGCTGGTGGCCTGCGTCATCAGCAGCCGAAACCACAGCTTCGCGGCCATCGACGCCAGCGGCGAGTGCGTCATCAACCTCCCCGGCGCCGTGCTGGCCGACGCCATCGTCGGCTGCGGCAACTGCTCCGGCGCCGATATCGACAAGTTCGCCGCCTTCGGCCTCAGCCCCGAGCCCGCCCGCCACGTCGCGCCGCCGCTGATCCGCGAGTGCTTCGCCAGCCTCGAATGCCGGCTCGCCGACCGCAGCCTGGTGGCTCGCTACGGGCTCTTCATTTTCGAGGTCGTCCAGGCCTGGCACGACCCCGCGCTACCCCACGAACCCACCCTGCACCACCGCAGCTACGGTGAGTTCATGCTCTCCGGCCCCACCATCACGTTGCCGTCGCGGGCGCGATGAACCTCCCGACCCTCCTGCTGGGCGCCTTCGACCGGCACAACTTCGGCGACCTGCTGTTCCCCCACATCGCCGCCGCCCTGCTGCCTGGCAGCCGGCCGATCTTCGCCGGCCTCGCCGAGCGCGACCTGCGCCCCTTCGGCGGCCACCGCACCCACGCCCTCGCCCGGCTCGCCGCCGAGTTCGGCAACATGCCCGTGCGCCTCATCCACGTGGGCGGCGAGATCCTCACCTGCGAAGCCTGGCACGCCGCGCTGATGCTGCAGCCACCGGCCGAGGTGCCGGCCCTGATCGCCCGCCTCGACGCCCATCCGGCCGAGCGCCTCGCCTGGGCCCGCACCACCCTCGGCCTCCCCAGCCTCGCCCCCTATGTGGCCGGGCGGCGGCTCTTTCCCAGAGCGCAACTGATCCACGCCGGCGTCGGCGGTGCGGGCCTGCAGCACAGCCCGCCAGCGCTGCGTGACGAGGTGATCGCGGCGCTCGGCGAGGCCGACATGGTCGGCGTGCGCGACCGCCAGACTCTCGCCCACCTCCACGCGGCGGGCATTCCGGCCCACCTGATGCCCGACCCGGCGGTGCTGACCGCCGAGCGCTTCGGCGCAACGATCCGGGCCCATGCCAGCCGGGGCGAGCCCGCCGCCATCGGCCAGCGCTTTCCCCGCGGCTACCTCGCCGTGCAGTTCAGCGCCGACTTCGGCGACGACGCCACCCTCGACACCCTGGCCGCGCAGCTCTCCGAGGCCGCCGCGGCCAGCGATTGCGGCATCGTGCTGTTCCGCGCCGGCAGCGCCCCCTGGCACGACACGCTCGACTGCCTCGAGCGCCTCGCCAGCCGGCTGCCCGCTGCCATGGTGCAGGTCTTCCGGTCGCTTCAGCTGTGGGACATCTGCGCGCTGATCGCCGACAGCCGCGGCTACTGCGGCAGCAGCCTGCACGGGCGCATCGTCGCCACCGCCTTCGCCCGGCCGCGCCTCAACGTGCTGCCACCGCAGCGCAGCGAACCGGGCAAGGTCCAGGCCTACATCGACAGCTGGGAGGCCCCGGCGCTGCCCGCCGCAGCCCCGGTCGACATGCTCGCGGCACGGCTCGGCGAAGCCCTGGCCGCCGATCCGGCCAGCCTGCGCAGCGCGGCCGGCTCCCTCGCCGACCGCTACCAGCGCAGCTTCACGGCCCACCTGCCGCGGGAGCGGCATCGCTGAGGATTGCCAAGTCATCATGACGACTTGGGCGCGGGCTTTCAAAGATCCCGCAGGCAACGGTGACCCAGGCTCAAGATTGCCCCCGCCAGTCCGTTGATCAAACGTCACAAATCCAGCGCCCGGGCATAGGCCCGATAGCAAGAGCGAATAGACCGGAAAATCGAGCATGAGGCCCAATGAACATCCCGCCGCAGCGGGCCCGTATCCGCCAGACCGCTCGCGACGGCTGCCGGCCGGAGCGCCTTTCCCACCGCGGCCTGCGGCGGCCTGAGCTTCGCCGCCCCGATGCCGACCGACGTCTTGCCCAGGAAGCGCTATCGCAAGAGCCTCGTCGCGCTGCTGCTCTTCATCGCCTACGCCGTCACCCTCTTCGTCCATAACCTGAACGTCCAGAGGCGCCTCGAGCAGAACCTCATCGACGGCGCCACCCTCGAGCTGGCCAGGCACGCCGACACCCTGTCGGCCTACATCTCCAAGCGCCACAACTCCCTCGCCAACCTGGCCGCCTCCGACGCCGTCGCCAACTACTTCGCCGGCCGCGACCTGGGCATGAGCGTCGAATACGGCCTCGGGCTCCACCTCCAGGCCATCGAGGATCACCTCGAACAACTGCTGGAGCGGGAATACCTGGACACCACCCGCATCTACCAGCAGATCCTCCTGATCGACCGGCAGGGCGAAGTCATCGCCCGCGCCCCCCAGGGCGCGCCCTCTGCCGACGAGACGCAAGCGGGCCCGCCGGCCTACGGCGAGACCCGCGATGTGACGCTGCGCGCCGAGCACAAGCAGCTGCGCTTCAGTCAGCCCGTCATCATCAAGGGTGTGCTGCGGGGCCACGTGATCGCCGACGTCCCCCTCGCCACCATCGAGCGACCGGCCAGCGAGGGCAAGGCACTGCGCCCCGAAGCCCTGGTGCAGACCGCCTCCGGCCAGCCGGCATCGGCAGCACCACCGGCGCTTTTTCTCCAGCCCGACGTGATCGCCCTGCTCGCCGGGCTGCACCCCCGCGACACCCGGCTCACCCCGACGCTGCAGGCGCTTGCCGACGACCGGCCGATCGCCGCCATCAAGCAGAGCATCCACGGCTCGCCGCTGGCCCTCGCGGCCCTGGTCACCGAGCGCGAAGTCGCCGCCAACGCGATCCCCCCGCTCTTTCTTGCCGCCGCCGGCGCCGTGCCCTTCCTCCTGCTCTACATCGTCGTGCTGGAGATGCGCGAGCGGCGCCGGATCGAACAGCTCAACGCCGACGCCCGCCTCGAGGCCGAGCGCATGGCCCGCGCCCGCAGCGAATTCGTCGCCAACATGAGCCACGAGATCCGCACCCCGCTCAATGCCATCCTCGGGCTCGCCCAGCTCGGGCGGCGCGTTTCGGCCGGGCGTCAGGTCGAGCAGCAGTTCATCCGCATCGTCGAATCGGGCCAGCATCTGCTGGGCATCGTCAACGACGTGCTCGACTCGGCCAAGATCGAGGCCGGCAAGCTCACCGTCGAGCAGATCGCCATCGACCCCGGACAGGTCATCGACAGTGCCGTCACCCTCTCGGCCGAGCGCGCCTTCGCCCGTGGCCTCGACTTCCGCGTCCGTGAGAGCGGCCTGCCCGCCCGCTGCCAGGGCGACCCCCTGCGACTCTCCCAGGTCATCGTCAACCTGCTGGGCAACGCCATCAAGTTCACCGAGCGCGGCAGCGTCACCCTCGAGGCCCACGCCGACGCCGATACGCTCCACCTGAGCGTCAGCGACACCGGCATCGGCATGCGCCCCGAGCAGATCGAGCGCCTCTTCGAGCCCTTCGAGCAGGCCGACAGCTCGACCACCCGGCGCTTCGGCGGCACCGGCCTGGGGCTCTCGATCAGCGCCCACCTGGTCCGCGCGATGGGCGGGCGCATCGAGGTCTCGAGCAGCCCCGGCGCCGGTACCACCTTCTTCGTGCGCCTGCCCCTCGTCGAGGCACTCCATGCCCCCCCCACCGCCGCCGGCAGCCTGGTGCTCGCCGGCTTTCCGAGCGACGAGTGCGCGGTGCTGCAGGCCGACCTGAAGGCCTGCGGCATCGCCGTGACCACCGTCGAGGCTCCCGGGGGGCCGGCCCCGGCGGCCGACCTGATGGTGGTCGATGCCCGCTTCGCGGGCGACCCGGCTGCCTGGCGCGACTGGCTCGCCTGCCTCCACGCCGAGCGGCGCAGCCTGGCCATCGCCGGGCGCCTCGACGAGATCGAGCAGGCCGAGCTGCCCGGCATGCACCTGCCCATCATCGAGCGCCCGCTGCGCAGCCGCCATTTCTGCGAGGCCCTGGCCAAGCGCACCCGGCCCCAGGCACCGCCGCCCCTCGAACAGCGCCTGGCCGGCCTGCGCGTGCTGGCCGTCGACGACAACGAGATCAACCGCCTCGTCCTCGCCGACATGCTCGCCCAGGAGGGCGCCCAGGTCCGCTGCATGGCGGGCGGCAGCGAAGCCCTCGCCCACCTCGCCGCGGCGCCGCCGGGCGCCTACCACGTCGTCCTCACCGACATCCAGATGCCCGACATGGACGGCTACGCCCTCACCGCACGGCTCCACGCCGCCTACCCGGCGCTGCCCGTCCTCGGCCTCACCGCCCACGCCGGGACCGAGGCCCGCGACGC
>JAEUNU010000074.1 GCA_016789125.1 Zoogloea sp. | reverse complement strand
CCTGCAGGACGGCGACGTGCCGGCCACCTATGCCAACACCGACGAACTCAATGCCTGGACCGGTTTCAAGCCGGAAACCCCGGTACGCGACGGTGTCGGGCGTTTCGTCGAGTGGTACCGGAGCTACTACAAGCTCTGATCTCCGCCGGGGGCGCCCGGCGCCGTCGCCGATGCCCGGCAACGAAAGGCAGGCATGGCGCCCCTGACCGTCAGCCTCGTGCTGTACCGCCCCGAGCCCGACCTGCTGCGGGCCACGCTGGCCGCCCTCGAGGTGGCCAGCCGGCGGGCCGACCTCCAGCCTGATCTATTCCTGATCGACAACGGTGGCAGTGCCGAGGCGCTGGCCGGGCTCGAACTGCCCGTAGGCTGGACGGTGCACCATATCTCCGGCCACGGCAACGTGGGCTTCGGGCGGGGTCACAACCTCAGCCTCGATGGCGCCGGCGACTTCCACCTGATCCTCAACCCTGATCTCGAACTGGCGCCGGATGCCCTCGTCGAGGCCCGGGCCTTCATGGCCGCTCACCCCGAGTGTGGCCTGCTGGCGCCGGCGGCCCACTGGGACGACGGGCGCATCCAGTATCTCTGCAAGCGGGTGCCGGCGGTCTTCGACCTCTTTCTGCGCGGCTTCGCGCCGGGCTGGCTGCGCCGCCTCAACGCCCGCCGCATGGCCCGCTACGAGATGCAGGACCTCATCGGCGAGCAGGTGGTGTGGGATCCGCCCCTCGTCAGCGGCGCCTTCATGCTGTTCCGGACCCGCGTGCTGCGCCGGCTGGGGGGCTTCGATCCGGACTTCTTCCTGTACTTCGAAGACTACGACCTGAGCCTCCGGGCGGCGCGTGAAACACGGCTGGCATATGTGCCGGCGGTCAAGGTGGTGCATCATGGCGGCCACGCGGCGCGCAAGGGCCTGCACCACATCCGGCTCTTCGTGAGCGGTGCCGCGCGCTTCTTCAACAAGCACGGCTGGCGGTGGTTCTGACCCATGGCGACCCAAACACGTATTGCTTCCGGCCTGCGCGCCTTCGCGCTGGTGCTGGCCCTCGCTGGCGGAGCTCCGCCTGCCCTCGCCGATGGCGCCGCGCCGCCGCTGCTGCTCGCCGAGGAGCTGCGCGGTGACGTGGCGCTGGACGACTACTGGGTCAGCGAGAAGCTCGACGGTGCCCGCGCCCTGTGGGACGGGCAGAGCCTGCGTTTCCGCAGTGGCCGGACGGTGCCGGCGCCGGCCTGGTTCGTCGCCGCGCTGCCGCCCGAGCCCCTCGACGGCGAGCTGTGGCTGGGCCGTGGGCGCTTTGCCGAGCTGTCCGGCATCGTGCGTCGCCAGCAGCCCCGCGACGACGAGTGGCGGCAGGTGCGCTTCATGGTGTTCGAGCAGCCCGACGGTGCCGGCAGCTTCACCGAGCGGGTCGAGCGCCTGAAGGCCATCGTGGCCCGCGCTGGCGTGCCCTGGCTGCACGTGGTGGAGCAGTTCCGGGTGGCCGACCGGGCTGCGCTGCAGGCCCGCCTCGACGCCGTCGTGGCGGCCGGCGGTGAGGGCCTGATGCTGCACCGGGCCGACGCGCCTTACCTCACCGGGCGCAGCGATGCGCTCCTCAAGCTCAAGCCCCGGCTCGACGCCGAGGCGACGGTGGTCGCGCACCTGCCCGGGCGTGGGCGCCTCGCCGGGATGATGGGCGCGCTGCTGGTCGAGACGGCCGCCGGCGTGCGCTTCCAGCTCGGCACCGGCTTCACCGACGCCGAGCGCCGCGCGCCGCCGCCGGTGGGGGCACAGGTCACCTTCGTTTACCGCGAGCTGACCCGCGACGGGGTGCCGCGTTTCGCCAGCTATTGGCGGCGACGGGAGGCGTTTTGACGCTCGGCCGCTGCCTCGTCACCGGCGGGTGCGGTTTCATCGGCGCCCGGCTGGTCGCTGCGCTGCGGGCGGATGGCGTGGCGCTGCGGGTGCTGACCCGGGACGATGCGCCGGGCCCCGATGAAATCCATGGCGACCTGGCCGATCCGGCCAGCCTGGCGCGGGCCTGCGCGGACATCGACACGGTCTTTCACTGCGCCGGCCACGCCCACGCCTTCGGAGCCCTCGGCGAGGATGAGGCGGCTCGCCACCGGCAGGTCAATCTCGAGGGCACGCGGGCGCTGGCCGAGGCGGCGGGGCGCGCCGGCGTGCGGCGTTTCGTGTTCCTCTCCAGCGTCAAGGCGATGGGCGAGCCGCTCGATGCGTGCGTCGACGAGGACTGGCCGGAGCCGCCTGCGGGCGCCTACGGGCAGGCCAAGCGGGCCGCCGAGGACGCCCTGCAGGCCGCCGCCACACACCACGGCATGCACGCCGTGAGCCTGCGGCTGGCGATGGTGTATGGCGCGGGCGGGCGCGGCAACCTCGAGCGGATGGCGGCGCTGGTCCGGCGAGGTGTGTTCCCGCCGCTGCCGGAGACCGGCAACCGACGCTCGCTGGTGCATGTGTCGGACGTGGTGGCGGCGATCCGCCTGGTGGCCCTCGACCCGCGGGCGGCGGGCCGCTGCTACATCGTGGCCCATCCGGAAACCCACTCCGGGCGGCAGCTCTTCGATGCGCTGCGGGCGGCCCAGGGCCTGGTGCCCGTCGGATGGTCGGTGCCGCAGGGGGTGTTGACGGCCGCGGCATGGGTGGGCGACGGCATCGAGCGGCTGCTCGCGCGGCGCGTCCCGCTCGACAGCGAGGCGCTCGGGCGGCTGCTCGGGTCGGCCTGCTATTCGCCGGCCCGCATTGAGCGGGAGCTCGGCTGGCGGGCCCGGGTGGGGCTGGCCGAAGGTTTGAGGGAGATGCTCGGTGGGCGTTGAGAGCGGGCTGCTGGCCGCTGCGGTGGCGGCCTTCGCCGTGGCCTGGGGGGTGACCTGCTTATGTTGCCGGCCGGGCTCGTGGCTGTATTTCCTGGATCACCCCAACGCCCGCTCGCTGCATGTGCGGCCGACGCCGCGCACCGGCGGGGTGGGGGTGATGGCGGGCGTCGCTGCGGCGGCGCTGGTGACGATTGCGACGGGTGGGGCAGGGCGCGCGCTGCTGGCGGCCCTGGGTGGGGCCTTCGTGCTGGCGGGGCTGGGGCTGGCGGATGACCGGGCCGGCCTGTCGGCGCGGCTGCGCCTGCTGGCCCAGCTGCTCGTCGCGGGCGGCTTCCTGGCCTCGGCCGGCGTGGCCGGGGGGTGGGCGATGGGGCTGCTGTTGCTGCTCGGGCTGGTGTGGATGGGCAACCTCTACAATTTCATGGATGGCTCGGACGGGCTCGCCGGGGGCATGGCGGTGTTAGGCTTCGGGGCCTTCGCGTGGGCGGCCGGCCAGGGCGGCGCGCCGGCGCTGGCGGCCGTGTGCGCGGGCGTCGCGGCGGCGGCGGCGGGCTTCCTGTGCTTCAATTTCCATCCGGCGCGCATCTTCATGGGGGATGTCGGGTCGGTGCCCCTCGGTTTCCTGGGCGGGGCGCTGGGCCTGGTGGGCTGGCGGGCCGGTGCCTGGCCCCTGTGGTTTCCCCTGCTGGTCTTCGCGCCCTTCATTTTCGATGCCACCGTGACCCTGCTGCGGCGTGCGCTGCGGGGCGAGAAGGTCTGGCAGGCGCATCGCAGCCATTACTATCAGCGCATGGTGCAGATGGGCCTGGGTCACCGGGGCACGGCGCTGCGTGCCTACGGGTTGATGGCGGGTTGCGGGGCTGCGGCGTTGGCGGGGCTGCGAATGGGGTTCTCGCTGCAGTGCGCCATCATTACAATGTGCATTACCGCACATCTGATCGTCGGCTACCGGATCGACCGCGCCTGGCGTCGTCACCGGGCCGGTGAGCCTGCAGAGCCTTGATAAAGCGAATCCATCACCCCCTCCTGGTCTATCTCTCCGACGTGATCGGCGTTGCCCTCGCGTGGTGGGGGGCGTACCTGATCCGCTTCAACTTCAGCATTCCGTCGGAGTTCCTGCCTGGCTTCCAGCTGGGGCTGATCGTCGTGATCGCGCTCCAGGGCGGGCTGCTGCGGGCCTTCGGCCTGTACCGCAGCCTGTGGCTGTTTGCGAGCCTGCCGGATCTCCTGTGCATCGCCCGGGCGGTGGTGGTGGCGGGCGTGCTTACGCCGCTGGTGGTGGTGGTGGCGGTGCGCTACGCCCCCGAGGTGCCGCGGCTGGTGTACCTGCTGCAGCCGATGCTGCTGGCGATCTACATGGGCGGCAGCCGGGCCCTCTACCGCACCTGGAAGGAGTTCCGGATGTACGGCGGGCTGCGTGCCCAGGGGCAGCCGGTGCTGGTGCTGGGGGGCGGCGAGGCGGCGGTCAATCTGGTGCGCGACCTGTCCCGCTCGGCCGAGTGGCGGGTGGTTGGCGTGCTCGACGATACGCCGGGCCACCGGGGCCGCGAGATCCACGGCTGCGAGGTGCTGGGCGGCATCGCCGAGCTCGACCGGCTGGCCGAGGAGATGAAGGTCGGCCACGCGATCATCGCGATGCCCGGGGAGGGCCACGAGAAGCGCCGGGTGGCGGCCAGCGCGTGCGTGCGCGCCGGCGTGAAGGCGCTGATCCTGCCCGGTATCGAAGACGTGATGACCGGCCGCGTCAATGTGAGCCAGGTGCGCCAGGTGGACGTCGAGGATCTTCTCGGCCGCGACGCGGTGCGCATCCACACGGCCGAGGTGCGCGAATATCTGCGTGGCAAGGCGGTTATGGTGACCGGGGCCGGCGGATCGATCGGCTCCGAACTGTGCCGGCAGATCGCACGCTTCGAGCCATCTGTGCTGGTCTGTTTCGAGCTGAGCGAGTTCGCCCTGTATCGGCTGACCGAGGAGTTCGCCGTGCATTTCCCCACCGTCCAGGTGGTGGCGATCGCCGGCGACGTGAAGGACTCGATCCGGGTCGATGAGATCGTCGGGCGCTTCCGCCCCCACGTGATCTTCCACGCCGCGGCCTACAAGCACGTGCCCCTGATGGAGGACGAAAACGCCTGGCAGGCGGTGCGCAACAACGTGCTCGGCACCTGGCAGGTGGCGCGCAGCGCGGTGGCTTTTGGCGTGCCGCGCTTCGTGCTGGTGTCCACCGACAAGGCGGTCAACCCGACCAACGTGATGGGCGCCACCAAGCGCCTCGCCGAGCGGGTGTGCCAGGCGCTGGCGCTGCAGGGCAAGACCCAGTTCGAGATCGTGCGCTTCGGCAACGTGCTGGGCAGCGCCGGCAGCGTGATCCCGAAGTTCGCCGAGCAGATCGCCGCCGGCGGGCCCGTTACCGTCACGCATCCGGAGATCACCCGCTACTTCATGTCGATCCGCGAGGCCGCCCAGCTGGTCCTGCAGGCCGGCTCGATGGGCCACGGGGGCGAGATCTTCGTGCTCGACATGGGCGAGCCGGTGCGCATCGCCGACCTGGCCCGAGACATGATCCGCCTCTCCGGCCATTCCGAGTCCGACATCCGCATCGTGTTCAGTGGCCTGCGCCCCGGCGAGAAGCTCTACGAAGAACTCCTCGCCGACTCCGAACTCACCCGACCGACCCATCACCCCAAGCTGCGCATCGCCCGCGCCGAGCCCGCCACCGACGGCTGGCTCGACGTCCTGCTGGCCTGGCTGCGCCAGCGTCGGGCCGTCGGTGCGGCCGAAGTGCGCCGCGAGCTGCGTCACTGGGTGCCCGAGTACGCGCCGAGCCCGTCTGGGCCGCAGCTGAAAGCGGTGGATGCCACCCCCTTGAGAGCCTGAACCATGGCCACTTACGCGATCGGCGACATCCAGGGCTGCTTCACCTCGCTCATGGCCCTGCTCAAGCGGGTCGATTTCGATCCGGCCCGCGACCGCCTGTGGCTGGTGGGCGACCTCGTCAATCGGGGGCCCGACTCGCTGCGCACCCTGCGCTTCGTCCGCGAACTGGGCCCGGCCGCCGTGACGGTGCTCGGCAACCACGATCTCTACCTGCTGATGGTGGCCTACGGTGCGGTGCGCAGCCGCGGCAAGGACGACACCATCCAGGCCGTGCTCGACGCACCCGACCGCGACGCCCTGCTCGGCTGGCTGCGCACGCGGCCACTGATGCATGTGGAAGACGGCTTTGCCATGGTGCATGCGGGCCTGCTGCCCAACTGGACCGTGACCCAGGCGCGCGCCCTGGCCCGCGAAGTCGAGGGCGCCCTGGCGGGCCCTTACCACGCCGACCTGCTCCACAACATGTGGGGCAGCGAGCCGGCCGCCTGGAGTAGCGACCTGCGCGACTACGCGCGGATGCGGGTGATCGTCAACGCCATGACCCGCATGCGTTTCTGCACTCCCGACGGGCAGATGGATTTCAAGGTGAAGGGCGAAGTCACCAAGGCGCCCAAGGGCTTCGTGCCCTGGTTCGAGGTGCCCGGGCGGAAGAGCGCCGACACCACCGTGGTGTTCGGCCACTGGTCGGCGCTCGGGCTGCGGGTCGAGCCCAGGCTGCTGGCGCTGGATTCGGGCTGCCTGTGGGGGCGCGAGCTGAGCGCGGTGCGGCTGGAAGACCGGGCGGTGTTCCAGGTGGCCTGCCCGGGGCTCAGCCACGGCAAGGTCAAGCCCTCGTAAGCGCCGGGTTCAGGCGGCTTCCAGCCGTTCGACGATCGCGCTGCGGGCGCTCTGGGACAGGCGCTTGCGGTCGGGCAGCTCGGCGGTCGCCAGCTGCGGCGTGACGTGGATGCGCGCCACGATCTCCCTTTCGGCCACGATGGCCTTCAGGCAATCCAGCAGGCTCACGTCGCCGTCGTAGGCCGGCGCGCGGGTGAAGCGGCCGTCCGGGAGGCGATAGCACAGGGCCAGGGGCTGGATAGGGGCGCCGGCGTCGATGGCCGGCTGCAGCAGCGCCGCATGGAAGGGATGCACGTGGCTGCCGTCGGTGGTGGTGCCCTCCGGGAACAAGGCCACCTGGCGCCCGCGGTCCAGCAGGCTGGCGATCTCGGCGTTCACGATGCGGGCATGGCCGCGGCTGCCGCGGCGCAGGAAGACCGTCTCGTTCTTGGCAGCGAGCCAGCCGATCAGCGGCCAGTCGCGCACCTCGGCCTTCGAGATGAAAGCGGCCGGGTAGGCGGCGTTGATCACGAAGATGTCCAGCCACGACACGTGGTTGGCCACCAGCAGGCTGCCGGGGGCGACGAAGGGTTCGTCCTTCTCGAGGCGGATGCCGAGGATCTTCAGCAACTGGGCCGACCAGCGCTGCCTGAGGCGGATCTGCCGCGCAGGCGGGATGAAGGGAAAACCGAAGGCCGCGATCGCCGTGCCGCGCAGCAGGTGCGCGGTGAGGCGGGCGTAGCGGAGCAGGCGGACGGCGCTCGGGGTGGGGCTGGCGGGTTTCAGTCCTTGCGTCCCATGAAATGTTTGGCGTAGCGGGCATCGAGCCGCGAAACCGGCAGCAGCACCGGCAGGTCGGCCGTGTTGAAGTCGGGGTCCCAGGCCGGTTCGCCGCAGATCCAGGCGCCGGCCCGCAGGTAGCCCTTGATGAGGGGCGGTGTGTCGGCCTCGATGTCCTGGCGCAGGGCCTGCAGGGGCAGCGGCGTACGCGGGAAGACCCGGTATTCGAGCGGGCACAGGTGCTCGTCCTTGAGCCGATTATACAGGCTGGCCGCGGCGTGCCCGCCGTCGGCCATGCTCACCGAGGCGCAGCCGATGAGGTAGTCGTACTTGTTTTCGAGCATGTAGCGGGCGAGGCCCGACCACAGCAGGGTGATCACCGCGCCGGAGCGGTAGTCGGCGTCGATGCAGGAGCGGCCGATCTCCACCATGCGGCTCTTCAGGTGGCGCAGGCGGGTGAGGTCGAACTCGCTCTCGGAATAGTAGTTGCCCACTTCGCGGGCGGCGCTCGGCGACAGGATGCGGTAGGTGCCGACGATGCGCCCGGCGTCTTCGTCGCGCACGATGAGGTGTTCGCAGAAGGCGTCGTAGAGGTCGCGGTCCACCCCCGGAGTGCGCGTCTGCAGGCGGGCGCCCATCTCGTCGGCGAAGACCCGGTAGCGCAGCTTCTGGGCTTCCAGCACCTCGGTCTGGCTGGTGGCGAGGCCGACGTGCAGGTTGCGGCCGGGGCGCTGGGCGCTTTGTTGTTGCTTTTGCAGCATGGCGAGAATCCTCGTGGGGTTTTCGCGCATTGTGGGAATGCTGCATTGCACGGCCTTGAAGGCCGGGTTACCGGCACATGAACGTAACAAAGGGGGCCGCAGCCCCCTTCGGTGTGTGCGCAGGCCAGCCGGCTTCAGCGGGTGACGCGGGTGGTGCCGCCGTCCTGCAGCAGGCGGACGCGCTCGCCCGGCTGGAAGTTTTCGCCGCCGTCTTCCTGGGTGACGGCCAGCAGCTCGCCGTTGTCCATCTTGAGGGTGACTTCGATGCCCTGCTTGCGGGTCATGCCCTCCTCGGCGGCAGCCCCGGCCAGGCCGCCCGCCACGGCGCCGATGACTGCAGCGATGGCCGCGCCCTTGCCCTGGCCAACGGTGCTGCCGGCGATGCCGCCGATCGCTGCGCCACCCAGGCTGCCCACCGGCGACTTGGTGCCTTCGAGCTTGACCGGGCGGACGCTCTCGACGACGCCCATCCGCACGCTGATGACCCGGCGGGCTTCGGCGCGCTGGTAGTCGCCGCCGCCCAGGCCGCTGGCGCAGCCGGCGAGGGTGACGGTGGCAAGCAGGGCGATGGTCAGATTGAGGATTCGCATGGTTTTTCCTTTCACCAAAGTGTGGTGCCGAAGGCCGCAACATAGGCTTCGGCGATGTCGCTGCGGCTGGGCGCGTGGTTCTGCCCGCCGCGGCTGGCGATCTTGATGGCGCCCATCAGGGAGGCGAGGCGACCCGTCTGGTCCCAGTCCATTCCGTTGTCGATACCGTACAGCAGGCCCGCCCGGTAGGCGTCTCCGCAGCCGGTCGGGTCTTCGACTGCAGCGGGCGTGGCCGCCGGGATGACGATGCGGCCGCCGCCGGTGTGGATCTCGGAGCCCTCTCCGCCGCGGGTGACGATCAATGCCTTCACCTCGGTGGCCAGGGATTCGATGCTGCGCCCGGTGCGGTCGCACAGCAGGCGGGCTTCGTAGTCGTTGACCGTACAGTAGTCGGCCAGTTGCAGGCAGGCCAGCAGTTCGTCGCCGTTGAACATCGGCAGGCCCTGACCCGGATCGAAGATGAAGGGGATGCCGGCTTCGGCGAACTGGCGGCTGTGCTCGAGCATGCCGTCGCGGCCGTCGGGCGAGACGATGCCCAGACGCACGCCGCTGGCGTCGCCCACCTTGTTGAGGTGGGACATCGTCATCGCGCCCGGGTGGAAGGCGGTGATCTGGTTGTCGTCGAGATCGGTGGTGATGAAGGCCTGGGCGGTGAAGCTGCCGGGCACCTGGGTGACGTGGCGGCGCGGCAGGCCGAGGTGGTCGAGGCGCTTGAGGTAGGGCGCCGCGTCGTCACCGACGGTGGCCATGATCAGCGGCTCGCCGCCG
>JAEUNU010000056.1 GCA_016789125.1 Zoogloea sp. | reverse complement strand
CCCTGAGCGGCGGCGTGAATGGCGCCAACCTGCGCATCGAGCTCAGCGGCCCGGCCGCCACGGCGGAGGCCGTGCAGGCCCTGGTGCAGCGCCTGGGCTACGCCAACACCGACTCCAGCCCCAACGCCAGCCGCACGCTGGGCCTGCGTATCACCGACGGTGACGGCGGCGCCAGTGCGCCCAATGTGCTGACGATCAACGTGGCCGGGCAACTCGACGGCACGCCAATGCTCGGCAGTCAGGACCCCGTCAACACCTATACCCCCGGCGAGCAGGCGAGCCCGGCGATCGGCCGGCTTGCCGACGGCGGCTACGTGATCGCCTGGATCTCGAACGGCCAGGACGGCTCGGGCTGGGGCGTCTTCGCCCAGCGCTTCAGCGCCGCAGGCGTGGCGGTGGGCCCGGAAGTGGGGGTGAACACGGCAACCTACGGCGAGCAGAGCACCCCGCAAGTGGCGGGTCTGTCGGACGGCGGCTACGTGATCGTGTGGCAGGACAACGGCAGCGCCGACGGCTCCGGCTGGGGCGTGTTCGGCCAGCGCTTTGGCGCCGACGGCAGCCCTGCGGGCAGCCAGTTCGTGGTGAACACCACCACCTGGGGCAACCAGCTCTACGAAGCCGTCACCAGCTACACGGGCGGCTTCGCGGTGGCCTGGTCGAGCGACAGCAACGTGGCGGGCGGCAACGGCCACGACATCTACCTCACCCGCTACGACAACGCCGGCAACGTGCTCGGCACCCCCGAAATGCGGGTCAGCGTCAACCCCGGCACGGCTGACGCCCAGTCCGGCTACCAGTACTACCCGCGTCTCGCCGCCCGGGCCGACGGCGACCTCGTCATCGTGTGGCGCGACGACAGCGGCAACGACGGCAGCAGCCACGGCGTGTATGGGCGCACCTTTGATGCCGCCAGCGGCAGCTTCGGCGACGTCTTCCTGGTGAACACCGTGACCGGCGGCGCCCAGTACGAACCCGACGTCGCGATGTTTGCCGACGGCAGCTTCGTGGTGGTGTGGCGCGACGACAACGGCCTCGACGGCTCGGGCAGCGCCACCTTCGGCCGGCGCTTCGACGCCGCGGGCGTGGCGCTGGGCAACGCCTTCCTCGTCAACGAAAACGTCTCGGGCAGCCAGTACCAACCCAAGGTCACGGCCCTGTCGACGGGCGGCTTCGTGGTCGCCTTCTACAATGACAGCGGCGAATACTGGGGCGACACCTACATCCGCGAATTCGACGCTGCCGGCCAACCGGTCGACAGCGACCGGCGCGCAAACGCCGACAGCGGCGCGGTGTATCGCAGCCAGTCCGAACCGGCCATCGCCGACCTGGGCAATGGCAACTTCGTGGTCGCCTGGCGGGCCGACAACAACGCCGACGGCAGCGGCAGCGGCATCTACCAGCAAGTCTTCGGCGACAGCGCCGAACTGGCGCGGCAAGGCAACCCGGACCTCTCCGACTTCACCGGCGCGGTCAGTTTCATGGAAAACGCCGTCAACGGCGGGCTGCAGATCCTCGATGCGGCGGTGAGCCTCAGCGACGCCGACTCGGCCGACTTCAGCGGCGGCCGGCTCGACCTCTATTACCTCAGCGGCGGTGCGGCCGAAGACCAGCTCGGCGTGGTGGCTGGCGGTTTGATCGGTGTGGCCGGCAACGTGGTGAGCTACGCCGGCAGCGTGATCGGCACCCTGAGCGGCGGCGTGAATGGCGCCAACCTGCGCATCGAGCTCAGCGGCCCGGCCGCCACGGCGGAGGCCGTGCAGGCCCTGGTGCAGCGCCTGGGCTACGCCAACACCGACTCCAGCCCCAACGCCAGCCG
>JAEUNU010000265.1 GCA_016789125.1 Zoogloea sp. | reverse complement strand
ATCAGCTGGGCGGACCTGATCGTCCTCGCCGGCAACATCGCCTACGAATCCATGGGGCTGAAGACATTCGGATTCTCGTTCGGCCGCGAGGATATCTGGCATCCGGAGAAAGACATCTACTGGGGCTCCGAGAAGGAATGGCTCGCTCCCAGCGGCGGCGAAGGCTCGCGCTACTCCGGTGAGCGCGACCTCGAGAACCCGCTGGCGGCGGTGATGATGGGCCTCATCTACGTCAACCCCGAGGGTGTCGACGGCAAGCCCGACCCGCTCAAGACGGCCCGCGACATGCGCGTCACCTTCGCCCGCATGGCCATGAACGATGAGGAAACCGTCGCCCTCACCGCCGGCGGCCACACTGTCGGCAAGGCCCACGGCAACGGCAGCGCGGCCAACCTCGGCCCCGCACCGGAAGGCGCCGACATCGAGGAGCAGGGCTTCGGCTGGATGAACCACAAGACCCGCGGCATCGGCCGCGACACCGTGACCAGCGGCATCGAGGGCGCCTGGACCAGCAATCCGACCCAGTGGGACAACGGCTACTTCGAGATGCTGCTCAAGCACGACTGGGAGCTCACCAAGAGCCCCGCCGGCGCCTGGCAGTACAAGCCTGTGAACATCAGGCCGGAAGACATGCCGGTGGATGTGGAAGACCCGAGCATCCGCTGCATGCCGATGATGACCGACGCCGACATGGCCCTGAAGGTCGACCCGAACTATCGCAAGATCTCCGAGCGCTTCGCGGCCGACCCGGCTTACTTCGAGGACGTCTTCGCCCGCGCCTGGTTCAAGCTGACCCACCGCGACATGGGCCCGAAGTCGCGTTACATCGGCCCCGACGTGCCGGCCGAAGACCTGATCTGGCAGGACCCGATCCCGGCCGGCCGCAGCGACTACGACGTCGCCGCGGTCAAGGCGAAGATCGCCGCCGCGAGCCTGTCGGTCGGTGAGATGGTGGCTACCGCCTGGGACAGCGCCCGCACCTTCCGGGGTTCCGACAAGCGCGGCGGTGCCAACGGCGCGCGTATCCGCCTTGCCCCGCAGAAGGACTGGGAGGGCAACGAGCCCGCACGCCTGGCCAAGGTATTGGCAGCTTACGAGAAGATCGCCGCGGAAACCGGTGCCAGCGTGGCCGACGTGATCGTGCTCGGCGGCAACGTCGGCATCGAGCAGGCGGCGAAGGCGGCCGGCGTCAGCATCGACGTCCCGTTCGCGCCGGGCCGTGGCGACGCCAGCCAGGCGCAGACCGACGTCGAATCCTTCGAAGTGCTGGAGCCGCTCCACGACGGCTTCCGCAACTGGCAGAAGCAGCACTACGTCGTCCAGCCCGAGGAGATGCTGCTCGACCGGGCCCAGCTGCTGGGGCTCACCGCACCCGAGATGACCGTGCTGATCGGCGGCCTGCGCGTGCTGGGCACCAACCACGGCGGCAGTTCGCACGGGGTGTTCACCGACCGTGTCGGCACCTTGAGCAACGACTTCTTCGTCAATCTCACCGACATGTCCTACAGCTGGAAGCCGACCGGGCGCAACAGCTACGACATCGTCGAGCGCAAGAGCGGTGCGAAGCGGTGGACTGCGACGCGGGTCGACCTGGTGTTCGGCTCCAACTCGATCCTGCGCGCCTACGCCGAGGTGTATGCCCAGGACGACAACCGCGAGAAGTTCGTGCGTGACTTCGTGGCCGCCTGGACCAAGGTGATGAACGCCGATCGTTTCGATCTCGCCTGAGTTCGGTCGCCCCCCGCAACCCCCACGCCGCGGCGTGGGGGTTTCATTTGCCTGCCCCCGCGGGTGCCTCGGCGGCCAGTGTCTGCCAGGCATCCATTTGCGTCATGAAGACCTGGCCGGACAGCCATTCACCCAGCCCGCCGTGCTGCAGCCTGTCCCTCACCGGGCCCTTCAGCTCGGAAAGATGCAACTGCACGCCCCGGGCCGCCAGATCCCGACTGAGGTGCTGCAGGGCCTCCAGCCCCGACAGGTCGATGCCATTGACGGCGTTCATCATCAACACCACGTGGCGGGCAAGGGGGCGCCCGGCCAGCGCCGTGTCGATGACCTCGGTGATCCAGCGAGCGTTGATGAAGAGCAGGCTCTCATCGACGCGCACCGATAGCACCGCCGGCAGGGTGTCCACCGGGAAGCGCCGTACGTTGCGGAAGACGTCGGTGCCGGCCAGGCGGCCGACCTCGGTCCAGTGGGGGCGGGCGGCACGCTTGAGAAACAAGCCCAGCGACAGCAGCACGCCGACCAGCAGGGCCGGCTCGACGCCCGCCAGCAGGGTGAGCAGGCTCACCAGCACCATCAGCCCGAACTCGGCAGGGTCGTAGCGCCGTGCAAGGCGGAACGGTGACGTGTCGAGCAGGGACACCACGGCGATCAGTATGGTGGCGGCCAGCACCGCCCGCGGCAGCCAGGCCAGCAGATCGCCCAGCAGGACCATCGAAAGGCCCAGTAACAGCGCAGTCCAGACGGCGGCCATCCGGGTACGGGCGCCCGCGTCGAAGTTGACGATGCTGCGTGCAAAGCCGCCGGTGACAGGCATGCCGCCACTCAGGCCGGCCACCACATTGGCTGCGGCGAGGCCGAGCAGCTCACGCCTTGGCGACACCTTCTCGCGCCGACGGGCGCCCAGCGCCTCGGCCACGGCCAGGCTCTCCACGTAGGCAACCAGGGCCAGAAGGGTCGCTGGCAGCGCCAGGGACTTCCACAGGGCGTAGGGCGCCGCGAACAGCGAGGGAAAATCGAGGCCCGAGGCAAGGCTGACCGTGCCGGCCAGCGCAACCCCTGCGGCAGCGTCCGGTGCCAGGGCGGCCCAGGCGATGGAGGTCACCACCACCAGGATCGGGGCCGCCCGGGCGACGACCTGGGCGCGGGCGCGGGGCATGCCGAGCCGGTTCAGGCCGGTAGCACCATAGCGGCGGATGGCCCACAGGCTCGCCAGCGACAGCAGGCCGACGAGGGCGGTCGCCGGGTGGGCGGACGGATGGTCCATCTTGACGAAGGCCTGCCCCAGCTCCAGGGCCGTATTGCCCTTCAGGGGCAGCCCGAGGAGTGCCGGAAGCTGCCCGAGGGCAATCAGTAACACCGCGCCGCTCATGAAGCCGTGGAGCACTGGTGCTGCCAGCAGGGCGGCCAGCGTCTCCAGGCGTAGCAGCGCGGCAGCCAGAAAGACGGCCCCCATCTCGACGGCCAGCACCAGGGCGGCTAGGTGAGGTGAGACGCCCAGCTGGGCCACCGCCGGGCCGATGGTCTGGGCGGTCATCACCGCCAGCACCGCCACGGGCCCTACGGCCAGGGTCGCGCTGGAACCGAGCGCGGCGTAGGCCACAATGGGCAGCAGGCTGGCCATCACCCCCACGATCGGGGGCAGGCCGGCGAGCAAGGCGTAGGCCAGGCTCTGGGGGACCAGCAGGATGGTGACCACCCCTGCGGCCAGCAGGTCATCTCCCAGGGGGCCCTGGCGGTATCTCGCCCAGCGGCCGGCAAGTCCGTCGGCCGGGGTATGTAAGGTGGCCATCAGAGCAGGTCGAGGGGCAGCTTGAGATAGCGGGTCCCGTTGCTCTCGGGCTCGGGCAGCCTGCCGGCACGTACATTGACCTGTACCGAGGGCAGCAACAGGGTGGGCATGGCGAGCGTCTTGTCCCGGCTTGTGCGCATGGCCACGAAGTCAGCATCGCTGATGCCGTCATGGACGTGGATGTTTCCGGCGCGCTGCTCGGCCACAGTGGTGACCCACTGAGGGGCTCGGTCGGTGGGCGGGTAGTCGTGGCACAGGTGGAGGCGAGTTGCCGGGGGCAGGGCGAGCACCTTGTGGATGGAGCGGTACAGGGTGGCCGCGTCACCACCGGGAAAGTCGCAGCGCGCGCTACCGTAATCGGGCATGAACAGCGTGTCGCCAATGAAGGCGTCGTTACCGACCAGATAAGTCATGCAGGCGGGTGTGTGGCCGGGAGTGTGGATCACCCGCACGTCCAGTGTACCGATCGCAAAGTGTTCGCCGTCCTCGAACAGGTGATCGAACTCCCGTCCGCCGTTGTCCATGTCGGGCAGGTTGAACACTTTGCTGAACACCGCCTGGACTTCCCGGATGTGGCTGCCGATGGCGATCTTGCCCCCCAGGCGGGACTGCAGATAGGGGGCGGCGGAGAGGTGGTCGGCGTGGGCGTGGGTTTCGAGCAGCCATTCGACCCTCAGGCCGGCGGCTTCCACATGGGCGAGCACCCGGTCGGCGCTGGCGCAGGAGCTACGCCCCGAGCGGGGGTCGAAATCAAGCACGCTGTCGATGATGGCCGCGGCCCGCGTGGCCGGGTCGGAAACCACGTGGGTGACGGTGAATGTGCCGGGGTCGAAGAAAGACTGGATCTGGGCCGGTGTCATGATGCTCTCCTTGCTTGGCTTTGACGGAGTCGGGGCGTCTGCGCACCTTCAGGCGTGCTGCCGGCAGCCGCCGGCGGCGCGGCCGTCGTGGCTCTGGTTGCGCATGTGCTCGGCCATGGCCGCAAAGCGGGCATGCAGTGCGGCGTGAAGCGCGGGGTCGGCCGCGGCCACCTCGTCGAGCGCCCGGGATAGGGCGGCCATCCAGGCGTCCCGCTCGGCCGGGCCGATCGGGAAGGCGAAGTGGCGGCGGCGCATCATCGGCTCGCCGTAGGCGGCCCGGTATTGGTCCGGTCCGCCCAGCCAGCCGCTCAGGAAGGCCGTCAGGCGGCGGCGGACCTCGGAGAGATCGGCCCGGTGCAGCAGGTGCGAGGCATTCGCTTCGGGCAGCATCGTCATCCAGTGATAGAGCCGGTCCACCAGCCGGGCGATGCCGTCGGGGCCGAGCCGGGCGTAGAGATCAATAGCCATCGCGGGCTTCCTTGCCGGCCTCCCGGCCGGCCTCGTGCTCGGCCCACAGGGCGTTGAGGATCGCCAGCAGCACCGCAAAGCCGATGCCCAGAAGCCAGGTGAAATACCACATGTCGTGTTCTCCTCAGTAAGCCGAGTGGCTGTTTTCGCGGACGTAGGCGGCCGTCACCTTGCCGCCCATCACGCGGTAGGCCCAGCTGGTGTAGATGATGATGAGGGGCATGAAGATCAGCGTCGCCCACAGCATGATGTTGAGGGTGAGTTGGCTGGAGACGCTGTCCCACACCGTGAGGCTGGCGTCGGGATCGATCGAAGAAGGCATGATGAAGGGGAACAGCGCCGCCCCGGCCGTGCCGATCACCCCCACGATGGCCAGCGACGAGGCCCAGAAGGCGGCCATCGTGCGGCCCGAGCGGGCCAGCGCCTGGGCCGCGATCACCCCGACAAAGCCGAGCACCGGCAGCGCCAGGGTGGCAGGGTAGCGCTGGTAGTTGGCAAACCACGCGCCGGCCTCGCGCACCACCGTCTTGGCCAGCGGGTCGGGCAGGGCGGCGCCGTCCACCGCCGACTGGATCACGTAGCCGGGGATGGCCATCCACAGCCAGCCTCCGGCCGCGGCAAAGGCCAGCACCATCAGCCCGCCGAAGAAACCGGCGGCACGCAGGGCCCGCCACTGGATCTCACCCTGGGTGCGGTGGGCCAGGTAGATGGCGCCGTGGAAGGTGACCATCGCCGTCGACACCACGCCGCACAGCAGCGCGAAGGGGTTGAGCAGCGCCCAGAAGCTGCCCGAATACGTGGACACCAGGTGGTCGTCGAAGCTGAAGGGCACCCCCTGGAAGAGATTGCCGAAGGCCACCCCGAAGATCAGCGGCGGCACCGCCCCGCCGACGAAGAGGCCCCAGTCCCAGGTGTTGCGCCAGGTGGCGTTGTGGATCTTGCTGCGGTAATCAAAGCCCACCGGCCGGAAGAACAGCGCCCACAGCACTGCCAGCATGGCCCAGTAGAAGCCCGAGAAGGCGGTGGCATAGACAAGCGGCCAGGCCGCGAAGATGGCGCCGCCGCCGGTGATGAACCACACCTGGTTGCCGTCCCAGTGGGGGCCGACGGTGTTGATCACCACCCGCCGCTCGGTGTCGTCCTTGCCCACGAAGGGCAGCAAGGTGCCGACCCCCATGTCGTGGCCGTCCATGATCGCAAAGCCCACCAGCAGCACGCCGACGAGCAGCCACCAGATGAGCTTGAGGGTTTCGTAGTCGAACATTCTTGTCTCCGCGAAAGGGTCAGGCGTGGGCTTCGTTGGCGTAGCGGCCGGTGCCGAGGCTGCCCGGGCCCTGCTTCGCAAAGCGCACCATCAGGTACATCTCGACCACCAGCAGCACCGTGTAGAAGCCGACGAAGCCGGCCAGCGAGCCGTACAGGCTTTCAACACTCAGGGTGGATACCGACAGGTGGGTCGGCAGCACGCCGTAGATCGTCCACGGCTGGCGGCCGTATTCGGCGACGAACCAGCCCACCTCGCAGGCCACCCACGGCATCGGCAGGGAATACAATGCGGCCCGCAACAGCCACGGCTTGTCGGCAAAGTCGCCCTTCACCGAATGCCACAGGGCCAGGCCGAAGACGAGCAGCATCGCGAAGCCCAGCGCCACCATCAGGCGGAAGCTCCAGAACATCGGGGCCACCCGCGGCACGGTGTCGTGCATCGCCTTGTCGATGATCGCCGGCGTCACCTGGCCAAAGTCGCTCACGTATTTCTTGAGCAGCAGCCCGAAGCCGAGGTCGGCCTTGTGCGCCTCGAAGCGCTCTTTGGCGGCGCTGTCCTGCGGGTTCTTGCGCAGCCGGTCAAGGGCCTTGACGGCCTCGATGCCCGACACGATGCGCTCGCGGTTCTTCAGCTTGATCTCGCGGATGCCCGGGATCTGCTTGTCGAGCGAGCGGGTGCCGATGAGGCCCATCACCCACGGGATCTCGATCGCGAAGTCGTTCTTCATCTCGGCCTCGTTGGGGACGGCGACGAGGTTGAAGGCGGCCGGGGCGGGCTCGGTCTCCCACATGGCCTCCATCGCCGCCAGCTTGGTCTGCTGGGCCTCGCCCACCGTGTAGCCGGATTCGTCGCCCAGCACGATCACCGAGCACACCGAGGCGAAGCCGAAGGCCGCCGCGATGCCGAAGCTGCGCTTGGCAAACTCCACGTCACGGCGCCTGAGGAGGTACCACGACGAGATCGACAGCACGAACATCGCCCCCGTCACGTAGCCGGCCGACACGGTGTGCACGAACTTGGCCTGGGCGTCCGGGTTGAACACCACGGCCCAGAAATCGGTCATCTCCATGCGCATCGTGGTGTAGCTGAACTCGGCGCCCACCGGGTTCTGCATCCAGCCGTTGGCGATCAGGATCCACAGCGCCGACAGGTTGGTGCCCAGCGCCATCAGCATCGTCACCAGCAGGTGCTGCTTGCGCGACAGGCGGTCCCAGCCGAAGAAGAACAGGCCGATCATCGTGGACTCGAGAAAGAAGGCCATCAGCCCCTCGATGGCCAGCGGGGCCCCGAAGATGTCGCCCACGTAGTGGGAGTAATAGGCCCAGTTGGTGCCGAACTGGAACTCGAGGGTGATGCCGGTGGTGACGCCCAGCGCGAAGTTGATGCCGAACAGCTTGCCCCAGAAGCGGGTCATGTCCTTGTAGAGGGGCTTGCCGGTCATCACATAGACCGATTCCATGATGACCAGCATCCACACCATGCCGATGGTCAGCGGCACGAACAGGAAGTGGTAGAGGGCAGTGGCGGCAAACTGCAGCCGCGAGAGGTCGACCAGTTGTTCACTGACCATTGGGTGCTCCTTGGGAGACGGGGTTGGGGGCGAACTGCCTGGAAACCGAAGCCGGATCGACGGCAAGCCCGGCATCGCGGACGAACAGCCACCACAGGGCGAAGATCGCCGCGAGCTTGATCGCGATGATCCAGCCCAGGTGGCGGCGCAGGAGGGAATCGGAGGAGGGCATGGTTTGGCAGCTTTCGGGTCTTGTCGTGAGTGACATATCAAGAGCCGTGCCATTTTGCCGACTTCGCTGAAAGTCGTCCTGCATCAAGGGTTTGCATTTTGTCGCAGGCGACAATCGGCCGCAGCCGTTTGACCCTCCAGGCCTGCCGTGGCAGCATATGGCAGACTATTTGGCAGAAACCGGACCGCCATGACCGCCACGCCCCAGCCCTTGCCCGAGCTCGTCTCCTTTCTCGAGACCCTGCCCGAGCCGCATATCCTGTGCGACCGCAGCTACCGCATCCTGGCCGCCAACGCCGCCTACCGGGCCAACTGCGGCGCCGGCGCCGACCTCATCGGGCGCAAGTGCTTCGAGGTTTCCCACCGCTACCCGGTGCCCTGCGACCAGGCGGGCGAATCCTGCCCGCTGGCCCGCAGCCTGGTATCCGGCCAGCGGGAGCGCGTCGTGCATCTGCACCACACCTCAACGGGCGAGAGTTACGAGAACATCGAGCTGTCGCCGATCCGCGGCAGCGATGGCGAGATCACCTGGTTCATCGAGAAGCTCGAGCCGCTCCCCGGCGCCCGCGGCCTGGCCGGCTCCCAGGGCCTGCTCGGCCGTGCGCCGGCCTTCCGCCACATGCTCGAACTCGTCGCCCGGGTTGCGCCCTCCGACGCCACCGTGCTGCTGCAGGGCGAATCCGGCACCGGCAAGGAACTCGTCGCCCAGGCCATCCACGAGGCCAGCCGGCGCAGCGCGCGGCCCTTCGTGGCCGTCGACTGCTCCGGCCTCACCGAGACGCTCTTCGAGAGCGAGCTCTTCGGCCACGAGCGGGGCGCCTTCACCGGCGCCAGCGCGCGCAAGATCGGGCTGGTGGAGGCGGCCAGCGGCGGCACGCTGTTTCTCGACGAGCTGGGTGACATCCCGCTGCCGATGCAGGTCAAGCTGCTGCGTCTGCTTGAAACCGGCACCTACCGGCGGGTCGGCAGCACCGAGCTGATCCGCGCCGACATCCGCCTGATCTCGGCCACCCACCAGCCGCTCAAGGCGCTGGTGGCCCAGGGCCGCTTCCGCCAGGACCTGTTCTACCGGGTGAATGCCTTCCCCATCTGCCTGCCGGCCCTGCGCGAGCGGCCGGACGACATCCCGCTGCTGGCCGAGGCGCTCCTCGGCCGCGTCGCCCCCGAGCGCAAGCTCAAGCTCGCCGCTGACGCGCTGGCCTGCCTGCAGGCCTACGACTACCCGGGCAACGTGCGTGAGCTGCGGAACATCCTGGAGCGGGCGAGCCTGATGTGCGACGGCGACACCGTGCAGCGCCGCCACCTGCCCGAAGAGCTGTGCGAGCCGGGCAGGCCGCCCGCCGCGGCGGCGCCCCTACGGCGGGCGGCCCCCGACACGCCCCGCGAGCTGAGCGATACCGAACTCGCCAGCCTGCTGCGCAGCTACCGTGGCTCGCGCAAGGCCCTGGCCGCCGAGCTGGGGCTGTCCGAGCGCACGCTGTATCGCCGGATCAAGGCCTTGTCCTGAGGGCTTGCGGGTCGCTGGCCGGCCAGGGGCGGTGCCGGGCTATTGCCTCGCAGGCACCCGGCCGAGAGTGCCAGGCGCGCCGCGAAAGGCGGTGATGAAGGCATCCCGCGAGCGGGCCAGGAAGAAGGGGTTTCGCGAGCGCTCCTCGCCTATCGTCGACACAGTGCGCCCGTGGGCGTCATGGCCGGGGAAGACGAGGGTCTCGGCGGGCAGCGTGAACAGGCGGTCGACCACCGAATCGTAGATGCTGCGCGGGTCGCAATCATCGTCGTCGGTCTGTTGCGGGCAGCCGCCGAGGGCCAGCGCGTCGCCGCAGAAGAGGCGGTCGCGCCACAGGTAGCTGAGGCTGTCGGCGGTGTGGCCCGGGGTGGCGATCACCCGGATCGACTCGTCGCCGAAAACGAGCACCTCGCCGTGGTGCACCTGCCGCCCCACCGACGCCCGCAGCCCTTGCGGGCCCACCACGACGCCGGCGCCGGGGTAGTGGGCGAGAAAGTCGTCGGCCACGCCGCCGTGGGTGTGGGTGAGCAGGATCAGCGCCAGCGCGAAGCCCCGCTCGGCCAGCAAGGCCTTCAGGACGAAGCCCTGGCAGGGGTCGGGCGTGGGGTCGATGGCGACCGCCACGCCGCTGGAGGCGTCGGCGATCAGGTAGCTCATCGCGGCGCTGGAGGTGTCGTGGAACTGGCGGAAGTACATGGTGCAATCCTTCAGGCAGGCGCATCCAGGGCCCTGCCTTGCGTGCGTGAGCTCAGTGGGTCGCCAGGCTCAGGAAGGCCAGCACCAGCGTGATGAGGCAGGCTTCGCTCGAGAGCAGCTGCCGCAGGGCGCCGCGGCGCAGGGGCCAGCCGGTGCCGCTGGCGAGGCCGGCCAGCATCGACCACAGCAGCCACAGCGCCGCCAGCGGGTCGGCGACGCCCCAGCGGTCGAGGGCGATCTCGGGGCGTGCCACCAGCAGCACGGCGAGCAGGGCGCCGGTGACGAGGGACAGGATGCGCGCGCCCGGGTCGGGCCGGCCCGATGCGTTGAGCTGCATGTCGCGAACCTCCCCGGCCGGGCCTCAGGCGGCGGCCGTGTCGTCGCTGCCGATGATGAGGCGCCCCTCGCTCAGGTACTTGTGGGGCGGCACCTCGAGGTTGGTCGGCGCCGGCTTGTTCTTGAAGACCCGGCCGGCAAAGTCGAAGGTGGAGCCGTGGCAAGGGCACAGGAAGCCGCCGGGCCAGCTGGCGCCGAGGGCCGGGTTGCCGGCTTCGAAGGCGCTCGACGGGGAGCAGCCCAGGTGGGTGCAGATGCCCACCGCCACCAGGTATTCGGGCTTGATCGAGCGGTAGGGGTTGCGGGCGTAGTCGGGCTGCTGGGACGTCTCGGCCGAGCCGGGGTCGGCCAGGTCGGGTTCGGCCTTGGCCAGGGCGGCCAGCATCTCCGGCGTGCGGTGGAGGATCCACACCGGCTTGCCGCGCCATTCGACCACCATCATGTCGCCCGGGGCGAGCTTGTCGATGTCCACCTCCACCGGTGCGCCGGCGGCCAGCGCCCGCTCGGACGGGGTGAGGCTGGCCACGAAGGGCACTGCTGCGCCCACCGCGAGCGCGCCGCCCGCGCCGGCGGTGGCGATCAGCAGCATGCGACGGGACGGATTGCAGGGGGCATCGCCGGCATTGCAGCAGGCGGAGGCGGGCGTGGCGGTCATGGGTTGTCCTTGGTGAGTGGGGCGGGATTGCTCAGGCAGTATCAATATCCGTGCCAGCCGCTGGGGGCGCGATTCTTTGCATATGAATCAAGGCGCTAGCCAGGCGCGCCGGCTGCGTGGGGCAATCGGTCAGGCCGCTGGCAGCATGTGCCGGATGGCGCTGGCAGCCTTTGGCGGAGATTGGCAGCAGATTGGCAGTCGCCCCGCCGCAGCCGCGATCGGTGAACCTGGGGCGACGTGCCCTCTGCGCCCGACATTTCCAACGCGTGCCGGACGCCCTGTCCGGCAGCGATTCCGGCGTTAAAGCCCTGCGGCCCGTCTGCCGTAAAGAGCTGGTGGCGAATTCGCATCGCCCCGATTGCGCGCGCTTTCGGGGCGATCACGCCCGCAGGGCTTTTCCCGGACAGCCGGCCCGAGCAGGGCCCGGCATCAGGCCGTCGCCGATCGTTGCGGCCGTTCCGGTTGGCGCAGTCAAACCATTTTTCCGGGTTTCAAATGAGCGACGTTATCGGGCAAGGCAATCGTCGGGGGCTTCCGGTGCTGACAAGGCTGGCGTGGGTCCTGGCAACGGCGGGGCTGGCCCTGCCGGCCCTCGCGGGGGAGGTGCAGGGGGTGGCGCTGCGCCAGGAGGGCAACGTGCTGCGCCTCCAGCTGGAGAGCGAGCAGGGCACCCTGGCCGATTCGGGCGTGACCGCCGATGGGCGCCAGCTGGTGCTGGTGCTGAAGGGCGTGACGGCCGACGTGGCGCGCAAGCGCATCGCCGCCGAGATAAAGGCGCGCACGGGCGGTGTCCGCGATGTGCGGGTGCAGCCCGACGGGCGGCTCGATTCGCGGCTCGTCATCGACCTGACCGAGCCCTACGAGGTGCTCGACGAGACCATCGCGGCGATCGGCAGCGGGGTCAGCCAGTGGGAACTCGTCCTCGGCCGGCAGGCGGTGAATGATGAGCTCACCGGCGTCGACCTCAACGTGGCCGACGGGCAGCGCACCCTGCTGCTGCGGGGTGGCAAGGACCTGCGCGCCGACGCCCGGCTGCTCGGCAAGCCCGAGCGGCTCGTCATCGATTTCCCACGCCTGAGCCGCGCCCACGTGAGCCGCATGTTCGGCAGCGTGAGCTTCGACCCGGGCGTGTTCGGCCTGCCGCGCTTCGAGGCCCTGCCGCGCGCTGGCTCGCGGGTCGTGATGCCGCTGCGGCCGGGGCAGAGCCTGTCCCTCGTCAGCCCCGAGCTGAGCCGCTCCGCCACGGGCGCGTCGCTCCTCATCGCGCTGGCGCCCGCGCCCGCGGCGGCAGCGCCCACCGTGGCGGCGCAGACGCCTGCCGCGCCGCGCGGTGGCACGGGCACGGTGCTCGCGCCGCTGCCGGTGCAGCCTGCTCCGGCGGAGCGCCCCCTCGATCTGGCGGTGGTCCGGGAGCCCCTCGGCCCGCTGCGCCCGATGCGCCCGCTGGTGCTGGGCAGCATTCCGGCCGGCGACGAGGCGCAGCGCGGCGCCGACACCGGCCTGCAGTCGATCGGCCTCACCGAAACCCTGGCCCTCGGCCTCGAGAAAGACCCGCGCTACCGCGCCGCCAAGGCCGAATTCCTGGCCAACGCCGAAGCCACACCCCAGGCCCGCGCCGCCTATCTGCCGACCGCCACCTACGACTTCCAGCGCAACAGCGAGAACCAGCGGATCATCAGCTCGACGATCGACGCCTACAAGGCCGTCCAGGGCCAGACCCAGCGTTACCCGGTGTTCTCCCACGTCCTCACCATCAGCCAGCCGATCATCAAGGCGCCGGCGTGGGTCAAGATGGAGCAGGCCAAGATCTCGGTCGAGCAGTCGCGGCTGGCCCTGGTGGCGGCCGAGCAGGACCTGATCATCCGTGTCGCCGCGGCCTACCTCAACCTGCTGGCCTCCCAGGACGGCGTCGAGCTGGCCCGGGCCGAGCGCGAGGCCACCGCCAAGCAGGCCGAGCAGGCCCGCGTGCGGCTCGCCTCCGGCCTCGGCACCATCACCCAGTTCAACGAGACGGAAGGGCGCTTCGCGATCACCCAGGCCCGCGAGGTGGACGCCCTCAACAAGCTCGACGACGCGCGCGCTGCGCTCAAGGAGATCGTCGGGGTCGAGGTGCGCAGCCTCAAGCCCTTCGTCGGCGACATCGAGCCGGCCAGCCCGCAGCCGGCCCAGGTGGAGCCGTGGGTGGCCGCCGCGCTGGCGCAGAACCTCGCGCTGCAGGCCCGGGCGATGGCCACCGAGATCGCGGCCCTCGAGGTCAAGCGCCAGAAGGCGGGTTACCTGCCCACCGTCAGCTTCGTCGCGACCCACAGCTACAACGACAGCCAGGGCTCGCTGTTCGGCGGCACCAGCAAGATCCAGAACACCGAGCTCGGCGTGCGCCTGAGCATGCCGATCTTCGAGGGCGGCATGACCACCTCGCTGGTGCGCGAATCCGTTGCCCGCCAGGACAAGGCCCGCGAGGAGCACGACCAGGAGTCCCGCAAGACCGAACGCCTCGCCCGCTCGGCCCTGCTCGGCGTGCAGTCCAGCGCCCAGACCCTGGCGGCGCTGCGCAAGTCGCTGGTCGCCCAGGAGAGCGCGCTGCAGGCCAAGGAGGAGGGGCTGCGCTCGGGCCTCTACTCGGTGGTGCAGGTGGTCGATGCCTACCGGCTGTACTACGCCGCCAAGCGTGACTACCTGCAGGCCCGCTACGACTACCTGCTCAACCGCCTCAAGCTCAAGCAGTCCGTCAGCTCCCTGTCGCGCAACGATCTCGAAGATCTTGCCGAACTGCTGAAGTAGGCCCCCCTCCGCGCCAGCCGCAAGCCCGCAGTACCGATGTCTCCAGCCCGGCAGGGCAGGTAGGAAGATCATGAAGAACACACCGCTCCGCCCGACGCTCCTCGCCTCCAACACCGCCACCCGGCTGCGCGAGATGCTTGGCATCCCCGCCCGCGGGCGGCCCCGCAAGGCCCGCCCGGCGGTGCGCGAGCAGATGGTGATCGAGGCCATCGAGCCGCGCGTGCTGCTGTCGGCCGAGGCGCTGATCGTGCCGCCTCCGCCGCCCGCCGAGGCGCAGCTGGTGGCCGACGCGGCGGAGCTGGCGAAGGCCTCGGGGCAGCAGGCGCTGCTGCTGGCGGCTGGCTCGGGCAGCCCGGCGATCGATCTGTCGGCGATGGCGGCGGCGCCGCTGATCGACCTGGCCGGCCAGCAGGCGGCCCGCTCCGACCAGCCCAACGAGGTGGTGTTCGTCGACCCCCGCGTCACCGACTACCGCAAGCTCGTCGACCAGACCCTGCAGGCGCGCGGCCAGGCCGAGCCGGCGCGGGTCGAGGTGGTCGTGCTAGACCGCTCTAGCGACGGCGTCGACCAGATCGCCAACTGGCTCGGCCAGTACCACCACGCGCCGCTGCAGGCGGTGCACATCCTGTCCCACGGCGGCAGCGGCGTGCTGGAGCTCGGCACCACGGTGCTCGACGGCAGCCGCCTCGACGCCTACGCTGACCGGCTCGCCCGCTGGGGCGCCGCGCTGGGCGCGGAGGCCGACCTCCTGCTGTACGGTTGCAACGTGGCCGAGGGCGAGGCCGGCCAGGCCTTCGTCGACCAGCTCGCCCGCCTCACCGGCGCTGACGTGGCCGCCTCCGACGACCGCACCGGCAGCGCCGCGCTGGGGGGCGACTGGCTGCTTGAGGCACGCAGCGGCGGCATCGAGGCGCTCGCCCTCACGCCCGGCCCTGCGGGCTACGATCACCTGCTGTCGTCGGTCACGCCGTCCAAGGGCGGCGACACCGCCAACGCCGTGGCCAGCGCTGGCGCCCAGGCGGCCTTCCGTGCCGCAGCCAACCTCGGCACGCAGCTCGACGTGAGCAGCGAGCTCGGCTACGCGCTGCCTATGGTCGACCTGCCCTTCAGCGGCCTCATCCGCTGCGCCGACGGCCGCACCCTGGGCGACGTGCTGTCCTTCCGCACCACTGCCGGCTCGACGGTGCTCGACGACTACCTGGCCTCCACCGGGAGCCCCACGATGGGCGGCTTGATGGATCGCCTCGGCGACTACCTCAACGGCCGCGGCGCCTACAGCCACCTCGAATCGCTGGTCGACAACGCGGCGGGCAACCCCTCCATCGCCTTCTCGGCGAGCGGCGACAGCCTCACCGTCAACCTCAGCCTGTCCCGCAGCTTCCTGCAGCCCTTCGGCTTCGGCGAGAAGCTCAAGCCGCTGGGTTTCGATTTCCAGAGCGGGCAGGGCGTGAGCCTGGTGGCGGACATCCATTTTGGCGCCACCTACGACTTCAGCTTCGGCTCGGTGCAGTTGAACACCCTCGACGCCCGCATCCACACCCCGTCGGAAACCTTCAACGCCGGCGTGGTGCTGGGGGTGCTCGACGCCCAGGCCAGCGGCACCCTGGCTTTCGACACCGGCACCATCGCCTTCGCCGCCACCTCGGCGCTGGTGGAGCAGGGCTCGGTGTTCGGCGGCTTCCCGTTCAACTATCAGCAGGTCAAGAGCCCCTTCGCGTCCGACTACCAGTCGGGCGACAACCGCATCAGCCGCTCGGGCAGCCAGCCCAGCGCCTTTGCCAACGCCGAGTTCGACATCACTGGCGCCCTCGGCGGCACGGCCCTGTCGGCCATTGCCGGCGGCACCCCGCATGTCAGCCTCAGCTTCGGCGGCCTCACGGTGAACGAGACGATCGTCAACCGCAGCACGCCGGTGCTGAGCGGCACCGCCACCGTGCTGAGCGGGCAGCAGCTCTTGGTCAGCGTGTCGAACGGCAGCAACACGGTTACCTATGCGGCCACGCCCGACAGCAACGGCAACTGGGCCGTCGACATGGCGACGGCCAGCGCCCAGTCCGGCTCGTTGACCCTCGTGAATGGCCAGACCTACACCGTCACCGCGCAGATCAAGCGGGGCAGCCAGGTGTCGGCCTCGGCCAGCGTCGACCTCGTCGTGGCCACCGGCGGCCTGCAGGCCAGCTCCATCTCGGCCCACACCCTCACGCCGACCCTCGGCGGCGCGGCTACGCTGCTGGCCGGCCAGACTTTCCGGGTGACCCTCACCGATCAGGCCAACCCGGCCCAGAGCGCCACCTACGCGCTCACGCCCTCGGGCGGCGCGTGGGCCCTCGACCTCGCCAGCGCGGTGCCGGTGTCGGGCTCACTGGCCCTGGTGAGTGGGCACAGCTATTCGATCCTGGCGCAGATCATGGAAGGCGCCCAGGTGTGGTCCGCCGCCACCGCGACCCTGGTCGTCAACACCGCCCTCGCCAGCACCACCGTGACGGGCACCGTCAACGGCACGGCCAGCGCCCTGGCGCGCCTCACCGGGTCGCAGAGCGGCTCGGTGCCGTGGGCGGCGATCCAGCCGGCGCCGCTTACCCTCGTCTCCACGAATTTCAGCGGGCTGCAGGCCTTCTCGAGCCTCGACGCCACCGAACTGGTGGGCATGCTGCGCGACCTCGGCAGCTACCTCGAGCTGCTGCGCGACTCCGGCCGCTTCGATGCGCTGCTGCCCTTCACCGACGTCAAGCTCGGCTCGGCGCTGGATTTCAGCGCGGCCATGCGCCAGGTGCTCGACGAGCAGCTCACCGTCACCCTGTTGTCTGGCCTCACCGGCAGCGCCGCGGTGTCGCCGGTGCTGGCCGGCGATACGGCCTTCGACCTGTACATCCAGCGCCCGGCCGACGATCGCCCGTCGGTGCTCACCATCACCGTGGCGGCGGCCGAGACGGCGGGTTTCAAGCACATCGACCAGCTGGCCGCGCTGCTCGGCCACAAGATCGCCACCGCGGCCAACGGCCTGCTCGGCTGGGACGGCAGCCTGTTCGAGATCAGCGAGACCCTCAAGGGCGGCCTCGCCATCGACGCGTCCAACCACACCGACGAAGAGCAGACCCTGCGCATCCACGCCAGCGCGGGAAGCTACACGCTGAAGCTCGGCAGCGGCGGCACGGCCACCGGCGCCATCTCGGTGCTGGCCACGCCGATCGAGGTGCAGCAGGCGCTCGAGGCCGTGCTGGGCGTGGGCAACGTGGTTGTCACCGGCCGCGCCAAGTTCTACCAGGTGCAACTCACCGGCGCCCTGGCCGGCACCGACCAGGCCGCCCTGCAAGTGGTGGCCGGCGGCGACGTGGTGGCCGGCAGCGTGATCGACGTCACCGCCAGCGAGCTCTCCCGCGGTAGCGACGGGCGCATGTGGGGCAAGCTCAACCTCAGCCAGGCCGTGCCGGGCGAGTTCTCGGTGCTGCGGGTGGCCGGGGCGAGCGGCCTCAGCATCCAGCAGGTCGCGGCGGGCTCGGATTCCACCGAGGCCGTCCAGCGCCTCTTCATCGTGCACGGCGGCGCCGGCACCTTTACCCTCAAGGGCACCGACGCCGCCGGCGTCGCCTTCAGCACCTCGGCGCTGGCCTGGAACGCCAGCACCGCCGACATCGCCAACGCCCTCCACGCGGCCCTGCCCGGCGTCACCGGGCTGTCGGTGGCCGACGTGTCGCCCGACTACGCCGCCGACAACCGCACCCGCGTGTTCGACATCGCCTTCGGCAAGAAGAACGCCACCGACTACGGCACCTACGCCGCGATGACCGTCGAGACCGCCGGCTGGGCCAGCAGCGTGCCGGCCCACGCCCTCGTCGTGACGCAGCAGACGGTGGCCGCCGCGGTCGGCGCCACCCCGGCCGCCAGCGAAGTCCAGCGCCTGAGCATCTCCAACGTGAGCGGCGGCAGCTTCTCTTTCGGCGTGACCCTCGATTCGCTGTTCTACCAGAGCGCGACCCTGGCCTACGGCAGCTCCGCCGCCGCCATCCAGACGGCGCTGGTGGACATGCTCAAGCTGTGGAAGCCCGCGCTCGGCAGCGCCGACGTGACGGTGACTGCCGTCGCCGGCAAGAGCAACACCTGGGACATCGCCTTCACCGGCGCGCTGGCCGCCACCGACATGCCGCAGCTGCGGGTCAATTCGCTGGCGCTCACCTCGCCCTCGGGCGACACCTACGGCTCGATGGCGCGGCTCGGCTTTGCCGTGGCCGGGCAGGAGTTCCAGGTTGCCGGCGTCACCCGCTTCGCCACCCTGGGCGAGCTGATGGCCCGCTTCCAGCAGGCGATCAGCGCCAGTGGGCTGTCGGTGAGCCCGGCCTACGACGCCGCCACCCGCAGCCTGATGTTCCAGGTGCGGCTGGCCCTGCCGCAAAGCACCGAGGCCATCGCCATCCGCCTCGGCGAGCAGGTCGGCGAGCTGTCGTCCCTGAGCGTCGATGCGAGCCTCGACTTCACCTCCAGCACCGCCTTCGAAACCCGGATCGGCTTCGACTTCCAGAGCCTCAACACCTTCGCCCTGCGCGCGGCCGGTGCCTACGGCGGCACCCTCACCGCCAACGCCAGCGACACCACCGTGGTCAAGTGGAGCGCCGGCTTCATGGGGCTGTTCCCGCCGGGCACGTCGAGCTTCTCGCTGGTCTTCGACGGCGAAACCTACGACCTCACGCTCGACTCCGCCGCCACCAGCAGCAACACCACCCGCGCCGACTTCGTCGCCGACCTCCAGGGCGTGCTCGGCGGGCAGGCGGTACTCTCCGGCGGCGTGCTCGACCGCCTCGGCTTCCATAACCTGGGCGAGGCGGTGACGGTGGGGCTGAGCTCCGCCAACCAGCTCCAGCTGTCCTTCGGCGTGCCGGTGAGCAACGCGAAACTGGTCATCGCCAACCCCAACGACGCCCTCCAGGCGGTGTTCGGCTTCCGGACCAGCACCGTGTATCCGTCCGCCAAGGCGGTTACGCTGGCGACCAACGGCCAGCTCTCGGCCGCCGCCCACTTCCAGCTCAAGGTGGACCAGTCCGCCCCGATCGCGGTCACCGTCCCGGCCGACAGCGGCAACGCCTCGGTGGCCGACCTGGTGGCCGACATCAACGCCGCCCTCGACGCCACCCCGATCGGCGCCAACGCCTACCTCGGCAGCGGCGGGCTGGGCTTCTCCAGCCTTGGCGAGGCTGTGCAGGCCATCGTGAACAACGGCCAGATCGAGCTCGTCACCCAGTCTGCGCGGCTGGCCTCGCTGCAGATCCTCGTCAGCGGCCGCGACACAGCCACCACCGAACTCGGCTTCACCCCCGGCCAGTTCGCCACCACCAACGGCGCCTACGTCTTCCTGCAGGACGCCAGCGTCGCCGCCAGCTACTCGGCGCAGGTCCACGGCCAGGCCGGCAGCACGCCGGCCAGCCTCGCCACCGCCGGCCAGGCCACCCTCGGCATGCTCGACCTCAGCTTCACCGGGCTCCGGGCCGACTACGGCGGCAGCATGGCCTTCAGCCTGCGCAACGGCCTCGCCGGCGCGGCCCACGACCGCATCAGCCTCAACAGCCTCTACGACTCCGCCGCCAGCCAGACCGCGCTGCTGGGCCTCGGCAGCGACCTCACCACCTCGACCAGCGTCTCGGCCACCGCCGCGCCCTTCCAGAGCAACGGCCAGCTGCTGCGCGACGTGGGGCTGGCAGTCACCGTCGGCACCACCGTGCTTGACGTGGTCGTCACCCAGGCCGCGGCCAGCAATAACAGCTCCATTGACGACCTCGCCGCCGACGTGGACGCGGCGATCCACGCTGCCCTCGTCAGCCAACAGGGCGCCGACCCCTACGCCGCCCACAGCTTCGTCAGCGTCACCGACATCGGCACCGTGGCCAGCCCGCTGCGCGTGCTCAGCTTCACCGCGCCCACCACCACCCTGACCCTGGCCGACCACGCCGCCCAGATCTACGACGTCAGCACCGGCCGGCTCGCCACCGATCTGCGCCTGTCGGTCGCCGTGGCGGGCCTCGCCAGCCCGGTGGACGTGCTCGTGCGCAGCGCCGACACCAGCGCCAACACGGCCCTCGCCGACCTCGTCGGCAGCGTCGCCGACGCCATCGACCTGGCCCTCGCCGCGGCCCGCAGCAACACCACCGACACAGCCGTGCAGGCCAGCATCGACGCCCTCATCGCCGCCACCGACCTGGTCGGCGAGAGCGGCGGCGCGCTCAGCCTCAAGGCCGGCGTGGTGACCGCCAAGACGATCACCCTCGAGAATCTCGCCGTCGCCGGCCGGCTGCTGGAGGGCGATTTCATCACCGCGCCGGTGTACCGCGATGCGGCCGGCACGCCCGGCAGCGCGCCGCTGGCCAGCCTGCAGTTCTCCGGCATCGGGCTGCTCACGCCGGCGGCCATCAGCGCCCAGGGGCTGGTGCCGTCCACCACCATCACAATCTCGGTGAGCAACACGGCGGCACTCTTCGCCGGCGCCGCGGCTGAGGCGGCCGTGACGGTGGTGCCCAGCGACGGCCTCGGCGTGCTCACCCCGCTGAAGGACATCGCCTGGAGCGACATCAAGGCCGACCTCGGCCAGCTCGGCAGCCTGATCGGCGAGCTCGGCGATCTCGGTGCCTTCGGCGAGCTCGGCCGGGCGCTGCCGCTCCTGGCCACCAGCGTCTCCGACTTGTTCGACTTCACGGCCCGCTTCGCCGCCATCGACAGCACCCTCGCCAGCCAGGGCGCCGTCGGGCTCAACGGCCTGCAGGCGGCCCTGGCCAGCGCCTTCGGCGTCGACCCCGCCGCCATCACGCTGAGCCTCGACGGCACCGGCGGCAGCGAGGCCCTGCGCGTCACGCTGCCTTACCGGGTGCTCATCGACAGCGCCGTGTCACTGGAGCTG
>JAEUNU010000259.1 GCA_016789125.1 Zoogloea sp. | reverse complement strand
CCATGAGCGCGTGTAGCCGGACTCAAGGCTTAGCGGCAGCGGGCTGGACGGACTTTAGTCCGGGCGTGGCGGGCCCCGCGGCGCGCGGCGACGGGCGCTTGCCCGAGGTGGTCCGGCTGCGTGCTTTCTGGGATTATCGTGGCCGTGACACCCCCGCCCTTGCCCGTAACCAGGAGTCTTCCCATGTCGGCCTTGTTCACGCCCTTCACCCTCGACGGTCTCACCCTTCCCAACCGCATCGTCATCGCGCCCATGTGCCAGTACTCGGCGGTGGATGGCAACGCCCAGGACTGGCACCTGATGCACCTGGGCAACCTGGCGCTCTCCGGGGCCGGCATGCTGGTGATTGAGGCCACCGGGGTCGAGCCGGAGGGGCGCATCACGCCGGCCTGCCTGGGGCTGTGGTCGGATGCCAACGAGGCGGCCCTCGGCCGGGTGGTCGAAGGTATCCGCAAGTATTCGGACATGCCGCTGGCGATACAGCTCGGCCATGCCGGCCGCAAGGCCTCCAGCGCGCTGCCCTGGCAGGGCGGGCAGCTGCTGGCGCCGGAGGCGGGCGGCTGGCCGACGCTGGGGCCGTCGGCGCTGCCCCAGCTGCCCCATGAGCCGGCGCCGCGGGCCCTCGACGGCGAGGGCCTGGCGCGCATCCGTGAGGCCTTCGCGGCGGCGGCGCGGCGGGCAGCCCGGGTCGGGATCGACTGCATCGAGCTGCACGGGGCCCACGGCTACCTGCTGCACCAGTTCCTGTCGCCGCTCTCCAACCAGCGCGACGACGCCTACGGGGGCAGCCTCGAGAACCGCATGCGCTTTCCGCTGGAGGTGTTCGATGCGGTGCGGGCGGCCTTCCCGGCGGGCAAGCCGGTGGGCATGCGGATCTCGGCCACCGACTGGGTCGAGGGGGGCTGGGACCTGGAGCAGAGCGTGGTGCTGGCCAAGGCGCTGAAGGCCCGCGGCTGTGCGTTCATGCATGTGTCGACCGGCGGCCTGTCGCCCCAGCAGAAGCTGGTGCTGGGGCCGGGCTACCAGGTGCCGTTCGCGGTGCGCATCCGCCAGGAGACCGAGCTGCCGACCATCGCGGTGGGCCTGATCACCGAGCCGGAGCAGGCCGAGGAGATCGTCGCGAGGGGCCAGGCCGACCTGGTGGGCGTCGCCCGCTGCATGCTCTACGATCCGCGCTGGCCGTGGCACGCCGCGGCCCGGCTGGGTGCCCGCCTGAAGGCGGCGCCCCAGTACTGGCGCTGTCTGCCCCGCGAGCATGCCCAGCTGTTCTCGGGCGCCCAGGTGGGCGGGCGCTGAAGTAAGCCACTGAGGCGGGCCGGGTGCTCGCTCGGCATCACGCGGTGCTGCGCGGGCGGGTGTGGCGGAGGATGCTGGCGATGAGCCGGTCGGGGTCGATGGGTTTGGCGAGGTGGTCGACCATGCCGGCCGCCAGGCAGGCGGCCCGTTCGTCGTCGAGGGCGTGGGCGGTCTGGCCGATGATGGGCAGCGCCGGGGCCAGGGCGCGGATCTGGCGGGTGGCTTCGTAGCCGTCCATGACCGGCATCTGCAGGTCCATCAGCACCACGTCGAAGCCCTTGGGGCCTTGCTGCCTGACGCGCTCGACGGCCTCCTGGCCATTCTCCGCAAGCGTGACTTCGGCGCCTTCGCTGGCCAGGTTGTCCTCGAGGACCAGCTGGTTCACCTCGTTGTCTTCGGCGGCCAGGATGCGCAGCCCTGCCAGGCGGGTGCCCTCGCCGGTGGCCAGCGGGGCGGACGCTGCGGGCGCAGGGGCGGGCACCTCGATGCACGGCAGCCGGACTTCGAAGCGGCTGCCGGCACCGGCCTGGCTGTCGGCGTGCAGGCTGCCGCCCATCAGCTCGACGATGCGGCGGGTGATCGCGAGGCCCAGGCCGGTTCCGCCGAAGCGCCGGGTGGTGGAGTTGTCGGCCTGCTCGAAGGGGGCGAAGACGGTGGCGAGCTGGTCGGCCGTCATGCCGATGCCGGTGTCGATGACGCTGAAGACGAGCGCGTCGCCGTCCCGGCCGACTTCCAGCGTGATGCTGCCGTGCTCGGTGAACTTGATGGCGTTCGACAGCAGGTTGACCAGGATCTGGGCAAGCCGCAGCGGGTCGGACAGGCACACCGCCGGCAGGGGTGAGCGCTGCTGGAGCCGCAGGCGCAGGCCCTTGTTGGTGGCAGCGTCCTCCATCAGGACCAGGGTGTCGCCGACGACCCGGGCCGGTTCGACCGGGATGGCTTCGATGCCCAGCTTGCCGGCTTCGATCTTCGAGTAGTCGAGGACGTCGTTGATGATGCCCAGCAGGAGCTGCCCCGAGCTGAGGATGCGCGCGAAGACGGCCTGGGTCGCGTTGCGCCCGGCGCTGTCGCGGAAGCCCATCCGGGCGAGCCCGAGCACGCCGTTGAGGGGCGTGCGGATCTCGTGGCTCATGTTGGCGAGGAACTCGCTTTTCACCCGGGCCAGGCGCTCGGCCTCGGCGCGGGAGGCCTCGAGGTCGGCGGTGCGCGCCGACACCAGCTCCTCGAGGCTGTTCTGGTAGCGGGCCAGCTCTTCGTCCTTGCGCACCCGCTCGGTGATGTCCTGCAGGATGGCGATGCCGCCGACGATCTCGCCGCCGGTGTCGCGCAGCGGGGCGCAGGTCATGGAGATCGCCAGCTCCTGGCCCGAGTAGGTGGTGCGATACGCCCCCTCGTAGCGGGACATCCCGCCGGCGAGGGCCGCGCGCATGTCGGGGATGACGCGCTGGTCCTGCAGCGTGGTGCAGTCCAGGGCGTTCATGTAGCTCAAGGGCGCCCCCATGATCCGCGCGAACTGCTTGTTGCAGTAGCTGACCCGCAGCTTGCGGTCGTACTGGAGGATGCCGACCGGCGAGTATTCGAGCAGCAGGCGGTTGCGCTCTTCGATTTCGCGCAGGGCCAGCTCGGCCAGCTTGCGGTCGGTGATCTCGGTGCTTACTCCGTCCCAGAGCGTCGCGCCGTCGCCCTGGATGGTCGGGCTGGCCAGCATCGAGATCCAGCGGAGGTCGGCGCCGACCCGGATGCGGCCCTCCCAGCCGAAGGCGTGCCCCAGTTTCACGTGGGCATGGAGCGTTTCGCGCAGGGCGTTGCGGTCGGCGTCGATGATGTTGCCCAGGAAGGCCTCGGCGGAGCCCAGCAGACAGTCGGCCGTCAGCCCCACCTGCTCGCAGAAGCGCGGGCTGACGTAGGTGAAGCCGGGCTGACCGTGGGCGTCGAGGCGGAACTTGACGATGCCCACCGGGATGCGGGCGATCAGGCCCTGGTAGTCGTTCACGGCCCGCTGCAGCGAATGCTCGACCTGCTTTCGGGTGCTGATGTCCTGCACGGCTCCGTAAACGGCGACCAGCCGGCCGTCGGCATCCCGCTCGGCCCGGCCCAGGCCGTGTATCCAGCGCAGGGTGCCGTCGGGCATGTGGAGGCGATAGACCATGTCGTAGGGCTGGCCGTCCCTCAGCAGGCCCTCCTCGAAGCGGGTGCGGGCGGCGGGAAGGTCGTCCGGGTGGATCCGGCGGAGCCAGTCGTCGTGGGACAGCGGCTGGCCGGCGGGGAGCCCCAGGACCATGTCGAAGGCCCGCGAGTGGATCACCTGACCGCTGGCGATGTCGATGGAGTAGGCGCCGAGCCGGCCGATCTGTTCGGCGGCGTCGAGGGCGAGATCGCGCTTGCGCAGCTCGTGGAGGGTGGCTTCCAGGCGGGCCTTGCTCTCGATGGCCCGGGCCGCCGCGTCCCGCTGGCGCCCGTAGAGCCGCCCGATGACCAGCGCCGAGCCCGACGAGACGAGCAGGAAGATGCCGAGGATGGTGACGGCCTGGACCGTGTCGCGCCGCCATTGGGCAAGGTAGCTGTCCTGCGAGAGGCCCACCACCAGGAGCAGGGGCAGGCCCTCGACCCGCCGCACGGCGTTGAGCCGCTCGACGCCGTCGGAGCCCTCAGCGCTGCGGTAGGTGAAGCTCGTCCGGCCGGCCTCGAGATTGTGGCGCAGCGCGTTCGATGCCCACACGTGGCCGGTGGTGCCGGCCGGACCGGGGAGTGGCGGGCTGCGGGTGATCAGGCTGAAATCCTCGTAGCGCAGGATCGCGGTGCCGCCTTCGCCCAGCTGGGGGCGGGACAGGAGTTCGGTGAAGTGCTCCAGGGGGACGATCACGGTGACGATGCCGCCGAAGCTGCCGTCCTGTCGGTTGATGCGGCGTGAGAAGGGGAGCAGCCAGCCCGAGCTGCCCGGCCGATTGACCGGGCGGCCGACGACCAGGCCCCGGTCCGGGTCGCCACGCAGGATGTTGAAGCACTGGCAGATGTCCTGGCCCGGGTTGCCGCGGCTGGCCCACCTGGGCTGCCCTTGCGCGTCGAAGACGCGGATGCTCTCGGTTTCGGGCAGCCAGCCCTTGAAGCGCGCCAGCATCGTGAGGACTTCGTTCTCGTCCAGATACTTGCTGCCACCCTGGGCTTCGCGGCTGAACTCGTCGGCGAGCGCCTGGAGGGCCACGTCGATGCTGCGGGCACTGCTGGACAGGCTCTGGTCGAGCACGTGGGCCAGGTTGCGGGTGACGGCTTCGGCCTGCGTCTCGACGTTGTGGAGGCTCTGCCTGAGGTTCAGCACGCCGAGGGCGATCGCGGCGAGGTTGCACACCACGACGACGGCGCCGAGCAGCAAGGTGATACGCTCCCGCGGAGCTGCGCGCGCACGCGGGGCGGGAGGGGAAGGCTCGTTCATCGTCCGGCTCGGGCCAGGATTGACAGGTGCTCAGTCTATTCGCTAACTCCCTGGTATACGGCACGTGAGGCGGAAGCTGAAGCGCATGGCAAGTGGGCAGGGTGCCCGCTGGTCAGCGTTTCTTGCCAGCCGGTAGCACTGCGGGGGATGACAGGATGATCTGCCGCTGCAGGCCCACGAGGCGCTCGACGATGGCCGGCCAGCCCAGCGCGGCGACCCGCTGCCGGGCCGCCAGGGCCTGCCGCGCGCGTTGCCCGGGGGCGTCGGCGAGGCTCACGGCGCCGGCGACGAAGGCGGCCTCGTCGCCGGGCTCGGCGAGCCAGCCGTGGATGTCGTGGCTGACCAGTTCGAGCGCCGCCGCGTCCCGGTAGGCCACCACCGGCAGGCCGCTGGCAAGGGCTTCGGCCACCACGTTGCCGTAGGTTTCGGTGAGGCTCGGGAAGAGGAACAGGTCGCCACTGGCGTAATGCTCGGCCAGCGCGGTGCCGGTCTGCATGCCGGCGAATACCGCCCGGGGCTGGCGGCTGCGCAGGGCCGCCAGGGCCGGCCCGCCGCCGACCATCACCAGCCGGGCGCGGGGGTGGCGGGCGTGGATGGCGGCGAAGGCTTTCTCCAGCAGGGCCAGGTTCTTTTCGGGGGCGATCCGCCCGACGTAGAGCACGGCCAGGTCGTCGGGGCCCAGCCCCCACTGGCGTCGCAGGGCGTCGCTGCGGCGCTGCGGGGCGAACAGCTCGGTGTCCACGCCCCGCGAGACCACGTCCACCCGCGGGATGCCGAGGGCCTGCAGCTCGTTGCCGAGGGCCCGGGTCGGCACCAGGGTCAGGTCGGCCCGCTTGTGGAAGCTGCGCAGGTAGGCGGCGATCGGGGCCTTCAGCCAGCCCACGCCGTAGTGGCCGGTGTAGCGGTGGAAGTTGGTGTGGAACTCGCTGATCACCGGCAGCTGCAGCTTGCGCGCCGCAGCCAGCGCGGACCAGCCGAGGGGGCCTTCGGTGACCAGCTGGACGATGTCCGGCCGCTGGCGTGACCAGCGCCGCAGGAGCAGCTGCCGGGCCGGCAGGCCGAGCTGCAGCTGGGCGTACTTGGGTAGCGGGATGCCGCGGGCGAGCATCTCGTCGAGGCCGCTGGCCGGGGCCCGGGCGCAGGGCTCGCCGCCCTCGTGGGGCTGGCGCGGGCGGATCAGGTCGACCCGGTGGCCGGCGGCGACCAGGCCTTCGACCAGCCGCCCGGTGCTCATCGCGACGCCGTTGATCTCGGGCGGATAGGTTTCGGTCACCACCGCCACCCGAAGGGCCGCGGGGTGCTTGACGAGTTCGTGGCAGACGAGTCCGGCGTGGTCCATCCGCGCAGTGTCACGGGGCGATGCTGCAGCGGTGTGACCACCAGGTGATGGCGCGGTGAAGCCCGGCGGGCTTGTGGTCGTGGTGCCGGCGGGCGGGCGTTCAGCCGGGCCTTTCGTGGGCGGCCAGGGCGTGCAGCTGGTCGGCCAGGGTGTCCAGGCATTCGGACCAGCCGGCCTGGTGGCCGCTGCGGTCCACCTCGCTGGCAAACAGGCCCTGGTGCAGGATGAGCCGGGTGCGCTCGCCGAGGGCGTCCAGGCTCACGCCGAGCTGGGTCTCGGGGCTGTGCTCGCCGTGGGCGTCTTCCCAGCGGTGGCTCATCGCGATGTATTCCGGCGGGAGGATCTCCAGGTAGCGGCCGCTCGCCCGGTGCTCGGTGCCGTCGGGCGCCACCATGTGGCAGCGCCAGGCGCCGCCGGGCCGGAAGTCGGAGGCGCCGTGCGCGGTGTGGAAGCCCGCCGGGACGCTCCAGCGGCGAAACAGCTCAGGCTCGCTCCACATGCGGAAGACGCGTGCCCGCGGCGCGTCGAAGTAGCGGACGAGGGTGAACTGCAAGCCGTTGGCGGTCTCTCCGTCGGGGGCTGGCGTCAGCATCGGTACTCTCCTTGGCGGGCGGCGGTGGGGAATGCCCAAAACGGGCGCCCTCATAAATTAGGGGCTGCAGGGCTGCAGGGCAAGGACGATTTTGTGGCGCCGCGCGTATCGTGCCTGGCCGGCCCCCCGGGCGGATGCTAGGATTCGCTCCCTCATGCGCATCGAAACCCTCCGCCAGCGCCTTGCCGATCTGGGCGCCAAACCCGTGCACGTCCAGCGCATGCTGCGCGCCTGGCTGCACGCCCTGCCCCTCGACGCCGGCCCGACGCGGCGTGGCCCGGCGCTGCCCAGGGCGGTCGTCGATGCCCTGCCGGCGCTGACCGCCGAGCTGGCCGGCCTGGCGCGGGTGCGCTCCGAACACCCCGGCGAGGACGGCTCGGCCCGGCTGCTGGTCGAGCTCGCCGACGGCCAGACCGTCGAGAGCGTGCTGCTGCCCCGGGACGGCCTGTGCGTGTCGAGCCAGGTGGGCTGCGCGGTGGGCTGCACCTTCTGCATGACCGGCCGCGACGGCCTGCTGCGCCAGCTCACGAGCGCCGAGATCCTGGCCCAGGTGGTGCTGGCGCGGGCCCGGCGGCCGGTGAAGAAGGTGGTGTTCATGGGCATGGGCGAGCCGGCCCACAACATGGAGGCGGTGCTCGAGACGATCCAGCTGCTCGGCGACGAGGGCGGCATCGGGCACAAGAATCTGGTGTTCTCGACGGTGGGCGACCACCGCGTCTTCGAGCGCCTGCCCGGCCTGCGCGTCAAGCCGGCGCTGGCCCTGTCGCTGCATACCAGCCGCGCCGGGCTGCGCGCCGAGCTGCTGCCCAAGGCGCCGCGGATCACGCCGGACGAGCTGGTCGAGCTGGGTGAGGCCTACGCCCGCGCCACCGGCTACCCGATCCAGTACCAGTGGACGCTGATCGAAGGCGTCAACGACACGCCGGAGGAGCTCGACGGCATCGTCCGGCTGCTCGCCGGAAAGTACGCGATCATGAACATGATCCCCTACAACTCGGTGCCCGACCTGCCCTACCGCCGCCCGGAGTGGGCGAAGGCCGCCGAGATCGCCCGCAACCTGCACCGCCGCGGCGTCCTCACCAAGCTGCGCAATTCGGCCGGGCAGGACGTCGACGGCGGCTGCGGCCAGCTGCGCGCGCGCAGCTTGAAGGATGACGCCGCCACCGAGGCGCCGCTGCGCTTCGAGCGCCGGCCGCCGGAGGGCGTTCTCAAGCAAAGGCAGGGCCGCCCCGAGCTTCCTTGACCCCCACGGGTGGGCGGCTGGGTGGAGCCCGGCCTTGGGCGCTCAGTAAAGCTTGGGCTCGCCCGGCGGGCGGGTCTTGAAGCGGCGGTGCACCCAGTAGTACTGGGCCGGCATCGTGCGCACGGCCTCCTCGATGCAGGCGTTCATCCGGCGGGTGTCCGCCTCGACGCTGTTGCCCGGGAAATCGCCCCACGGCTCGCCCAGCTCCACCACGTAGCCCTGGCCGCCCGGCAGCATGCGGGTGAAGCAGGGCACCACCACCGCGCCGCCCAGCCTGGCCAGCCGCGGCAGCGCCGACAGCGTGGCCGCCTGGACGCCGAAGAAGGGTACGAAGATGGAATCCTCGGGGCCGTTATCCATGTCGGGCAGGTAATAAAAGGGCCGGTTGTCCTTCATCGCCTTGATCGAGGCGCGCACGCTCTCGTCCCGGCGCAGCAGCACCTGGCTGCCGAAGCGGCTGCGCCCGTGGAACAGCCAGTGGTCGATCACCTTGTCCCGCTGGCGGGCGTAGATGCTGACGCAATCGAAGGAGATCGCCATGCGCGTGCCGCCCAGGTCGAGGCCCAGGAAATGGGGCGTGAGCAGGATCACCGGCTGGCGCGCCTCGACGAGCTTCTGCAAGCGTTCTTCGCCCTCGATGCGGACGAGGCGCCGGATGCGCTCGGCCGGCGCGAACCAGGCCAGGCCGCGCTCGACCAGGCTGCGCCCGGCCAGCGCGAAGTGCTCCCGGGCGAGGGCGCGCCGTTCGGCCTCCGGGAGCTCGGGGAAGCACAGGCGCAGGTTGGTGTGCACCACCCGCCGGCGCGGCGCGATGATCAGGTAGAGCAGCAGGCCGATGGCGCGGCCGATGGGGGCCTGCAGCGACAGCGGCAGCCAGTGGAGCAGCCACAGCAGGGCGACGACGATTCGACTCATGGAGTGTCCGGGCGGGTTGGGTCTTGTGGCGACGGCCTGGCGGGGGCGGCGTGCGCCCCCGACGGGCGTTTGTAGCGGTTGTAGCCCCACAGGTATTGGGCCGGGTTTTCGCGGATCTGGGCTTCCATCTCGCGGTTGATCGCCGCGGCACGGGCTTCGGTGTCGCCCTCAAGGGGCACCAGCGCCGGGCGCAGGTGCAGGTGGAAGCCGGCGCCGCCGGGCAGGCGCTCGGCCCAGGCGAACAGCGTGGTCACGCCGGCCACCTCGGAGAGCCGGGCGGCGAGAGTCATGGTGTAGGCCGGGCGGCCGAAGAAGGGTAGCCAGGCGCCTTCACCGCTGCCGGGCACCTGATCGGGCAGCATTCCGACCGCCTCGCGGGCCCGCAGCGCCTTGATCAGCCGTCGCACGCCGCCCACGTCGGCGGGGGCGATGTGCATGTTGCCGCGGCTGCGTCCGGCGTTGATGAGGGGCTGCAGCACGGCTTTCTTGGGCGCCCGGTAGAGCACCGTGATGGGCTTGTGGGTGGAGAAATACTGGGCGGTTATCTCGAAGCAGCCGAGGTGCGGCGTGATGAAGAGGATGCCGCCGCCGGCCGCCTCGGCGGCCTCGACGTGTTCCCAGCCGCTCACCCGGACGACGCGGGCGACCAGGTCGGACTGGGGGCGCAGCAGCATCCAGGGCAGCTCGAGCGCCTGCTTGCCGATTTCGCCGACGGCCTGCTTCCAGAGCCGCGCGGCCTGCTCGGCGCCGAGCGCTTGTTCGAGGTTGCTGCGCAGGCGCCGCCGGTAGGTGGGCGACAGGGCGTAGGTGAGCCAGCCGGCCACCACGCCGCCGGCCTGCAGCAGCCCCAGGGGCAGGCGGGCCAGGAGGGAGAAGATGAGGGACGCCATCAGCAGGAATCGTCGACGAGTTGAAGCAATCGGAGAGGGGCCGAATTGACGGCCCGGGAGGCGAAGTTATAATTGTGATTCCGCCGAGTTAATCCGACAACTTGCAGGGCGGAGTGAGCCACGGATTGCCGGGTTCCAGGCCGATATCGGGTCGTAACGATGTCTGGTCGTCCAAATACTGCTAAAGCGTCGCCGCTCCGAAACCCCCGAGACGGCAACGCCGCAACCCGGGGGTTTTGTTTTTCAGGAGCACGCGATGGCCAAAGAATACCTGTTTACCTCCGAGTCCGTTTCCGAAGGTCACCCCGACAAGGTCGCCGACCAGATCTCCGACGCCGTCCTCGACGCCATCCTGGCCCAGGACCCGCGCGGCCGCGTTGCCTGCGAGACGCTGGTGTCCACCGGCCTGGTGGTGATCTCCGGCGAGATCACCACCAAGGCCGACATCAACTACATGGACATCGCCCGCGAGACCGTGCGGCGCATCGGCTACGACGACTCCGACATCGGCTTCGACTACAAGAGCTGCGCGGTGCTCACCGCCATCAACCGCCAGTCCGCCGACATCGCCCAGGGCGTCAATGAGGGCGAGGGCCTCGACCTCGACCAGGGCGCTGGCGACCAGGGCCTGATGTTCGGTTACGCGTGCAACGAGACGCCCAGCCTGATGCCCTTCCCGATCTACTACGCCCACCGCATCATGCAGCGCCAGGCCGAGCTGCGTAAGGACGGCCGTTTGCCCTTCCTGCGCCCGGACGCCAAGAGCCAGCTCACGGTGCGCTATGTAGACGGCAAGCCGGTGGCCATCGACACCGTGGTGGTGTCCACCCAGCACAGCCCGGACGTCTCCCACGTCCAACTGTCCGAGGCGGTCATCGAGGAGGTGATCAAGCCGGTGCTGCCCAAGGAGATGCTCTCCGCCAGCACCCGCTACCTGATCAACCCCACCGGGCGCTTCGTGATCGGCGGCCCGGCCGGCGACTGCGGCCTGACCGGGCGCAAGATCATCGTCGACACCTACGGTGGCGCGGCCCACCACGGCGGCGGCGCCTTTTCGGGCAAAGACCCCTCCAAGGTCGACCGCTCGGCCGCCTATGCGGGCCGCTACGTGGCGAAGAACATCGTCGCCGCCGGCCTGGCCGACCGTTGCGAGGTGCAGGTGGCCTACGCCATCGGCGTTGCCAGGCCGGTGAGCCTGATGGTCGAGACCTTCGGCACCGGCAAGGTGCCTGACGAGAAGATCGTCGAGCTGGTGCAGCGGCACTTCGACCTGCGTCCGAAGGGCATCATCGCCACCCTCGACCTGCTGCGCCCGATCTACTCGCGCACCGCCGCCTACGGCCACTTCGGCCGCGAGGAGGTGGATTTCACCTGGGAGACCACCGACAAGGCGGCCGCCCTGCGCGCCGACGCCGGACTGTAAGCGGCGCCTGCCGGCCTACAGCCCGCCCTCGCAGCGGGCGTAGGCCTGCATCTGCGCATCCAGGCCGGCCGTGCCGGCGGTGACGCGCACGTAATTGAGGGCGTACGGAAAGGCCGCTTCGTCCTTCAGCTCGGCCAGGCTCAGCCTGGACTGCCTGTCGATCTCGGCGTAGCGCGTCCAGGAGCCCGGGTTGAAGTAGCGCTTGCCCGGCAGCTCGCTCCAGCACCAGTCGTCCGGGCAATGGGTGTGGCCGAGGACGACCACCTCGGTCGGGCTTGCGGCGCGTGTGAGCTCGGCCTTCGCCACCTCCCGGAAGAGCAGCTTGTCGTCCATCTTCTGGGATTCGGCCAGTTGCAGGGTGCCCTGGCCTTCGCCCAGGGTACGCGCCACCCGGGCCCTGGCCAGTGCGGATTCCCAGGCTCCCGGGGGCTCGCTGCCCATCACTGCGATCATCAATGCCTCCAGCCGCTCCGGGTCGCCGAGCGCGGTGTCGATCTGCTCGTCGCTGGCGTTGCCTTCCAGGTAAGCACGGTACCAGCCGCGGAGCGTGCCGCCGACGGCGTCGTCTGCGCGCATCGTCGCCACCAGTTGCTGGGGCAGGCTGGTGGCGTCGGCCTTGCCGCCCATCGTCACGCCCGGGTGGCGCGCGGCGAAGCGGGCCAGCATCCAGCCGATGCTCGCCAGGCCGAGAGTGTTCTCCCGGGCCAGGATGCGCCACAGGGCGCTCACCGGCTTGATGTTGTCGGCGAAGGGGTAGTTGCCCTCCAGCCAGTTCACGAACTTGACCATGAACAGGGTGCCCGGGCACATCTCGAGCCGCTTCTGGCCGTCGGGGCCGCTGACGAAGGGGTGGGCCCAGTGCCTGAACTGGTTGGCGAGGTCGTGCTGATGGCCGTGTGCGATGCGCAGGCGGCCGTCGAAACGGCTGGTCCAGTCGGCACCGAGGACGAAGTCGATGGGCCCGGCTGCGGCGCGCAGGTCGGCCTGGACGCCTTCCCAGAACAAATCCACGTCATGGTTGCCGGCGGCCAGGGTGACCCGGTTGCCGGCGGTGCTGAAGGCCTTCAGCGCCCGGAAGACCTCCGGGTGGCCGTCGAGGATCAGCTTGAGCTTGGCGCGGGATTCGCCCTCCGAGCACCAGGCGTTGGCCGAGCGCAGGGTGTAGAGGTGCTGGCCTACCTGGGCGAACTCGAGGAAATCGCCGTTGATGTAGAGCTCGATGCGACCGGCCTGGCCGTCGTCGGAGGCCCACAGGGTGTCGATGAAGCCGGCCAGCTGCTGCTGGTCGAACACGTGGTCGTCGCCCGGATCCGCGTTGCCGCCGCCCAGGTGCAGGTCGCTGATGACGATCACGACGGGTTTGGCACTCATGGAATGCTCCTTGGTCAGGCCCGGGCGCGGACGTCGCCGGGGGCGTGCACGGTGTAGAAAAGCCCGATCGGGATGTGGCGCGCCATGAGCTCGCAGCGCGCCGTGTGCACGGCCGAGGCGAGGTCATGGCTGCCATCGAGGTAAAGGCTGCTGATCCGCTGGCCGATGGCGGCGGCGGTGGTCGCCGGCACCGGGCAGCTGGTGGCCACCAGGCCCAGGGCCTGCTTGTCGCGCCGGAAGGCGGTGTAGAAGTTGGTGAGCGCCAGCGCGCTGTGGGCGCCGGAGCCGCAGGAGTTGAGGAACACGATCGGCCGGCCGTCGAAGGGCGGGGTGCCGGCCAGGCTGCTCGGTTTTACGAGGTTGGGCGGCGAGCCACCCAGGTCGATGGCGTTGCCAGCGCCGCCCAGGCCGTGGCAGAACAGGTAGATCCACTTGCGGGCAGGTTCGTCGCTGTTGCCCAGTAGCAGGGCCCGGGCCGCCGCGGGGTCGGCTTCGTCGCAGGGGATGTGCTGCTGCCGGGCCTGGGCGGCCCAGGCGTGGTGGGACGCAGCCGGCAGGGGCGAGACGCCGGCGAAGTCGTTGTCGATGGCCGGATTGACGCACAGGCTGGCGCCGGGCGCGGCGGCGAGGTGGGCCTTCTTGTCCCGGATCAGGTTGCGGTCTTCGGGCAGCGTGGTGTGGAAGAGGTAGCGGGCGCCCCACAGCAGCGCCGGCTTGATGGCCTGGGCGTCGGGGTTTTCGGGATAGATCATCTCCCAGGGGATGAACACCGAGTCGGTAACCACCGCCACCCGCGAGTTGAAGGGCAGGCTGTTGATGTCGTGCAGGAAGTCGGCGAGGTCCGGATCTGCGGTGAGGCTTGTCCACAGATCCCAGCCGGCCCGGGCGATGGTCAGGAACATCCCGTCGAGGCTTTTCTGCTGGTTCGGGGTGGGTGGCTGCTGGAAGGGGTCGGTGAGGTAGGACCACAGGGCGTCGCCCGGAACACTATCGACGCTGCCCTTGAAGGCCGTCACAGCCTGCTCGACGCTCGCCGGCGCCAGCGTAGCGAGGGTGCGCACGTCGCTGAAGCCGCTCGCGCTGTTGGCGTAGCTGACGTTGAGCGCGCCGCCCTTGCCGCGGAACACGAGCTGGGCGCCGACCGGCTGGCCGTCGCTGTCGAGGTCGATGTGGCGCGGCGCGGCCGGCAGCACAACCGAGGCATTGGCCGCGACGACGGGGATTTCGAGGAAGAAACTGCCCAGCTGCACGCCGTCCAGGTCGAGGTAGGCCCAGGCGCCGGCTGCGGGGTTGGCGAGCCGGCCGGCCTTCAGCGGGAAGCGGATCTCCGGCGCCAGCTGCCGCGCGACGATCCGGGCGGTCTGGCGGCAGGGCGTGCCGTCGCGCAGGTCGTAGCCGACGGGCACCAGCATCACGCCCAGATCGCCGCCGCGTTCGATGGCCGCGTCGAGCTGTGCGCCGGAGGCCGTCGCCAGGCTGTCGGCCCGCAGGGTGCCGAGGAAGAAGACGAGATCAGCCTCGCCGCCGAGGGCGACGGCATTGCCGCGGGCGCCGCTGCCTTCGAGGCGGAACTGGAAGTCGACGGGCGGCGGCGGGCTGGGTTGGGTGTCATCCGGCGGGAGGTCCGGGGCGGCGATCTCAAGCTTGGGAAGCTCCACCTTGAACGCCAGCTCGCGGCGGCCGGGCCGGGCAGCTTGTGCGATCAGCTCGTCGAAGGTGTGGCTGCCGGCCTGCTCGATGTAGGCAAAGCCGTGATCGACAGCAAAGCCCTTGCCGAGACGCGGCTGCGCTTCGGCGCGGGAGGCGTCGTGGGTGAGTATCGTGATCCGCGGGGTGGCCGCGCTGCCTCCGGCGATCGACGGGATGTGGATGATCTGCCGAGGCGCCGGCCTGGGGGCTTGATTGAGCTTGCCGTTCCGGAGCGCCAGACTCGGCTTTGTCCGGCTCTTGTCGGTGAGGATCACCAGCCCCGCTCCGGGCCGCATCGCCTGGCCCGGCTTCGGGCCCTTGACCACGAGCCGGCGCGGGGAAGACTGGTGCCCGGCGATCAGGGCGCGGATCTGCGCGGCGAGCGCCCGGGCGGCGGCCTCGTCGCCCTCTTCGAGGGCCCGGCGGAGCGCCTGCCTGAGGGCGGTGAAGGTGGCCCACACCGCCTTCAGGCGGATCTGCAGCCGCGGCTCGTCGAGTTCCAGCCGGCGCAGGAGCTGCGTTTCACTGGTGCCCATGTTCGGTTCTCCCCGGTTTGCCTGCTCGCGACGGGTGCTGATGAATCCAGTGTGGATCATCCGCCGGCAACTTGAAAGTGGCCGGCGGTGGCTGTCGGCTTACTTGCCGCGGATCGGGCTGTACTCCACCGGCACCCACGCAAAGCCCCTGCCTTCGGCGCGCACGTGGCCGATGCCGGGGAAGGGCAGGTGCATGCCGGAAACCAGCAGTTTCTCCTTGGCGGCCCAGGCGAACAGCTTCTTGCGGGCGGCGATGGCGGCCTTCTTGTCGCTGTCGAACTCGATGGCGACCTCGGGCCGGGTGAACTGCACCGCGTGGCTGTGTACCGCGTCGCCGAGAATCAGCAGGCGTTGGCCGGCGGATTCGACGAGGTAGCTGGTGTGGCCCGGGGTGTGGCCGTGGGACGGCACGGCCTTGATGCCGTCAAAATCGGCCTCGCCGCGGAAGGGCTTGAACCTGCCGGCGGCCTGGTAGGGCGCGACCGACTGGCGGGCGAGCGCGAAGAAGGGCTTGAAGGCTTCCGGCGCCTGGGCGGCGTTGGCTTCGGACAGCCAGAAATCGGCCTCTCCCTGGTCGACGTGGATCTCGGCGTTGGGGAACAGGGGCTTGCCGGCAGCGTCGAGGATACCGGCCACGTGGTCGGCATGGAGGTGGGTGAGAAGCACCACGTCGACCTTGTCGGGGCTGTAGCCGGCGGCGCGGAGCTGTTCGCCGATGAAGCCGAGGGTCGGGCCGAAGGCCTTGGCGGCGCCGGCATCCACCAGAATCAGCTTGCCGCCGGCGTTGATGAGGTAGGCGTTGACGGCGGTCTGGACCTTGTCGCCGGCCAGGAACTGGCGCGCCAGCAGGCGCTGAACCTCGGCCTTGCTGGCGCCCTGCAGCAGCTTGGCTTCGAGATCGACATAGCCGTCATAGAGGGCGGTGATCTCGATGTTGCCCAGTGCCATGCGGTAATACCCGGGAACCTGGGCCTGCTGCGGGGCGGCTTCGGCAAAGGCCGGGCTGATGAGCGGCGAGAACGGGACGAGGCTGGTGCCGACGGCGACGGCAAGGCTGCAGAGGGTGCGACGGATCATGGATTGGACTCCGGTTGAGGGGAGCCGCAAGGATACGCCGGGCGGCTGCCTCGATGGGAGCCGTCGGACTTCAGGGGCCGGCGTGCACCGCCAGCCACACGGTGTCGGGGCCTGTGGCGGCCACCCGGTGGCGGCAGCCGGCGGGGATCAGCAGCCAGTCGCCGGGGGCCAGGGCCTGGCGGCGGCCGTCGTCGAACTCGAGCTCGGCACAGCCCCTGGCGAGCAGCACCCATTCGTCGTCGGGCTGCTCGTACCAGAAGCCGGGCGGGCTGGCGTGGCGGTGGGAGAGGATGCGCTCGATGCGCAGGCCGGGCCTGGCGAGGAGGGTCTCGAAGTGTTCACCGGCGGCCGGCGGGGGGATGTCGGCGAACAGGTTGGCAGCGCGCATGGGGCAGCTCCAGGGGCGGGCCGAAGCGGAGGGACGGGAGAAAAAGGCTGCGCCGGGATTAAATCTCTGTTGGGTATTGGGGGCTTTTTTGTGCCCCGGCGCGCCGTTCAATAACAAACAGCCGATCTGGCGGAAACCTTGCCGGCAGGCGGCCGAACCAGAACGCCCTGTGATGTTAAGTGAGCCTCGGCCGGCTGGCCAATTGAAGATGGCCATAGCTTGCATAGCCGGAGCCTATGGCTCCGGCCTGCAGTGTTTGGCAGTGGGGGCTTATTCGACGACCTTGTCGATGACGATGCCGAGCTTGCGGGCGCCGGGTTGCACCGGGCCGCTTTCGCCGCGCAGGTCACCGGGCCTGGCGGCGGCGTCGCCCGACTTGGAGACCCGCGCCTCGATGCGTAGGCTGCCGGCGGACGAGAGCTTCAGGTCGGGGCTGAGGGCCATGCTGTCGTCGAGGGTGAAGTCCCGCGGCAGGTCGGCCACGCGGGTGCGCACCACGGCCAGCGGCATGCGCGGCCCCTCGGCGGCGCGGGCGAAGATGAAGACCACGTCGTCGGGCGAGGCTCTGGCCTTGAGGGCCGGGGCGAGCTCGACCCGGCCGCTGACCGCCTTGCCCGCCGTGGCTTCGGTGCCGGCCTTGGGGCTGGTATTGGGGCTTGCTGAGGCCTTGCCGGCGCCGAGCTGGCTCTTCGCCTTCTCGATGCCGGCGGCGAGGTTGCGGGCGTCGGGCGACTCGGGCGGGAGCATGGCCAGCACGGTTTCCCAGTGGCGCACGGCGTCGGCGAAGTTGCTGCGGAAGAAGGCGTCGGTGCCGGCCAGCACGAGGGCCTGGGGGTTCTGCGGTTCGGCCTTCAGCACGCGCTGGAGGAGTTCGCGCCCGCGGCCTTCGACGCGCCCTTGATTGAGCTCGGCGGAGAGTTCGGCCACCTGGAGCATCATTTCGGCGCTGGCCTCCATCGCCGCGCCGGCCTTGTCGAAGGCCTTGGCGGCGTCGGCGAAGCGGCCGGTGACCATGTAGCTGCGGCCGAGCATGGCCCAGCCTTCGAGGTTGCCCGGGTCTTTTTCGAGCTTGGCGGCGAGGGCGTCCACCATTTTTTCGATCTCGGCGGCGGAGGCCTGCTGGCCTTCACGGGCGGCCGGGTCGAGGGCGGCCGGTGTGCCGAGCACGACATACAGCACCGCCGCCGCCAGCGGCAGGGTGACGGCCAGGGCCAGCGCGGTGCGCGGCAGGCGGCGCGGGGAGGCGGGTGCCGCGGTGGTGGCGTCGGCCGCCACGTCTTCGAGCACCCGGCGTTCGAGCTCGTCGCGGGCACTGCCGTAGTCGGCCTGGGACAGCACGCCGCTGGCCAGGTCGCGCTCGAGCTCGGCGAGCTGGTCGCGGTAGATGGCGCTGTTGATGGCCTTGCGCGAGGCGCCTGTGCTGCCGTGCCGCCGCAGCAGCGGCCAGCACAGCACGGCGAGGACGAGGAGGGTGAGCAGGCCGGAGCTGATCCAGAAGGCGGTCATGCGTTGTGCTTGGGCGGGTTGTCGGCGCCGGGGTCGGCGAGGAGGGCTTCGGCGGCGGCCTTGTCGGCGGCTGTCAGGGCGCTGGGGGTGAGGCCGGCGCTGCGCCGGCGCAGGTAGGCGATGAGGCCGACGAGGGCGCTGACGAGGAGCACGAAGGGGCCGAACCACAACAGCCAGGTGGTCGGCTTGACCGGCGGGCGGTAGAGCACGAAGTCACCGTAGCGGGCAACGAGGTAGTCGCGGATCTCCGGGTCGGACTTGCCGTCGCGGATCAGCTTGCGGACTTCGCGGCGCAGGTCTTCGGCCAGCTCGGCGCGGGAGGCGGCGAGGCTTTCGTTCTGGCACACCAGGCAACGGAGTTCTTCGGAGATCACGACGAGGCGGGCTTCGACGGCCGGGTCTTCGGCCATCGGGGTGGCGTCGGCGGCGAGGCTGGCACCGGCGGCGCCGAGGATGGCGGAGGTCAGCAGGCAGGCGAGGGCGCGTTTCATGAGGCTTCTCCGGCAAGCTGCCTGGCGAGCGGGAGGATCTTCTGTTCGAGCGCTTCGGGGGTGATCGGGCCGATCTGCTTGAAGCGGATGATGCCCTTTTTGTCGATCAGGTAGGTTTCGGGCACGCCATACACGCCGTAGTCGATGCCGACCCGACCGTCCATGTCGAGCACCGACAGGGCGTAGGGGTCGCCGTGGCGGGCCAGCCAGGCGCCGGCGCGCTGGCGCACCAGGGCGGGCTCTTCGCCGGCGGGGACCTTCTTCATGTCGATTTCGCCGTCGCCGCGCAGCTCTTTGTAGTTGAGGCCGACGATGGGCAGGCCGCCCTGCTTGGCGAAGGCCACCAGCAGTGGGTGCTCGGCCCGGCACGAGACGCACCACGAGGCCCACACGTTGAGCAGCCACACCTGGCCGCGCATGTCGGCGGGGGAGAACTGTTTGCCCGGCGTGGCAAGGGTGTCGAGGCGGAACTCGGGCGCCGGCTTGCCGACCAGCGGCGAAGGCACCTCGCGTGGGTCGCGCTTGAGGCCGACGGCCAGGAACACCACCAGGACCAGGAAGACGGCGAGGGGAATCAGGAAACGTTTCAAGAGGCGGCTCCCTGGCCGGCCAGGCGGGCAGCCTTGGCGGCCTTGGCGGTGAGGCGGTAGCGACGGTCGGCGGCGGCGAGGAGGCCACCCAGGGCCATCATCACCACGCCGCCCCAGATCCAGCTGACGAAGGGTTTGTAATACACGCGCACGCTCCAGGCGCCGTCCTTGCCTTCGAGCGGGTCGCCCAGTGAGACGTAGATGTCGCGGGTGAGGCCGGGGTCGATGAAGGCTTCGGTCATCGGCATCGCGGAAGAGAGGTACTTGCGCTTCTCGGGGTGCAGGGGCATCAGCACCTTGCCGTCCTCGATGAGCTCCAGGTTGCCGCGGGCGGCGTTGTAGTTGGGGCCTTCCACGCCCTCGACGCCCAGGAAGCGGATGGTGTAGTGGCCGGCGGCGACGGTATCGCCGGGGGCCATGCGCACGTCGCGCTCGGTCTCGTAGTGCTTGACCATCACGATGCCGATCACGCACACCGCGATGCCCATGTGGGCCAGGTGCATGCCCCAGAAGGCCAGGGGCGGCAGGCCCGACTTGAGGCGCGCGGCGATCTGCAAGAGCGAGGCGCCGATGATCCACACCGCCAGCGCGAGGCCCAGCGCCACCCCGGCCGACCATTCGCCAGCGGCAAACGGCAGCGCCACGCCGGCCAGCGCCGCGATGGCCAGCGCCGCGCGCAGCGGGCGGATGATGTCGGCGAGGCTGGCCTGCTTCCAGCGCGCCACCGGCCCGGCGGCCATCAGGAACAGCAGCGGCACCATCAGCGGCGCGAACACCGCGTTGAAGTACGGTGGGCCCACCGACAGCTTGCCCAGGTTGAGGGCGTCGAGCACCAGCGGGTAGAGGGTGCCGAGCATCACCGCACCGGCGGCGCACAGCAAGAGCACGTTGTTGATCAGCAACAGGGTTTCCCGCGACACCAGCGCGAAGGCGCCGCCGATGCTCACTTTGGGCGCCCGCCAGGCGAACAGGGTGAGGGACGAACCGACCACCACCGCCAGGAAGATCAGGATGAACACGCCGCGCTTGGGGTCGGAGGCAAACGCATGCACCGAGCTCAGCACCCCGGAGCGGACCAGGAAGGTGCCCAGCAGCGACAGGGAGAAGGCGCCGATCGCCAGCAGCACCGTCCAGTTCTTGAAGCTGCCGCGCTTTTCGGTGACGGCCAGCGAGTGGATGAGTGCGGTGCCGACCAGCCAGGGCATGAAGGAGGCGTTCTCGACCGGGTCCCAGAACCACCAGCCGCCCCAGCCCAGCTCGTAGTAGGCCCAGATCGAGCCGAGCCCGATGCCGAGGGTGAGGAAGATCCACGCCGCGGTGGTCCACGGCCGCGACCAGCGTGCCCAGGCAGCATCGAGCCGGCCCGACAGCAGCGCGGCAATGGCGAAGGCGAAGGCCACCGAGAAGCCCACGTAGCCCATATAGAGCATCGGCGGGTGGAAGATCAGGCCCGGGTCTTGGAGCAGCGGGTTGAGGTCGCGGCCGTCGTCGGCGCCGGGCAGGAGGCGCTCGAAGGGGCTGGAGGTGAGCAGGATGAACAGCAGGAAACCCGCCGCCACCAGGCCCATCACGCCCTCAACCCGCGCCACCATGTCGTCGGGCAGGCTGCGCGAGAAGGCCGCCACCGCCATCCCCCACAGGGACAGCATCAGCACCCACAAGAGCAGCGAGCCCTCGTGGCCACCCCACACGCCGGCTATGCGGTATTCGAGCGGCAGCCGCGAGTTGGAGTGCTGGGCCACGTAGAGCACCGAGAAGTCGTTGCCGATGAAGGCCGCGGTGAGGCAGCCGAAGGCGATCGCGATGAGCAGGAACAGCGTGGCCGAGGCCGGCCGCGCTAGCGCCACCCAGGCCTCCACCCCGCGCTGGGCACCGATCAGCGGGAGCGTGCCCTGCACCAGGGCGACCAGCAGGGCGAGGACGAGGGCGAAGGTGCCGATTTCCGGGATCATGGTTGTGTTCTGGTGAGGAGTAAGGAGTGAGGGGTTGGGAGTAACGGGGGAGGAGCCAATCGGGAGCGCACGAGGCTCAAACAAGGCCTCCTCACGCATCCCCCCTCACTCCTCACTGCTTCAAGGTCCTTGAGGCCTCGTGGGCCTTGTCGACGGCGGCCTGGGCCTCGGGCGGCATGTAGTTCTCGTCGTGCTTGGCGAGCACCTCGGTGGCGGTGAACAGGCCGTCCGGCCCGATGCTGCCCTGGGCCACCACGCCTTTGCCCTCGCTGAAGAGGTCCGGCAGGATGCCCTTGTAGGTCACCGGGATCTCCTTGGCCGTGTCGGTGACGACGAAGCGGGCGGTGATGTCGGTGCGCTGCAGGCTGCCCTCCTTCACCAGCCCGCCGATGCGGAAGGCCCGGCCCTGGGGGGCCTCGCCGCTCGCCACCTGGGTCGGGGTGAAGAAGAACACCAGGTTGCTCTGGAAGGCGTTGAGGATCAGCGCAGCGGCAATGCCGATGGCGGCGAGGCCGCCTACGACGATGGCGAGGCGTTTCTGGCGGGGTTTCATGGATCGGTCCTGGGTGATCGGGGGGCGCTGCCGGGGTCAGGGGCGGCGGCTGGCGTGCTCGGTGAGAGCCTCGCGGTCGGCCGCGAGTTCCCGGCGCAGCAGGCGGCGGGTGTCGGCGAGGCGTTTGCGGGTGAGCAGGGCTTCGACCAGCAGGGCAGCAAAGGTCACACCGAAACTGCCCCACACGTAGAGGCCGTAGCCTCCCATCGCGAAGAATTCGCTGGCGCTACCCCAGTTCATCGCTGCATCTCCGGAAGCTCGGCCACCCAGCCGGCGTGGTGTTCGCGTTCGAGGATGATCGCCCGCACCCGGTACAGGCTCATCGCAATGCTGTACATCCAGAAGGCCAGCGCCATCAGCAGCATGCCCCACAGCATCGTGGTGGCCATGCTCGGCGCCTTGGTGAGGGATACCGACGCGCCCTGGTGCAGGGTGTTCCACCACTTCACCGAGAAGTAGATGATCGGCACATTCACCACCCCCACCAGCGCCACGATGGCGCCGGCCTTGTCGGCCCGGCGCGGGTCGTCGATGGCCGAGGTGAGGGCGATGTAACCGAGGTAGAGGAAGAACAGGATCAGCTCGGAGGTGAGCCGGGCGTCCCACACCCACCAGGCGCCCCACATCGGCTTGCCCCACAGGGCGCCTGTCCACAGCGACAAAAAGGCGAACAGCGCGCCGGTGGGCGCCAGCGCCGCGCTCATCATCCCCGACAGCCGGGTGTTGAAGGTGATGCCGATGGCGGCCCAGAAGGCCATCACGCAGTAGATGAACATCGACATCCACGAGGCCGGCACGTGGATGAAGATGATCCGGTAGCCCTCGCCCTGCTGGAAATCGGTGGGTGCGACGAAGAAGCTGATCCACAGCCCGGCGGCGCAGAAGGCCGTGGCCAGCGCGGCGAACCACGGCCACAGCTTCCCGGCGAGGGGGTAGAAGCTGGCCGGCGAGGCGAACTTGAACCAGTTGATCATGGGGTGGTGGGGGGTGGGAAGTGGGAAGTCGGGGGGCTAGTCGAGGGCGATGCGCAGCGCGGCGGTGGCCGCCCAGGGGGCAAAGAACACCCCCAGCGCCAGCAGCGCGCCGAGCAGCGACAGATGCCCGCCGGCACCCAGGCCGGCCACGTCGGCCTCGACCGCGCCGGCGCCGAAAATCAGCGCCGGAATATACAGGGGCAACACCAGCAGCGACAGCAGCACTCCGCCTCCGCGCACGCCGAGGGTGAGCGCAGCGCCGATCGCGCCGATCAGCGACAGGATCGGCGTGCCCAGCAGGAGCGAGATCATCAGCACCCCCAGCGCCCGCGCGGAGAGGTCGAACTGCAGCCCGAGCACCGGCGCCAGCAGCACCAGCGGCAGGCCCGAGGTGAGCCAGTGGGCCAGCACCTTGCCGCTCACGAGCACCGCCAACGGAGTGGGAGACAGCGCCATCTGCTCGAGAGTTCCGTCCTGGTGGTCGGTGGCGAACAGGCGGTTGAGCGAGAGCATTGCGGCCAGCAGGGCGGCGACCCACAGCACGCCCGGCGCGATGCGCCGCAGCATGGCGGTTTCGGGCCCGATCCCGAGGGGGAACAGGCTGACCACGATCATGAAGAAGAACAGCGCGGTGAGCACCTCGCTCTTGCGCCGGGCGGCGAGCAGCAGGTCGCGGCGGACGATGGCGACGAAGGCGTTCATCGGCCCAGCCTCAGGCTGCCGCCGCTACCGGCCAGGTGCACCGCCTGGTGGCTGGTGAACAGCAGCAGGCCGCCGCGGGCGAGGTGTTCGTCGAGGATCGTGCACAGCTGGTCCACCGCCGCCACGTCGAGGGCCACGAAGGGCTCGTCGAGAATCCACAGCCGGGCCTGGCTGCACAGCAGGCGGGCCAGCGCCACGCGGCGCTTCTGGCCCTGGGAGAGCACCCGGCTGGGCAGGTCCTCGCGCCCGCCGAGGCCGATACGGCGCAGCGCGGCGAGGGCGGTGGATTCGTCGAGGGGCCGACCCGCCACGGCAGCGGCGATCTGCAGGTTCTCGAGGGCCGACAGGTCGTCCTTGATGGCCGGGGCGTGGCCAAGATAGAGCAGGCGCGCGTTGAACGCGTCGCGGGCTTCGGCCACCGCTTGCCCTTCCCATTCGAGATGGCCCTCCGCTGCCGCAGCCAGCCCGGCCACGATGCGTAGCAGGCTCGTCTTGCCGGCGCCGTTGGGGCCTTCTACCTGCAGCCATTCACCCGCCGGGACGGCAAAGTCCACGCCGGAAAACAGGCGGCGATCACCGCGATCGCAGGCAAGGCCGTGGGCTTGGAGCATTGGGGAGGCAGGGCCGGAGAGTCTAAGTCGGGCGCATTCTGCCCGACGGGGCGGAGTGGGTAAATGGGGATGGATCAAGGAAAACCGCCCCGCAATGCGGGGCGGAGCACCTTCGTGAGACGGCAGGATAGTCAGTGGTGGGCGCTGCCGGCGTAGGCATCGGGTGCCTGGATGGTGGGGCGTGCGGCAGGGGCTCCTGCTTCGGCGGCCGGGCTGGCCACCTCCATGATCTCCATCACCTGCCGCGCCAGGGCCCGGCAGGCGTTGCCGAGGTTGGAGGGCAGGCCGTCGGGGATGTGCTTTTGCAGCAGCAGCTTGGAGGCGGACAGGCTGGCCACCGGGTGCAGCAGGCGGTGACGGTGTTCGCCGAGGATCTGGGCCACGTTGCGGTCGGCGGCGTCGCGCTGCCAGGCGTTGGTGGGCCACTGGGAGGGCAGGGCGTAGGCGTGGGGGAAGGTTTCGAGGTCGCGCAGCACGGTGCGCAGGTCTTCGTGGGAGTCGCGGAAGGGCAGCAGCACGAGATCGCACAGGCCGTCGAGCTGGCGGTCGACCTCGGAGCGGTTGCCGCCGCCGTCGATCACGCCGATCCAGCCCTGCATGCTGCGCAGCTTGCCGGCGACCTTGTTGAGGGCTTCTGGCGTGCGGGCGTCGGCGGTGACGTAGCGGCGGCCATCCGGCGACAGCGGTTCGCGGGAGGTGTCGGTGAGCACGCAGGCCGAGCGCTGCCCGAGCAGCCCGAAGCCCTGGCACAGCATGTGGGACAGGGTCGTCTTGCCGGTGCCGCCCTTGTTGCCGATGATGCAGATGATCTGGGACATGCGGGTTACCTCTCGCTGGGTGCCGTACGCGATGACGGCATTATCAGCCTTGTTACGGCGGGCCGAGGGGAGAAATTGAGGGGCGATTGCCGTTCAATTTCTTTTTCCGGGCAAGCACTTGCTTCAGGCCGGGGGTGATGTTGCCCTGAAAGTGGGGCGTAGCGCGGGTGCCGGCCCGGCGGGGCGGTAGAGGTAGAGCCGGGTGTGGCGGCGGTCGGGCACCTCGATCACCGCGTCGGGCGTGACGCCTTCGACCGGGAAGCTGTTGCTGACGAGCAGGGCGCCGGGGGCGAGCTCCTTGGCGGCCTTGCGCCATACGTCCGCCATCGGCACCGGCGAGAGGAATGCGTACACCAGGTCGTAGTCGGTCCAGGGCAGCTTCCAGAAGTCGCCCCGGGCCAGTGCGACGTTGGGTTGCCGACGGGACAGCAGGCGGGACAGGAGGTAGGGCGCGGGGGCGGCCTCGATGCCCTCGCAGCGGCAGTCGGGGCGCAGGCGGGCGAGGGGGCGCAGCAGCGCGCCGGTGCCGCTGCCGAGGTCGAGCAGGCGGGTCGGGTGGTCGCGCGGCAGCAGCTCGGCCACCGCGGCGGCGGTCTCGGGGTTGGACAGGAAGAGCGGCACCTGGGTGCGGAAGCTGCTCCAGTAAACCAGCGCGAAAACCACGAAGGCGGCGAGATACCAGCCCGGGGCGATGCCCAGCTGCAGTGCGCCGACGACCAGCGGCGTAAAGCCGAGGTGGATCCAGCGCCACCACGGAGCGCTGCGCAGGGCGGTGGCGATGCCCGCGGCGCCGATGGCCTGAACCGCAAGCAGCGGCCACAGACCCGCTGGCAGCACGCCGCTGCGGGCTGCGCCAAAAGCCAGCGCACAGCCGGCCAGTTGGGCGAGAAGGGCTTTGAGGGCGGGGGGCATGGCTACGAGTTTAACCCGCGGCCATGCCCCAGAGGATGCGCTCGCGTGCTTTCGGGTGGGCCCTTGCAGATGTCCGCCCGGTGCGGCGTCAGCGCAGTTTGCGGCGGTGGCGAAGGGCGGCCAGACCGGCGAGGCCGGTGGCGAGCAGCAGGCCGCTGGCGGGTTCGGGGACGACTTCGACGCGAAGGGCGCCTGCGTGGCTGGAGGCGGGGCCGTAGGCGAGGTCACCGCCCAGGTAGTCGTAGGACGTGCAGGGTTGGCTGACCCACTCGAAGCATTCGTTGCCCGTCGGGGTGGAGGAGTAAGCAAGGTTGAAGCCCAGGATCAGGCGTTCGACCATCGAGGGATCTGTGATGCTGACGCCGACGAGGTCCATCACCGTGTTAACGCTGTGGTTGGTCGTGTCGACCGTGGTGGTGCCGGTGCCGCTGACGGACCACAGCGCGTAGTTGACGGGAGCGTTGAGGAGGCCGGCGAAGCCTCCGTCGTAAACGGTGGAGAACACCGACACGCCGTTGCTGGACGACACCTGTTGCGTTTCGTTGAGGGTGAGGTCCCAGACGTCGAGCCCGCAGGTGCTTTCCTGGGTGAACATCCGGAACTCGTTGAAGGGGGTCGCGGCGGAGCCGGCGACGAGGTACTCCTTGAACAGGATATGCCCGTCGAGGACGCAGTCCTTGAACTTGAGGCCAGCCGATGCCGCCATCGGTAGTAACAGCAAGGCAAGGCAGGCAAACCACTTTTGCAGGTGCTTGTTCATTTTGTTTCCTTCATGCGTGTAGAGAAAACTCTGGTGATCCGCCATTTTTAATGGAGGTGGTCGTAAAAATACTCCATGCCAGCAGGGAAAATTAACATCAAGTCAAGTTTTGCAATGTATTGCAGGAAGAGGTGGTACGTCCGTGGATGCAGGGGGCCGCTGCTCGGCTTTGTGCTCCCGCGCCAGACTCCGTTTCGGGCGCATTCGCGGACGTGCCCGGCGGCCGTTTCCAGGATCAGTGGCCAAGGCTGGCGAGGAGAAGTATCCAGAACAGCACGACGCCGAGAAATCCTTTTTCGTCATGGACCCTGTGGGCCCACGTGATCGTCATGATGATGAAGTTCAGGACCGTGACGCTCAGCAGGATGAGTCCGGCGCCCACCCATGGGCTGAAGATGATGATCCCGCCAAAGCCACCGCTGATTCCGGTGGCCTTGGCGAGCAACAGGGTCAGGCCGGCGGTGAGCAGCGGCGCGAGAATGCTCCACTTCTCGTAGCGGGTGGGCCGCCAACCCTTGTCGGCTCGCTGTGCCCTGGAAAGACCGGGGTCTGCGTCGTGGAGGCTGGCAGGGGTTCGTCTGTCCTCCGGGGGCATCATCATGTCCCGCAGGTTTTTTTCGCTCATGGGCATGGGGTGGACTTTGTCGTCATCTCCGGGCTGGGGTTTGCTGCCGCCGTCAGTCCTTATGTGGACCAGCGGCCTGTTCTGCCAGATAGGCTTCGAGGCAACGGGGTTTGGGTTCGCCGGGCTTGGCATAGTCGCCGCGGCGGCAGCCCCGGTTAGTCTCTTGCGCCTCAAGGATTGCCGCATCCATGGGTTGCTTCAGCGTGGCACGGATCATTCTTTCCCGCCGCCGGTCCTGGGTGATGGGGACGCCCCGGTCGAGTAGGGCTTTGACGGTGCTCACTGCGCCGGTGCCCCAGGCGATCTCGACGGGGCCGCATTGCTGGCAGCTTTCGAGAGGTGAAACGATGGATGGACGGAAAACTCGCATTACGGGGGGCTCGCACTCGGTCCGGCACGCTTCGGCGTCAATGGGGGTGGCGGTGCGAAGGGACGGGGCCGAGAGCAAGAGGTCGAGTATCGGCAGGTAGCCGTCCAGCGTCCCGAGCGCTGCTTCATTCCGGCCGGCGGACTCGGCCCACAGGTGCAGGGCATTTCCCTTGCCCTGGTCACGGGTGGTCGGCAGGGCATCGAAGTGGGAGCGGCCATCGGTGAGGAGCCATTTCAGGACCTTGACGGCCTGGGCATCGAGCAGGAGGTCGAGCAGGGCCATGTCGGAGGGCTCGTTGAAACGTCGGTGGTTGCCCTTGTAGTGGATGAGCATCGCCTGCTCAAGGGACGCGCCCCGTTTCAGCAGATCACTTACCTGCTCCGGGGCATCGGCGCGGATGGCGTAGTGGAGCCCATGATTGAGCTCATCGGGCTTGGCGTAGTCGAGCATGAGCTTCCGAAGGGCGGGGTCGGGGCCGAACAGGGCTGCGGTCAGTCCATTGACGTCGTGCTGTACCCAGGTGCCGGTCGCGCAGTAGTAGAGGCGCTTTTGCTTCGGATCGTCCCGGCGGGCCGGGTACGGATCGATGGCGCCAAGGTGGCCCGGTGCGCCGGACTGCAGCGCCTTGACGAAATTCGTCTTGCCGCGAATGGCGAGCTGGTTGTAGAGCACTTCGAGCGTGTAGTAGCGGTCACAATGCAGCCGGCAATTTTTGACGGCAGTTTGGAAGGCTTGCAGGTCGTCGCCGTCGGCGGCGAGCTTTATTGCTTCGGTACGCTGTGCTGCGGCGGCAGCTTGCCGCTCGTCGGCGGTGCTGATGTAGTGGGCGACGGAGAAAATGAGTATCCAGATCAGGAGCGCAGCCCAAAAACCCCTCGACGGATATGAGCTATCGGCCCGGCGGATTGTCATCACGATGAAGTTCAGGATCGCTGCGACTACCAGCAACGCTGGGATGGCCAGCCACCAGACGGAGAAGATCCCTGCGAGGCTGAGGCCCCCGGCAAGGCTGCCGAGAACCCGGTAAAGGGGGATGGCAATCAGCAGGGCAATCGGTACGGCGAGGATGCTTCGGCCCTCATAGGGCGTCAGCAAAGTGTCTTGCGGGTCTGTGTCCTTCATGGGCATGCCTGGTCTTTTCGGTGGTTTATAGGGTGCGCTCTGCGCGGGCGTGTCTGGTCATGCGGGGGGCTTAGCGCTGCTGCGGCCCGGCGGCCTGTTTGGCCAGGAAGGCATCCAGGCAGGTGATGTCGGGCGTGGCGGCTTCGCCCTGGTGGGAGTGCGGCCGCATCTGCTGGGCCTCGCCCACGGCCGGATCGGCGGGCGCCTGCAGGGCGGCGAGGATGAGTTTCCGTCGTTTGGGGTCGGACGAGATGGGCAGGCCCCGGTCGATCAGTGCCTGGACGCTGCGTACGCCGCCCGAGCCCCAGGCGATCTCGACCGGCCCGCACTGCAGGCAGCGCTCTTCGCCCTGCATGTAGATCGAGTTGGGCGTTTTGATGCCGGCAGGCTGGCAGTCGGCGTGGCATGCCTGGGGGTCAAGGGGGGCGGCGCCCCGGAGGGTGGGTTCGGCGAGTAGCGCGTCGAGCACCGGCAGATGCTTGTCGAGCGTGCCGAAGCGGGCTTCGTGCAGGCCAGCGTAGCGGGCCCACAGGTGCAGGGCGCCAGCTTCGCCCTTGTCGCGGGGCGCATCCAGGGCGTCGAAGTGGGGGCGGCCGTCGGTGAGGAACCATTTGAGCACGCGGGCGGCCCGGGCTTCGACCAGGAGTTCGAGAAGGGCGAGGCGGGAGATGTGCCCGGGGCGCCGGCTCCCGAAGCTGTGGCCGTAGCGCATGAGCACGGCCCGTTCGAGGGAGGCGCCCCGCTGCAACAGCTCGGCCACGCGTTCGGGCGCGTCGGCGCGGATGGCGTAATGGAGGCCGTTGCGAAGCTCATGGGGGCCGGCGTAGTCGAGCACGAGCTGGCGGAGCTCGGGCAGCGTGCCGAACAGCGCGGCCGTCATGCCATCTAGGTCGTGCTCGACCCGGGCGCCGGTGGCGCAATAGAGCAGTGTGCCGGCCTCCAGGGGGGCACGGTGATGGGAGGCCTCGGCGAGGGACGAGAGGTGGGTTGGGGCGCGGGCCTGAAGGTCGCGGACGAACGCGATGTTGCCGCGCATCGCGACGACGTTATAGAGCGTCTGGATCATGGCGGGGGTGCAGTCGAGCCCGCATTGATCGACCGCTTTCTGGAAGGCCGGGAGGTTTGTGCCCCGTGCGGCGGCCCAGACGGCATCTTCACCAACCGGCGGGGGCTGCTTGCGAGGCGGCGGGGAGGGCTTGTAGGGCCCCCAGACTGCGCCGGCGACCAATGTCCAAACAGCGAGTCCGGCTACGAAGCCCTTGCCGCCAAAGAAGTTCCAGCTCACCGCGACACTCATCAGCACGAAGTTGACGAGGGCTCCGGCCCACAGATATTCGACGACCGGCTCGGCGACGAAGTAGAGCAGCTGGACGTAAAACAGATCGCTGCGCGAGTTTTTGAGCAGGAAGGTCAGCAACCCGGCCACGGCCAGGGCCAGCAGGCTCAGCCGGATGTAGGTGCTTGAGATGTGGCCATGGCGAGTGGGCCCGTGGCGACGGGGCCTGTCCTCGCCTGTGCCGGGCGGTTGCGCCGCGCCTGGGGGGGAGGCGTGATCAAGTTCCAGGTGCTGGGTTACGGGCTTGTCGGACATCTCCCGGCCTTTCGGTGTCGTCGATGGATCGACCGCGACGGCACCGGTGCCGCACAGCCTTGGCCGTCGGCGCGCCGGCCGACCGCGAGGGGAGGGCTGGCGAAAGCTGTGGCCGAGAGCTGTATTAAATTATATATAAAATTTCATGGCATATGCCTTTGAATTTTCTTTGGTGGTTTCAGGCGACCTGCGCGCCGCCCTGGTGGCCCGGTTTGGCGGGCGCCAGCAGCGCTGCCCGCTTCTCGGCAGCCTTCTTCATCGACCACGCCTTGACGTGCCCGAAGCCGCGGATCTCGTCCGGCAGGCGTGCGACAGCGATGGCGCGGGGCAGGGCTGTGGCGTCGAGTGTGTCGAGGAGGCTGCCGATGTCGGCCTCGTACTGGGTGATCAGTGCCCGTTCGGCCTTGCGCTCGGGGTGGTAGCCGAAGGGGTCGAAGGGTGTGCCGCGGAGGCGGCGCAGGCGGGCCAGCCAGCCGAAGGCGGTCTCCATCCAGGGGCCGAAGACGATCTTCCTGATGCGCCCGCTGTCCGGGTCGGGGCGGGCCAGGAAGGTGGGGGCGAGGTGGAAGCGCAGCGTGTAGCCGCCCTCGAAGCGGGCGTCGAGGCCGGCGCGGAAGGCCGGGTCGGCGAACAGGCGGGCCACCTCATACTCGTCCTTGTAGGCGAGGAGCTTGAAGTAATTGCGGGCCACTGCGTCGGTGAGGGCCTCGCTGCCCAGTGGCGCTTCGGCGGCGCGGACGCGGGCGACGAGGTCAGTGTAGCGGCGGGCGTAGGCGGCGTCCTGGTAGGCCGTGAGTTCTTCGGCGCGGCGGGCGATGCGCTCGTCGAGGCTTTCAGGGCGCAGGCGGATCACCGGCGCCGGGCTCACTGTGCGCTGCACGGCGGCCAGGTCGACGGCGGCGCGGCGGCCCCACAGCAGGGCCTGGCGGTTCATCTCGACGGCGGCGCCGTTGAGTTCGATGGCCTTGTCGAGGCTGGCCTCGCTCACCGGCACCCAGCCCTTCTGCCACGCGTAGCCGAGCAGGAAGAGGTTGGTGGCGATGGCGTCGCCGAGCAGCTTGGTGGCCAGGCTGCCGGCGTCGAAGAAGTCGAAGTTGTGCTTGCCGACGGCCTCGACGATGGCGGCCTGCATCTTGTCTTGTGGGAAGGCCCAGTCCGGGTTGCGGGTGAACTCCGAGGTGGGCGTCTCGAAGCAGTTGACGACGCCGTGGGTGGTGCCCACCGCCATCTTGGCGAGGGCGTCGACGCTTGCGGTGACGACCAGGTCGCCGCCGATCACCGCGTTGGCCTCGCCGGTGGCGATGCGCACGGCGTGGAGATCCTCGGGCCGGTCGGCGATGCGGATGTGGCTGAACACCGAGCCGCCCTTCTGGGCCAGGCCGGTCATGTCGAGCACCGTGACGCCCTTGCCGTCGAGGTGGGCGGCCATGCCGATCAGCGCGCCGATGGTGACCACCCCGGTGCCGCCGACGCCGGTGACGAGGATGCCCCACGGTCTGGCGGTGGCCGGCAGATGCGGGGTGGGCAGCGGCCCGAAGCGCTCGCCCTTGCCGGCCTGGGCGCGGCCATGGCGCAGGCGGCCGCCCTCGACGGTGACGAAGCTC
>JAEUNU010000239.1 GCA_016789125.1 Zoogloea sp. | reverse complement strand
GGAAGACGTCAACGATACGGTCGACGGTCGTGGCGGCGGACGAGGTGTGCAGGGTGCCGAACACCCGGTGGCCGGTTTCGGCGGCGGTGAGGGCGAGGCGGATGGTTTCGAGGTCGCGGAGTTCGCCGACGAGGATCACGTCCGGGTCTTCCCGCAGGGCCGAGCGCAGCGCCGCATTGAAGGACTGGGTGTCGCGGGCGACTTCCCGCTGGTTGATCAGGCAGCGCTTGGATTCATGGACGAATTCGATCGGGTCCTCGATGGTGAGGATGTGGCCGTATTCGTTTTCGTTGACGTAGTCGACCATCGCCGCCAGCGTGGTGGACTTGCCCGAGCCGGTGGGCCCGGTGACCAGCACGATGCCGCGCGGCTGGCTGGAGATGTCCTTGAAGATCTTCGGGCAGTTGAGCTCCTCGAGGGTCAGCACCTTGGATGGAATGACCCGGAACACGCCCGCGGCGCCGCGGTTCTGGTGGAAGGCATTGACCCGGAAGCGCGCAATGGTGGGGATCTCGAAGGAGAAGTCGGTCTCGAGAAACTCTTCGTACTGCTTGCGCTGGGCGTCGTTCATGATGTCATAGACCATGCCGTGCACATCCTTGTGGGTGAGCGCCGGCAGGTTGATCCGGCGCACGTCGCCATGGACGCGGATCATGGGCGGCAGACCGGCGGAGATGTGCAGGTCGGAGGCCTTGTTCTTGACGGTGAAGGCAAGCAGTTCGGTGATATCCATCTTGATGACTCGTCGCTTTCTGGGGGTGGAGGGGCCGAGTTCGGGGGCAATTTGGGGGCTCGGGCCGGTGCTATACTCAACGGCCCGAGCCTTCCGAATATTGAGCTTTGCAAGATTATAAGTCAGGGCTTTCCGCCCGCCTTCAAAACCTTGTCATGCGCATTGCGCGTGCCGCCGAGGCGGCCGGGCGCAATGCCGCGGAGGTAAGGCTGCTGGCCGTCAGCAAGACCTGGCCGGCCGATAGTGTGCGCGAGGCCGCCGCGGCGGGCCAGCGTGCCTTCGGCGAGAACTACGTGCAGGAGGGCGCCGAGAAGGTCGACGCGCTGGCCGCGCTGGGCCTCGAATGGCATTTCATCGGCCCGCTCCAGAGCAACAAGACGCGCCTCGTGGCGAACCGTTTTGCGTGGGTGCATTCCATCGACCGCCTGAAGATCGCCGAGCGCCTGTCGGCCCAGCGGGACGCGCATCTGCCGCCCCTCGAGCTGTGCATCCAGGTCAATGTGAGCGGCGAGGCGAGCAAGAGCGGCGTGGCGCCCGCCGAGCTGCCGGCGCTGGCCCATGCGGTGGCGGGCTTGCCGAGGCTGCGCCTGCGCGGCCTGATGGCGATCCCCGAGCCCACTTCCGACGTGGCCTTGCAGCGGGCGCGCTTCGCTGCGCTACGTGAATTGCGCGACCGGCTCAATGCCGGCGGCCTCGCCCTCGATACCCTGTCGATGGGCATGTCCGACGATCTCGAGGCGGCCATCGCCGAAGGCTCGACGATGGTCCGGGTCGGCACCGCGATCTTCGGCTCCCGGTCTTGAGGCCTGGTGGCCCTGCGGTGGCTGGCCTGGCCATCTGTCGCTTGATTTCCCGGCGGGCGCCGCAGCATCCCCGGCGGCCTGTATCCTTTCGATTCCTATTGACGGAAAGACGGCAATGAAAATTACCTTCCTCGGCGGCGGCAACATGGCGGCGGCCCTCATCGGCGGCCTCCTCAAGCGTGGCTTCAAGGCAGCGGACGTGCAGGTGGTCGAACTCTCCGGCGAGGGCCGGGCCCGCCTCGCCAGCGACTTCGGCGTGCGCGCCGTCGAGGCCGTGGATGATGCGGCGCTGGCCTGCGACGTGCTCGTGCTGGCGGTCAAGCCCCAGCAGCTCCGCGCTGCGGTGGCGCCGATCGCCGGCCGGCTCGACCGGCAGCTGGTGGTGAGCATCGCCGCCGGCCTGCGCCTGGCCGACATCGGGCGCTGGCTGGGCGGCCACGGTAACCTGGTGCGCTGCATGCCGAACACGCCGGCCCTGATCGGTGCCGGCATCACCGGCCTGTTCGCCGACGCTTCGGTGAGCGCCGCCGGTCGCGCGGCCGCCGAAGAGGTGCTGGCGGCAGTGGGTTCCACCGTGTGGGTCGCCGACGAGGCGCAGATCGACGGCGTCACCGCCATCTCGGGCAGCGGCCCGGCCTATGTCTTCCATTTCATCGAGTGCCTGCAGGCCTCGGGCGAGTCCCTGGGCTTTGACCCCGACACCGCCCGCAAGCTGGCCATCGACACCGTGCTCGGTGCCGCCCGGCTGGCCGCCGGCAGTGCCGAGTCCCCAGCGGTGCTGCGCGAGCGCGTAACCTCCAAGGGTGGCACGACCGCCGCGGCGCTGGCATCGATGGCGGCGGACGGCTTCCCGGACGTGATCCGGCGCGCCGTGGTGGCCGCCGAAGCCCGCGGGCGCGAGCTCGGCGACGAGCTGGGCCGCGACTGAGCGGGGGAGGCGTCATGCTCGGAAGCCTTCTCCTCACGGTCATCGAAACTGTCGGTGGCCTGCTGACCGGCGTGCTGCTGGCGCGCTTCATCATGCAGTGGCAGCGGGTCTCGTTTCGTAACCCGATCGGTCAGTTCGTCGTGGCCACCACCGACTGGCTGGTGCTGCCCCTGCGGCGCTTTATTCCCGGGCTGGGCGGCCTGGATCTGGCCAGCCTGCTGCCCGCGTGGGTGGTGCAGGTGCTCGTGGTGTTCGCCATGCTCGGCCTGATGGGCCGGATCGGTGCGGCAAACCCGTTCGGCCTGCTGGCCGTGATGTGGGGCGTGGGCCTGCTCGAGACGCTCAAGGTCGCGCTCTACCTGCTGATGGGCGTGGTGCTGATGTCGGCGATCCTGTCGTGGGTCAATCCGTATGCGCCGATGGCCGGTGTCATCAATGCCCTGGCGGAGCCGTTTTTGCGCCCGTTCCGGCGCGTCATCCCGCTCATCGGTGGCGTCGACCTGAGCCCCATCGCATTTTTCCTCTTGCTGCAGGTCGCCCTCAGCGCCCTGTCGATGGGCAAGCTCCTGCTGGTCGGCGTGGCCTAAGCATGAGCTGGTGTGTCCAGGCGGCAGACGGCAGCCTGATCCTCACGCTGCACATCCAGCCCGGCGCCCGCAAGACCGAGATCGTCGGGCTACACGGCGATGCGCTCAAGATCCGGCTTGCCGCGCCCCCGGTGGACGGCAAGGCCAACGCTGCGCTCCTGGGTTTCCTGGCCAAGGCCTGCGGCGTCTCGAAGTCTGCGGTCGAGTTGCTTAGTGGCGATACATCCCGCGCCAAGCGGGTCCGTCTCCGCGGGGTGGACCCGGCCAGGGTGGCGAGGCTCCTGGAGACCTGAAACCATTCGGCAGCATCAAAGCAAAAGGCCAGTCTCGAAAGACTGGCCTTTTGCTTTGATGCTGGTGCTGCTGACCGGAATCGAACTGGTGACCTACTGATTACGAATCAGTTGCTCTACCGACTGAGCTAC
>JAEUNU010000191.1 GCA_016789125.1 Zoogloea sp. | reverse complement strand
CGTGTCGCGCTGGGGCGGCGACGAGTTCATCATCCTCCTCGACGGCATCGCCGACCGCCACTCGGTGGCCGCCATCGCCGGCACGATCCTCGAGCTGCTCGACCGGGAGATCGACAGCGTCGGCGTGCGCGGGCTCTTTCTCGCCTGCAGCATCGGCATCAGCATCGGCCCCGACGACAGCAAGGACGCCGACACCCTGCTGTCGATGGCCGACAAGGCGATGTACCAGGGCAAGACCGACGGCGGTCGCAACTTCACCTTCTACTCGGCCGAGATGAACGTCTGGTCGAAGGACCGCCTGAGCACCGAGAGCGCCCTGCGCGGGGCCCTCGCCAGCGGCGAGTTCGAGCTCTTCTACCAGCCCCAGGTGGCGCTCGCCGGGCAGCGTCTGGTGGGCCTCGAGTCCCTCATCCGCTGGCGGCGGCCGGGCTTCGGGCTGATCCCCCCCGACCAGTTCATCCCCGCCGCCGAGGAGAGCGGCTACATCCGCACCCTCGGCGAGTGGGTCATCCACGAAGCCTGCGCCCAGCTCGCCCGCTGGTCCGCCGCCGGGCTGCCGCTGGTGCCGCTGGCCATCAACGTATCGTCGCGCCAGTGCGGCGACATGGCCATCGTCGGCACCATCCGCGACGCCCTCGCCAACAGCGGGCTCGACCCGCGGCTGCTCAAGATCGAGCTCACCGAATCCACCGCCATGCACAAGGCCGACTTCGTCGCCGAGCTCCTCGCCCGGGTGGCCGAGCTGGGGGTGGGCATCTCGGTGGATGATTTCGGCACCGGCTACTCGTCGCTGTCCTACCTCAAGCGCTTTCCGGTGTCCGAGCTCAAGATCGACCGCAGCTTCGTGGCCGGCATCACCCACGGTGGCGACGACGCCGCCATCGTTCAGGCCACCATCGCCCTCGCCCACGGCCTGGGCAAGACCGTCGTCGCCGAAGGCGTCGAGACCGAAGAGCAGCTGCATTTCCTCCGCCGGCTCGGCTGCGACACGGCCCAGGGCTACCTGTTCTCGCGGCCGCTGCCGGCGGCCGAGCTGCGGGGGTGGCTGGAGCGGGAGGCCGCGGAAGTGGCGCGGCCCTGGCCCGGCTAGAAACCGGCCGCCCCCGAGCTTGCCCCCAAATCGTACTAGACCTGCAGGCAGCATTTTTGTAGCATGCCATTCGACTTCACATCGATGTGAAAGTCATTTCACGGCACCATTCCCTCCCCCCTCTGCTGCAGGAGCCCCTTGATGAGTCAAGACCTCGTTTCCCTGGCGTTCACCGCCGAAGAACTCGCCGCCCTCGACGCAGCCATCGCCACCGTGGAGCGTTTCTCCCAGGCCTTCGTCAGCCTCAGCGCCGAGCAGGTGCGCAGCCTGGCCAAGATGGGCGACCGCTCGGAGCCCTTCTGCCGTATCGCCCCGATGGTCTTCCGGCAGTACCCCAACGCGCTGCCGCCGAGCTTCGACCTGGCCGAGATGGAGCAGGACATCGCCACCTTCGATGCCCTGCGCCCCCGCGCGCTGCGCCTGAGGCAGGTGATGGCCAAGTTCGACGACACCCTGTCACTGACCGCCACAATAGAGCCACCTCTGACCGGCATATAGGAGCCAGTTTGAATCGTCTCTGAGGGACGTCTTCGGGGGTTCAAGAGTGGTGGTTTTTCGGGGTGCTGGCAAGCGTCGTTTTGGCCTTGTTCGGG
>JAEUNU010000245.1 GCA_016789125.1 Zoogloea sp. | reverse complement strand
TCGGTGGTGATGAAGGCCTGGGCGGTGAAGCTGCCGGGCACCTGGGTGACGTGGCGGCGCGGCAGGCCGAGGTGGTCGAGGCGCTTGAGGTAGGGCGCCGCGTCGTCACCGACGGTGGCCATGATCAGCGGCTCGCCGCCGAGCAGCTTGAGGTTGTAGGCGATGTTGCCGGCGCAGCCGCCGAACTCGCGGCGCATCTCGGGCACGAAGAACGAGACGTTCAGGATGTGGAGCTGCTCGGGAAGGATGTGGTTGCGGAAGCGGTCATGGAAAACCATGATCGAATCGAAGGCGATGGAGCCGCAGATGAGCGTGGACATGTGGGGGTGACTCTGGAAGGGTTTGAGCGGGCTCAGGGGTAGAAGACCCACACGCGGTAGCCGGCGGCGGCCACCAGGGGCGCCTCGAAGGCGACCTGGGCGGCGATCTCGCGGTGGGCCGGGAAGGCGTCTTTCGGGGCGTCGGCGGGCAGCCACTGGGCGGGCTCCAGCACGCGGCGGACGAGGGCCTTGTCGCGGGCGTCGGTGAGGGTGACTTCGAGGTGCGGGTGGGCCTGGGCGAACTCGGCCCGGTTGCGCAGGGTGACGTGGAGCGTGAAGAAGGCTTCGCGGCCGGCGTCGGGCTGGATGTCGGAGCTTTCGATGGCGATCAGCGTGGCGTCGCGGGGCAGTGGCAGGTCGCAGCCGATGGTGGCGCACAGGCTTTCCATGAAGGGCCGCATGTGGGGCGAGGACTGGACGATCTGGTTGCGGAAGACGAGCACGCCCTGGGCCAGCAGCACGAGGGCCAGCAGCGTTGCGCCGGCGGCCCAGGCGGCCTGGCGCAGCATGCCGGAGGGCTTCTCGTCGGGGGTTTCGGCTTCGGGCTCGGGCTCGGTGTCGTCGCCTGCGGGGCTGCCTTGCCAGGTGTCGGCAGATGGGCGGCCTGCGTCTGCGTCGTGGCCGGGAGGCGGTGCGATCAGCGCGGCGGCGGCCGGGCTGGCGGTGTCGGCCTCCGGCCGCGCTGCGGCAGTGCTGTCGCCGGTGTCCTGGCGATGCAGCAGGGAGTCGAAGTCGAGGGGCGCTGCCGGTTCGGCCTTGAGCTCGAGCTCGGAGGCGTCGGGCCACTCGGGGCGGAACGGCGGTGCAAACGGCGGGCCGGTCTCGATGTGTAGGGAGGCGGTGTCGGGTTCCGCCTCCGGCTCGGTGGCGGGCGGCAGCTCGAACGCAATGTCGTGCGCGCTGCCGTCGCTGGCGGCCTGGGCTTCGGGGGGCTCGTCACCGGGGAGGGCGAAGGCGTTGGGCGGCGGGGCCTCGGTTTCGATCTCGACGGCCGGCCATTCGGCGGCGGGTTCGACTTCGCCGTGGGGTTCGATGCGCGGGTCGTCGGAGGGGAGATCTTCGGCCGGGGGCGGGAGTTCGAAGCCTGGTTCGGCGCTGTCGCCAGAGCCGGGGGCCGGATCCTCGTCGAGCATGAAGCTCGGGGAGTCGAAGGGCTCCGGCGCGGGCAGGTTGTCGACCTGGGCGGGCTCGGCGGCCGGTTCGTCTGGCGAGGGCTCGATGGGCGGGAAGGGTTCGATCTCGGTCTTCTCTTCGAGGACGAAGAGGGGGGGCGAGCTGTCGGCGAGGGCAGGCTCGCTGTGGGCCGGAGCCAGCGCCAGGGCTTCGTCGGCCGTGCCCTCGTCAACGAGGGTTTCGAGGGCGTTGAAGGCGTGCTGGCAATGGCCGCAGCGCACCCGCCCCTGGCGGGCGCGCAGCTGCTCCGGGCGCACCCGGAAGGTGGTGGCGCACGCGGGGCAGCGGGCCAGGATCATGGCACGGCCGGTTCCGGGTGCTCGCCTTCGAGGCGGACCCAGCCTTCTTGAGTGGCGCCGATGCGCAGGGCAATGTGGGGCGCGTAGGCGGCGATGACCTCGGCGGCCTGGGCTTCGAGCACGCCGGAGAGGGCGAGCTTGCCGCCGGGGGCGACCCGCGCGGCGAGCAGCGGCGCGAGCATCTTGAGCGGGTTGGTCAGGATGTTGGCGACGACCCGCTGGAAGGTGCCCTCGAGAGGCTTGGCCGACACCTGCAGGTGCAGGCTGACGCCGTTGTTGGCGGCGTTGTCGGCGGCGGTGGCGACGGCTTTCTCGTCGATGTCGACGCCGGTGACCTCACCTGCCCCGAGCTTGACCGCGGCGATCGCCAGGATGCCGGAGCCACAGCCGTAGTCGAGCACCGAGACGCCCGGGGTGACGACCTCGGTGAGCCATTCGAGGCACAGCCGGGTAGTGGGGTGGGAGCCGGTGCCGAAGGCCATGCCGGGGTCGAGGACGAGGTTGATCGCGTCGGCGTCCGGAGCGGTGTGCCAGGTCGGCACGATCCAGAGGCGGTCGGTGATGCGGATCGGGTCGAACTGGCTCTGGGTGAGCTGCACCCAGTTCTGCTCCTCGACTTCCTCGATGGTGAAGGGCGGCACGGCATCGAGCCCGGCCGCGGCGGAGGCGGTGGCCAGGGCCTGGGCCAGGTCGGTGTCGGTGTCGAAGAGCGCGACGACGCGGCTGTGGTCCCACAGGCTGGCCGGGTGCATGCCCGGCTCGCCGAACTGGGGTTTCTCGGCCTCGGTGCCGGCGTCGGCGTCGTCGATGCTGACCGACAGGGCGCCGTGCTCCATGAGCGCTTCGGAAAGGGCTTCGGCGCGCGTCGCGTCAGCCTGCAGGATGACGGAGATCCACATCAGCTTTTATTGACCTCGTTGCGGGCGGCCAGCTTGTGCTCGAGGTAGTGGATCGCGGTGCCGCCTTCGACGAAGCGGGCGTCGAGCATCAGTTCCTGGTGCAGCGGGATGTTGGTCTTGATGCCTTCGACGAGCATTTCGGACAGGGCGATGCGCATGCGGCGGATGGCCTGGTCGCGGGTGTCACCGTAGGCGATCAGCTTGCCGATCATCGAGTCGTAGTGCTTGGTAACCGTATAGCCGTTGTATACATGGGAGTCCACGCGGATGCCGGGGCCGCCGGGGACATGCCAGTTGCCGATCTTGCCCGGGCAGGGGGTGAACTTGAACGGGTCTTCGGCGTTGATGCGGCATTCGATGGCGTGGCCACGGAACTCGATGTCCTTTTGCCGGTAGCGCAGCTTCTGGCCGGCGGCGACGCGGATCTGCTCCTGGACGATGTCGACGCCGGTGATGAGCTCGGTGACCGGGTGCTCGACCTGGACCCGGGTGTTCATCTCGATAAAGTAGAACTCGCCGTTCTCGTAGAGGAACTCGAAGGTGCCGGCGCCGCGGTAGCCGATCTTGCGGCAGGCCTCGGCGCAGCGCTCGCCGATGCGCAGGATGTGGCGGCGCTCGATGCCGGGCGCCGGGGCTTCCTCGATGACCTTCTGGTGGCGGCGCTGCATGGAGCAGTCGCGCTCGCCCAGGTGGATGGCGTTGCCGTGCTGGTCGGCGAGGATCTGGATTTCCACGTGGCGCGGGTTTTCCAGGAACTTCTCCATGTAAACCATGGGGTTGCCGAAAAACGCGCCGGCCTCGGAGCGGGTGGTGGTGACGGCGTTGAGCAGCGCCGCCTCGGTGTGCACCACGCGCATGCCGCGCCCGCCGCCGCCGCCGGCTGCCTTGATGATCACCGGGTAGCCGATGGCGCGGGCGATCTTGACGATCTCCTTGGGGTCGTCGGGCAGGGCGCCTTCGGAGCCCGGCACGCAGGGTACGCCGGCGGCCTTCATGGCGTCCTTGGCGGAGACCTTGTCGCCCATCAGGCGGATGGTCTCGGCGCGCGGGCCGATGAACACGAAGCCGGACTGCTCGACCCGCTCGGCGAAGTCGGCGTTCTCGGACAGGCAGCCGTAGCCCGGGTGGATGGCTTCGGCGTCGGTGACTTCGGCGGCGGAGATCAGCGCGGGGATGTTGAGGTAGCTGAGGGTCGACGAGGCCGGCCCGATGCAGACGGACTCGTCGGCCAGCTTGACATACTTGGCTTCGGCGTCCGGCTCGGAGTGCACGGCGACCGTCTTGATGCCCAGCTCACGGCAGGCGCGCAGCACCCGCAGGGCGATTTCGCCGCGATTGGCGATGAGGATCTTCTCGAACATGGCCATGATTTAGCCGATGACGAAGAGGGGCTCGCCGTATTCGAGCGGCTCGCCGTTCTCGACCAGGATCGCCTTGATGGTGCCGGCCGCGTCGGCTTCGATCTCGTTCATGAGCTTCATGGCTTCGATGATGCACAGCACGTCGCCCACGGCGACGGTCTGGCCGACTTCGACGATGGGCTTGGCGCCCGGGGCGCTGGCCCGGTAGAAGGTGCCGACCATCGGAGACTTGACCACGTGGCCCTCGGGCAGGCCGGGGTCGCTGGCGGCGGGAGCCGCGGCGGCCGGCGCGGTAGCAGCCGGGGCGGCGTGCATCACCGGAGCCTGGGCCACGTAGTTCATCGGCGCCGGGCCGGTGCTGTGCTTGGCAATCCGCACCTTTTCTTCGCCTTCGGTGACTTCCAGTTCGGAGATGCCGGATTCCTGGACCAGGTCGATCAGTTTCTTGAGTTTGCGAAGATCCATTGTGTTCCCCTTGAATGTATTACGGCCGCTCGGGTGAGGGGCCGCGGATATGTCTGTGTCAGGCGCCGGAGGCGCGGAGGCGGGCGAGGGCGAACTCGAGGGAGAGTTGATAGCCCTGGGCGCCCAGCCCGGAGATCACTCCGACGGCTTTGTCGGAGAAGTAGGAATGCTGGCGGAAAGGCTCGCGGGCGTGGATGTTGGCCAGATGCACCTCGACGAAGGGGATCGCGACCTCGCAGAGGGCGTCACGCAGCGCGACGCTGGTGTGGGTGTAGCCCGCCGGGTTGATGACGATGAAGTCGACGCCTTCGCTGCCGGCGGCCTGGACCCGGTCGATCAGCTCGCCCTCGTGGTTGCTCTGGAAGGATTCGAGCTGCACGCCATCGGCCCGGGCCCGGCTCTCCATGGCGGCATGGATGTCGGCGAGCGTGAGTTGCTCGCCGGAGATGGGGTCCCGGCTGCTGAAGAGGTTGAGGTTGGGCCCATGCAGAACCAGTACGCGACGCTGCGGCAGGCTCTCGGTGCGGGCTTCCTGGGGGCGAGTTTTCCGCGTCATGTGTGCAAGTTTGCCGCAATTCGGCGCAAATTGTCCACCGCGAGGGCGCCCTTTCGGCGCCTCAGGGGCGCGTCAGGCGGCCCAGCGTGGTGTCGAGATCGGTTTCGGACAGCATGCCCACCTTTACGCGGCTGATCACGCCTGTTTTGTCGACGATCACGGTAAATGGCAGGCCTTGCGCGGCGTTACCCAGGCTTTCGGTGAGTTGCACGACGGACGGCTCGGCGATCAGCAGCGGGTAGCTGACCTGGTGCTCGCGCTGGAAGCTGCGCACATTGCTGGCCGTGTCGATGCTGATGCCGACAAACTGTACCCCTTTGTCCCGGTATTTGCTGCTCATGGCCGAAAAAGCCGGGATTTCATGGCGACACGGAGGGCACCAGGTGGCCCAGAAGTTGAGCACCAGGATCTTGCCCTTCCAGTGGGCCAGGGGCTGTCGGGCGCCGTCGGCGTCGGCGAGCTCGAGGCCGAGCAGGGTGTTGAGGGCTGCGTGCTGGACCTGGCTGGGGGTGGCCGGTGCCGCCGCGCTCGGGGTGGCGTGTTCCTGCTGGCGGGCGGTATAGACGCCGGCCGCTGCCGCGGCGAGGGCGGCAACGACGGCCAGGAGGATGGGGAGCTTGTTCTTCATGGGTGGAGGTCGATGCTGTCGGCGGGGCCCTGTTTGATGAGGGCTTCGACGGTGGCGAGGCGGGCCCTGTCCATCTGCCTCGCGCCGTGGGCGCTGCGGCGGCTCAGGCGCTCGGCGTCGGGCGAGTAGATGCGCAGCTTGACGGGTACCTCACCCCAGTCGAAGACGAGGATCGCCTCGGGGGCGTCGGGCTGATTGCGGCGGGGCTCCCGGTGCTCGTAGCTGACACTGTGGTTGAGGAAGAAGATCTCGACCTCCTTGGCGCTCTCGGGAAAGAGGTCGATCTCGACTTCGGCGTAGCGCCCGGCGGTGCCTTCGAGCACGGCGCCGGTGAGATAGGGGCGGAAGGCTTCGAGTTCGCGCATGACTTCGGCGGCGGCGACGCGCATGAACTGCTGGCGTTCGAGGTGCTCCTCGTCCTGGAAAACCGACAGGTAGGTGCGGACTTCGGCGTCGATCTCGGCGTTGTTGGGGAGTTCGTCGGCGTTGACGGCGCCGAGCTGGCGGGCGGCCTTGCGCTTGGCAAAACCATAATCGGAAATGCCGTCTTCGGCGATCATGCGGGCCGCCAGGGCGGCGATCTCACGGCGCAGATTGCTGCGGTGTGGAACGGCAGGGCGCGTCATGGGCGGTCGGAGCTCCCCGTTCGATTAGAATGGCGCCCATTCTACACACGACTGTTGCGGCGCTGTTTTCGCCGCGCTTGGGATCTCATGCACATTCATATTCTCGGGATTTGCGGCACCTTCATGGGTGGCGTGGCATTGCTGGCGCGGGCTGCCGGCCACAAGGTGACGGGCTGCGACGCCAACGTCTATCCGCCGATGAGCACCCAGCTCGAGGAACAGGGCATCGGTCTCGTCGAGGGCTACGGGGTCGAGCAGCTGGGGCTCGAGCCCGACGTCTTTGTGGTCGGCAACGCGATCTCCCGCGGCAATCCGCTCCTCGAGGCGATCCTCGACCAGGGCCTGCCCTATGTGTCGGGCCCCCAGTGGCTGGCCGAGAACGTGCTGCAGGGGCGCTGGGTGCTGGCCGTGGCGGGCACCCACGGCAAGACGACGACCACCTCGCTGCTCGCCTGGATCCTCGAAGATGCCGGCCTGAAGCCGGGTTTCCTGGTCGGTGGCGTGCCGAAGAACTTCGGCGTGTCGGCGCGTCTCGGCGAGACGCCCTTCTTCGTGATCGAGGCCGACGAATACGATACCGCCTTCTGCGACAAGCGCTCGAAGTTCGTCCATTACCGCCCGCGCACCGCGATCCTCAACAACCTGGAGTTCGATCACGCGGACATCTTTGCCGATCTGGCCGCGATCGAAACGCAATTCCACCACCTGGTGCGGATCGTGCCGAAGTCCGGACGGATCGTCGCCAACGGCGAGGAAGAATCCCTGCAGCGGGTGATCGGCCGCGGTTGCTGGTCGGAGCTGGAATGGTTCAACGACGCGGCCGGCTGGTCGGTGGCCGAGGGGGCGAGCGAGGATGAAGTGGTGCTGCGCTTCGAGGGCCGCGAGATCGGCCGCCGTCGCCTGCCCCTGTCGGGCCGCCACAACCGGGCCAACGCGCTGGCCGCCATCGCGGCGGCGCGCCACGTGGGGGTGACGCCCGAGGTGGCGCTGGATGCACTGACCCGCTTCGAGGGTGTCAAGCGCCGTCTCGAGCTGCGCGGCACGGTGCGCGGTGTGGCGGTGTACGACGACTTCGCCCACCACCCGACGGCGATCACCCTGACCGTCGAGGGCTTGCGCCGGCAGGTGGGTGAGGCGCGCATCCTGGCGGTACTCGAGCCGCGCTCCAACACCATGAAGCTCGGCGTGATGAAGGATCAGCTCGCCGCCAGCCTCACTCAGGCTGACAAGGTCTTCTGCTACGCCGCCAATCTGGGCTGGGACGCCCGCGGCGCGCTGGCACCGATCGCAGCCAAGACCGTGGTCGAGGACGACCTGGACGCGCTGGTGGCGGCCATCGTCGCCGAAGCCCGCGACGGCGATCGCATACTGGTGATGAGCAACGGCGGCTTCGGCGGCATCCACGGCAAGCTGCTGGCCGCCCTGGCGGGGTGACCGGCGCGATGGACATCGCGCTGTGCTTGGCCACAGCCGACGACGCGGAGGCGATCGCCGGCCTTGTGAATCGTGCCTACCGCCCGGGCGCCGGCTTGCGGGGCTGGACTCACGAGGCGGAGCTGGTGGCGGGTGAGCGGGCCTCGGCCGCGACGGTCCGGAGCTTGCTCAGGCCGGGGTCGGCGCTGCTGGTGCTGTGCCGGGGCGACAGCATCGTGGCCTGCGTGCATGTCGAGGCGTTCCCCGCGGAGCGTGCAGCCTACATCGGGATGCTCGCCACCGAGCCGGCCGAGCAGGCCGGCGGGCTCGGCAAGCGGATGCTGGCCTGTGCCGAGCGCTATGCGGCGGACGAGCTGGGTGCGCGGGTCTTCCGCATGTCGGTGCTGGTGGCGCGGGTTGAGCTGCTGGCGTTTTATGTCCGGCGCGGCTACGTGCGCTCGGGGCGGCTCGAGGGCTTCCCGGACGCCGCCGGCGCCGGCGTGCCGCGGGTGCCGGGCCTGCAGCTGGAGACGCTCGTCAAGCAGGCCTGAGCGGCCGCCCGGCCGCTTGCCTCAGCGCACCGCTTCGAAGCGCCTCAGGAAGCCCGCCGCCGGAACCCGGCCGCGGGCTTCCTTGCCTTGAAAGACCTGTGCGCAGCTGGCCAGCACCGCGCACAGCAGGAGCGCCGCCCCGGTGTTGTGGGCGACTGCCAGCGGCAGGGGCAGCTGCAGCAGCACGTTGGCAATGCCCAGGCCGATCTGCACCGCCAGGGCCGCCAGCAGCACCAGGCCGTGGCCGCTCAGGCGGCGCTGGCCGAGCAGTTTGAGGCCGAAGCTGCCCACCACCAGCAGCACCACGCCGGCAAACAGGCGATGGGCCCAGTGGATGGTGGTCAGAGCGGCGGCGGGGAGTAGCGCACCGCTGGCGGTGGCGCCGAGCTCGCGGTCGAGGGTGAAGGCGTGGTGCACATCCATGGCCGGCCACCAGCTACCCTGGCAGGTGGGGAAATCGGCGCAGATCGCCGCCGCGTAGTTGCTGCTGACCCAGCCGCCGAGGGCGATCTGCGCCACCACCACCGTCAGGGCCGCGCCGGCCAGCAGGCGCAGCGGGCCGGCGACGGCCGGGGCCGGCGCGGTGGGACGCCGCCGTAGCCACAACAGCACCAGCAGGGCCAGGGTCGTCATGCCGCCCAGCAGGTGGCTGGTGACGATGAGTGGTTTGAGCAGCCGGGTGACGGTGAGCATGCCCAGCAGGGCCTGGCCGCTGACGACCGCCAGCAGGCCGAGTTCCAGCCAAGGGCTGCGGCGGGCCCGCTGGCGCCAGGCCAGGACCGCGAGGGCGGCGATCACCAGGCCGAGTCCGCCGGCGGCGTAGCGGTGGATCATCTCCTTCCAGGCCTTCGGAGCTTCCACGGGCTTGCCCGGAAAGGCGGCCTGGGCGGCGGCGATCTCGTGGGCCTCGTCCGGTACGCCTACCAGGTGGCCGTAGCAGCCGGGCCAGTCGGGGCAGCCGAGCCCGGCGTCGGACAGGCGCACCCACGCGCCGAGGGAGACGACCACCACCGCCAGGGCGAGGGCGGCCGCGGTCAGCCGGCGGTGTGCGTGTCTCATGCGAGTCGGTCCAGGAACAGGGCAGCAAACAAGCCCGTGAGGTAGATCAGCGAGTAGCGGAAGGCGTGGCGGGCGCGGGTGTCGGAGTAGTCACGCCACAAGCGCCAGGCCTCGCGCAGATAGCCCAGGTTGAGCAGGCTGACCAGCCCTACGTAGATGCCGCCCGACAGGCCCAGTGTGGCGGGCAGGTAGGACACGGCGGCCAGCAGCACGGTGTAGAGCAGGATGTGCAGGCAGGTGAGAGGCACGCCGTGACTCACCGGAAGCATGGGCAGGCCGGCACGGGCGTATTCGTCGCGCCGGTAGCAGGCCAGCGCCCAGAAGTGGGGGGGCGTCCACAGAAAGATGATGAGGAACAGGGCGAGGGCCGGCAGGCCGATGCTGTCGGTCATCGCGGCCCAGCCGAGCACTGGCGGCATCGCCCCAGAGGCGCCGCCGATGACGATGTTCATCGGCGTGGCCGGCTTGAGGATCACTGTATAGACGATGGCGTAGCCCAGGAAGGTGGCCAGCGTGAGCCACATGGTGAGCGGGTTGACCGCCATGTGCAGCAGCCACAGCCCGGCGCCGCCGGTGAGGCAGGCGAGGCCCAGCGTCTCGGTGGGGCTGATCAGGCCGAGGGGCAGCGGGCGGGCCCGGGTGCGGGCCATGCGGGCGTCGATCGTGCGTTCGACCAGGCAGTTGATCGCCGCCGCGGCGCCGGCCACCAGCGCGATGCCGACGGTGGCGGCCAGCATCAGGCCGGCGGGCGGCCAGCCGGGCTGGGCGAGGAACATGCCGATCACCGCGGTGAACACGATCAGGCTGTTCACCCGCGGCTTGCACTGGGTGACGAAGGCGGACAGGCGCAGGCCGAGGGGGGCGCGCAGGGCGGTGGGGCGGAGGGTCGTCGGCATCGGGGGCTCCGGGCTTCGTTGCGGGGTGTCAGCCGGCCCAGGCGTAGCGGAGCAGGCGTTCCATGTCTTTCAGGATGCCGCGCGGGTCGGCATCGGGGGCGTAGCGCAGGATGATCCGGCCGGCGGGGTCGAGCACATACACGCGGTATCCGGCCTGGCCGAGGTCGAAGGCGCGGCGAGCGGCATCGGTGGTGGCGACGGCGGTGTGCAGGTCGGGCTGGAGGGCGAGCAGCGGGGCGGCGTCGGGCGGGCGCTGGTCGGACAGCCACATGCGATGCACGCGGGGCATCTGCTTGTAGAGGGCCACGTGGATCTGGCGGGTGGCGACGACCCACTGCCGGCAGGCGGCCTCGCAGGGGCCGCTGCCGGCGACGACGAGGTTCCAGTGGCCGTCGAACTCGGCCCGGGGAAGGGGCTGGCCGCTGGCGTCGGCGAGGGGCGGGAGGGGGCGCGGCGGGTCGAGGAGCTCGCCGTGGGCGCCGCCGGCCGGCCGCCAGCCCCAGGCGTACAGGCCACCGCCGACCGCGAAGGGCAGGGCGAGCAGCGCGAGGACGAGCAGCAAGGGGCGGTAGCGGCTCATGTGGGGCGCCTCCAGGCCAGCGCGAGCCAGATCAGCACGGCCGAGGCGGCAAAGCCGTACCACTGCAGCGCGTAGGAGAGGTGGCGCTCCTTGCGCTCGTCGGGGCGCGGCCAGTCGCGCACGAAGCCGGCGGGGGCGTCGGCGGCCAGTTGCAGCACGACGGGCTGCACCGGGTAGCCGGCCAGGCGGGCGAAGCGGGCCAGGTCGAGGTTCTGCCAGACGGGCTGCCAGCCGCTGTCAGCCTCGCTGCCGAGGGTGAAGAAGCGGCTGCCGGGCACCACCGCGATGCCGTGGAGCTCGACCGTGCCGCCGGGCGTGGCGACGGCCGGCACGTCGCTGTGGCGGGCGAGGGCCGGGACCCATCCGCGGTTGACCAGCACCCGCATCTCGCTGCCGTCGATGCGTAGCGGCGTGACGACGTGGTAGCCGGCCTGCTCCCGGTGGATGCGGTTGTCGACGAGAAACTGCCGCCCGGTCTCGAAGTGGCCACGCGCCACCACCGGCCGGGCGCGCAGGGCTTCGGCGTCGACCGGCATGCTGCCCAGGGCGACCGGGGCGTCGGCGGCGCGGTGGTCGAGCTGGGCCTGGGCGGCTTCCTTGCGTTCGAATTTGGCGTACTGCCAGTTGCCGAGCGCGATGCAGCCGCCCGCCGCCACCAGCGCCGCCAGGCCGCCCACCAGCGAGGGGCGGAAGCGCCGGCCGCTTGTGGCGTGCCGGAGGCGGGCGCACAATCGGCCGACCATGTTCGGGGAGCGGGCTGTGCTGTTCAAGTGGGCGGTGGTGCTCATGCTGGTGCTGGTGTTGGTCAGTCTCTTCTCGGGGCTGTTCTTTTTGTATCGGGACAAGGGCGACGGCGACCGGGTGGTGAGGGCGCTGACGCTGCGGGTGTCCCTGTCGGTGGTGCTGTTCGTGGGCCTGCTGCTGGCCTGGCGCTTTGGCGGCTACAGCCAGTAAACCACCACGAAGAGCAGCAGCCACACCACGTCGACGAAGTGCCAGTACCAGGCTACCGCCTCGAAGGCGAAGTGCCGTTTTGCGTCGAAATGCCCGGCCAGGCAGCGTCCGGCCACCACCGCCAGCATGATCGCGCCCAGCGTTACATGGAAACCGTGGAAGCCGGTGAGCATGAAGAAGGTGGCGCCATACACGCCGGCGCCCATCGTGAGGCCGAGTTCGGTGTAGGCGTGGTGGTATTCGTAGGCCTGGAAGCCGAGGAAGACCACCCCCAGCAGCACTGTGAGGATGAGCCCCAGGTTGAGCTGGGTGCGCCGGCCCTTCATCAGCCCCCAGTGGGCCCAGGTGAGGGTGATGCCGGAGCTCAGCAGCAGCGCGGTGTTGATGGCCGGAATGCCCCAGGCGCCCATCGGCGTGAAGCTGGCGCCCTTGGGGCCGGCGCTGGGCCAGGCGGCAGTGAAGTCCTTGTACAGCGTGAAGGCCGGGTCCATGCCGGCCAGCGCCGGCACCGAGATGTGGCGGCAATAGAAGAGCGCGGCGAAGAAGGCCGCGAAGAACATCACCTCCGAGCCGATGAACCACACCATGCCCGGGCGGAAGGATTTGTCTTCCCAGCCGGTGTAGTCGCCGCGCTGGTTCTCCGCGATCACTGCGCCGAACCAGCGGTACAGCACGAAACCGATCACCCCGGCGCCGGCCGCCATCACCCACGGCCCCGGCGCAAACCTGTTCATCTGCAGGATGAAGCCCAGGGCCAGCAGGAACATGCCCGCCGACAAGAAGAAGGGGTAGAGACTGGGTTGGGGGACGTAGTAGTGCCCGCTGTGCGGGGCGGATGCGTGGGCGCTGTTCACGGCGTGCTCCTCAGGCAGGGTCTTTCGGCGCCAGGAAGAAGGCGTAGGCCAGCGTGAGCTCGCTGATCTCCTCGCCGATGTCGCCGTCCACGATGAAGGTCAGCGCCATCTCGCGGCTCTCGCCGGGCGCCAGGGTCTGCTGGGTGAAGCAGAAGCAGTCGAGCTTGCGGAAGTGGCGGGCCGCCACGGTGGGCGAGACGCTGGGCACGGCCTGGCCGACGATGGTCTGGTCGGACAGGTTGCGTACCAGGAAGCGCGTGGTGCGCAGCTCGCCCGGGTGCAGCTCGATGGCGGGCTCGAGGGGGCGGATCTCCCAGGGCAGGCCGGGCATCAGCGTGGCGGTGAACTGCACGCTCAGCTTGCGGCTGTAGTTGATGGCGCTGGGCGGGGCATTGTTGGCGGCGAGGGCGTCCTTGAGCGTCTTGCCGTTGAAGCCGACGGCCTCGCAGAAGCTGTCGTAGAGCGGCACCAGCGCAAAGCCGAAGGCAAAGAAGAAGCCCGCCAGCACGATCAGGCGCGCCACCAGCCGGCCATGCCGGCGGGGCGGGGGCAGGGAGGTGCCTGGCATGGCGGCTAGCGCTCGATGAAGAAGCCGACCACATACAGGCCGACCGCCAGGGCGCCGAGCACCCAGGCGAAGCGGGTGGATGCCTTGCGGCGCTGGGCGAGATCGGTTTCGGTGAGATGCATGGCGGTGATCCTCCGGATCAATCCTTGATGACGGGCTGGGTTTCCCACGAGTGGTGGGGCGGCGGCGAGCTGAGCTCCCATTCGAGCCCGCGGGTGCCTTCCCACACACCGTTGCTGGCTTTCTCACCCCCCTTGATGCAGCGCCAGATGTTGTAGGCGAACAGCAGCTGCGAGAGGCCCAGCACGAACGAACCGACGGTGGAGATGGCGTTGAACTCGGCAAACTGCAGCGCGTAGTCGGGGATGCGCCGCGGCATGCCGGCGAGTCCCAGGAAGAACTGGGGCATGAAGGTGAGGTTGAAGCTGATCACCGTGAGCCAGAAGTGCAGCTTGCCGAGCTTCTCGCTGTACATGTGGCCGGTCCATTTGGGCAGCCAGTAGTAGACGCCTGTCATTACCCCCATGATGCCGCCGGCAAACAGCGCGTAGTGGAAGTGGGCCACCACGAAGTAGCTGTGGTGGTACTGGGCGTCGGCGGCCACGTCGGCCAGCACCAGCCCGGTGAGGCCGGCGATGCCGAACAGCACGATGAAGCCGACCGCGAACAGCATCGGCGTCTCGAAGCTCATGGCACCGCGCCACATGGTGGCGATCCAGCAGAAGAACAGCACCGCCAGCGGCAGCGAGATCGACATGGTGCTGTACATGAAATACAGCAGCGCCGGCACCGGCAGGCCGGCGGTCATGAAGTGGTGGCCCCACACCACCAGCCCGAGTACGCCGATGGCGACAAAGGACCAGACCTGGCCGGTGTGGCCGTAGATGGGCTTGCGGCTGAAGGTGGACAGCACGTGGGGCATCAGCCCCCACACCGGCAGCAGCAGGATGTACACCTCGGGGTGGCCGAAGAACCAGAACAGGTGCTGGAAGAGGATCGGGTCGCCACCGCCGGCGGCGTCGAAGAAGTGGGTGCCAAAGTGGCGGTCGGTGAGCAGCATCGTCACGCCGCCCGCCAGCACCGGCAGGGTGATGATGAGCAGCACCGCGGTCACCAGCCAGCCCCAGCAGAAGAGCGGCATCCTCATCAGCGTCATGCCCGGGGCGCGCATGTTGAGGAGGGTGGCGATGATGTTGATCGAGCCCATGATCGAGCTGATGCCCAGGATGTGGATGGCGAAGATCGCAAAGTCCACGCCGATGCCGCCCTGCACTGACAGGGGCGCGTAGAGCGTCCAGCCGGTGGCCACCGCGCCGTCACCGATGCCGAAGAGCGCCAGCACGAAGGGCAGCGTGAGCAGGATCGCCGCCGGCGGGAGCAGCCAGAAGCCCCAGTTGTTGAGGCGCGGCAGCGCCATGTCGGGGGCGCCGATCATCAGCGGGATCATCCAGTTGGCGAAGCCGGTGGCGGCCGGCATCAGCGCGGCGAAGATCATCACCAGCGCATGCACGCCGATCAGCTGGTTGAAGAACTCCGGCCGCATCAGCTGCAGGCCGGGCTGGAAGAGCTCGGCCCGCACCGCCAGGATCATCGCGCCGCCGACGAAGAACATCAGCAGCGAGAAACTCAGGTACATCGTGCCGATGTCCTTGTGGTTGGTGGTGGTGAGCCAGCGCAGCAGGCCGCCCGGCTGGTGGGTGTGGCCGCCGGGGCCGTCGAGGGTGTGGGTGGCGGTGTTCATCGGCGGCTCCTCTCGGGGAATGCCGGGGCGGTGGCCGTGCCGGGCGTGGGCACGCCGGAGTCCCGGCCGGAATCGGATGCGGCGTGGGGGCTCATCGCAGGGCCTTGATCTGGGCGGGCTGGATCATGTCGCCCTTGTGGTTGCCGAAGGCGTTGCGCTCGTAGGTGATGATGGCGGCCAGGTCGGCGTCGGACAGGGTCGCCTTGAAGGCCTGCATGGCGGTGCCGGCCTTGCCGTTGAGCACGCGGTCGACGTGGCTGTCGGGGATCAGCCGGCCTTCGGGCGAGAGCAGCGGGCCGGTCACGATCTTGCTGCCCGCCAGGGCCGGGAAGGCCGGCGGGATGCCCTGGCCCTCGGGCTGGTGGCAGGCGGCGCAGTTTTTGTCGTAGGCGGCCTTGCCGGCGGTCATCAGCTCGTCCTTGCTCCAGGCCTTGTCGCTGCCGGCGGCCGCGGCGGCCATCTCGGCCTTCTTGCCGGCGACCCAGGCGGCGTACTCGGGCTCGGGCACTGCCCGCACGACCACCGGCATGAAGCCGTGGTCCTTGCCGCAGAGTTCGGCGCACTGGCCGCGGTAGACGCCGGGCTCTTCGATGCGGACCCAGGTTTCGCGCAGGAAGCCGGGTATCGCGTCGCGCTTCACGCCGAACTGGGGCACCCACCAGGTGTGGATCACGTCGGTGGAGGTGAGCAGGATGCGCACCTTGCGGCCCACCGGCAGCACCACTTCGTTGTCGACTTCCAGCAGGTAGTTTTCGCCCTTGGCCGCCTTGCCCTCGATCTGCTCTCGCGGGGTGGACAGGGTGCTCACGAAGCTGATGCCCGAGTCGGGGTATTCATACTTCCATTTCCACTGCAGGCCGGTGACCTTGAGCACCATGTCGGCCTTGGTGCGGGTGTCTTCCATCTCGATCACCGCGTGGAAGGCCGGGATGCCCATCAGCACGAAGTCGATGAAGAGCAGGATCGCGAAGGGTACCAGCACCCAGAACCACTGCAGCATGCCGGTCGGCCCGCTGAAGCCGGCCGGGCGGGCGCCCACGCTCTTGCGGTGGCGGATCATCGAATACAGCATGATCGCGAACACCACCACGAACAGCACGGTGATCACCACCATGAACTGGTTGTGCATCGACAGGGTGTCGCGGCCGATGGGGGTGACGGGCTTGGGGAAGTTCCAGGTGTAATCGGCGAGGGCGCTGGCTGCCCCGAGGGCGAGGCCGGCGCCTAGGGCCAGGCGGGAAAGGAAGGAGGCGCTTCGCGGGCGGCGGCTGGGGTTGAGTATCGTCAAGGCTCCACCTCTTCCTTTTGCGGGATGATCGAAGGGCCTAGCGCAGCCGGCGGGCCGGATCAAGCGCGAGCCGCCGGGGCCTGGGGCATGCCGCCAGCCGCCCCTGGCGAATGCGCGGCACTGAGTGCCCGATGCGCGGCGGCAGGGCGATGGGGAGCCTCAGCCGGGCCTGCCGAAAGCAGGCGGCGATCGGGTGATCGTATTGGATGTGGATGGGACGGGCGGTTACGGCGCTGCGTTGCGGGCGGCGGCCGGAAACCGGGGGCAGGATGTGATCAAGGCCGGCCAGGTCAAGGCCTGCGTCGCGGGGACGGCCTGGAGTCAGGGCTGCACCGGCCAGCGCCCGGTTTGCGCCGGGCTCTGGCGTGCAGAACGGGCCTGCGGCCCGTTGATGCCCTTCCACCGTTTCTGTTGCGATGATAGCCATGGCGTCTCCTCCAGGCCCTGCCTGCGACTATTTGACGCAGATCAATTTGTGGGGTCAGTGTAGCATCGGCGGCGCGTTTTGCACTGCACTTGTTTGTTTTGCAAGTGACTGAAAATAAAAGGGGTTTTCAATGGCTTCAATGCTGCAGCGCAGCATCCTTGCTTCGGTGCTGATCGGCTTGCTGGCAGCCTGCTCTCCCGGTGGCGGGAGCGGGGCGGGCTTCGTCAATACCGACATCACCGGCGCCAGCTACGGCAAGGGTTTCCAGCTTACCGACCACACCGGCGCGACGCGCAGCCTGGCCGACTATCGCGGCAAGGTCGTCACGCTGTTCTTCGGATATGTGCAGTGCCCCGACGTGTGCCCGACCAACCTGCTCAACATGGTCGAGGTGATGAAGCAGCTGGGCCCGGACGCCGACAAGGTGCAGGTGCTGTTCATGACCATCGACCCAGAGCGCGACACCCAGGCCCTGCTGGCCGAATACGTGCCGGCCTTCGACCCGCGCTTCGTCGGGCTCCACGCCGATCTGCCGACGACCCAGGCCGTGGCCAGGGATTTCAAGGTTTTCTACCAGAAGCAGGGCGACGTGAAGGGCACGGCATACACGGTGGACCATTCCACCGGCACCTATGTGTTCGACCCCCAGGGGCGGCTGCGGCTGTATGTGAAACACGGGGAGAAGCCGGAGCTCATCGCTGCCGACATCCGCAAGCTGATCGCCGGGCAGTAGGCCCGGCGGCATCAAAAAAGGGGCGGCCCTCGCAGGCTGCCCCTTTTTGTCGTACGGCGGTGGATCAGGCCAGTTCGGCGAGCTGGCTGCGCATCTTCTGCATGGCCTTGGCCTCGATCTGGCGGATGCGCTCGGCCGACACGCCGTACTCCGCGGCCAGCTCGTGGAGCGTGGCAGCTTCGCCCTCGGCGAGCCAGCGGCGCTGGACGATGGCGCGGCTGCGGTCGTCGAGCCTGGCCAGCGCGCTGTGCAGGCCTTCGTCCTGCAGATGGGCGTACTGGCGCTGGGCGATGACTTCGGACGGCTCGGCGTGGGGGTCGGCCAGATAGGCGATGGGAGCGAAGCGCTCCTCGTCGTCGTCGGGGCCGGCTTCGAGGGCCACGTCACCGCCGGAGAGGCGGGTTTCCATCTCGCGGACTTCTTCGGGCTTCACGCCCAGATGCTGCGCCATGGCCAGGACTTCGTCACCCTGCAGCGTGTTGCTGCTGCTCTTCATGCTGCGCAGGTTGAAGAAGAGTTTGCGCTGGGCCTTGGTGGTGGCGATCTTGACCAGCCGCCAGTTCTTAACGATGTACTCGTGGATCTCGGCCTTGATCCAGTGGATAGCGAACGACACCAGGCGCACGCCCCGGTCGGGGTCGAAGCGCTTGACGGCCTTCATGAGGCCCACGTTGCCTTCTTGAATCAGGTCGGAGTGGGGCAGGCCGTAGCCCAGGTACCCGCGTGCAATGGCCACCACCACCCGCAGGTGGGACAGCACGAGCTTGCGCGCCGCTTCCACGTCGCCCTCGTCCCTCAGGCTGCGGGCGAGATCGGATTCTTCCTTCTCGGTCAGCAGGGGGATGCGATTCACGCTCTGGATGTACTGATCCAGGCTGCCGACCGCGGACGGAACAGGAAACGTCAAGGCATGGGACATATAACTAAACCTCCTTCACGGCAATATTAGCACTCCCTGCCTGTGAGTGCTAAGGGGCTGATTGGTTCCACGGCACCGGGTGCCGTCGCGCCGCGCTGCAATCTGCACGCGCCGGGTAAAGCCTGCGCGCGTCGGGTCGATAAGGGACGCAGGAGCCGTTGATACGGCTGGTCTGCGGGTGCCCTACGGGCCGACATGCAGCCGGCGTTAAGCGGGATAATCGAGGGGTGCCACGTGCGCCTCGGGTGGGCCGATCACCGGGGGGCGTCGCGTTGCCGCGCAGCGTCCGGTCGTGTGGATAGCGGCCTCATCCGCAACAAAGGGTAGGTAATGAACCCCATTTCAAACCACGCGAAGTCATCGGATGCCCCTGCCCGGCAGACCGTGCTGATCGTCGACGACACGCCGCAGAACCTCACCATCCTCGGCGAGCTGCTGCAGCCTTACTACCGGGTCCGGGCCGCCAATTCGGGCGAGCGGGCCTTGCGGGCTGCCGGCCTCGAGCCACCACCCGACCTCATCCTGCTCGACGTGATGATGCCCGGCATGGACGGCTACGCGGTGCTCGAGCACCTCCGGGCCGAGCCGCGTACCGCCCACGTGCCGGTGATCTTCGTGACCGCCATGAACGGCGTCGAGAACGAGGAGCGCGGCCTCGAGCTGGGGGCCGTGGACTACATCACCAAGCCGATCAACCCGGCCGTCGTGCTGGCCCGGGTGCGCACCCACCTTGAGCTCAAACACGCCCGCGACCGCCTGGCCCTCGAGAACGAATGGCTCGAGCAGGAGGTCGCCCGCCGGATGAGCGAAAACCTGCTGATCCAGGAGCTCAGCGTGCGTGCCCTGGCCTGCCTCAGCGAGGCTCGCGACAACGAGACGGGCCTGCACATCGTGCGCACCCAGACCTACGTCGAGCTGCTGGCCCAGCACCTGCTGGGCAACCCGGCCTTCCAGCCGGCCCTCGACAACGGGCGCCTGCAGATGGTCGTCAAGGCCGCGCCGCTCCACGACATCGGCAAGGTCGGCGTGCCGGACAGCATCCTGCTCAAGCCCGGGCGCCTGACCCCCGAGG
>JAEUNU010000116.1 GCA_016789125.1 Zoogloea sp. | reverse complement strand
GCCGCAGCGCTACGGCGAGCCGGGCAACCCGACACTGAAGGGCGGCGTCGTGCCCGGCAAGCGCTACGCCGAAATCGCTGAGAAGCGCGAATGCATGGATGTGGAGGACACCCTCGCCGACGGCAGCAGCAAGGACTCCATCTTCGTCAAGATGTGCCGCAACCTCCCCAACGGGGGCTGGGCACCAGTCACCGCATGATGCGCCGGTGGCTGGCCACGGCCGGGCTGCTGCTGTGCTGCGGCGAGGCGATGGCGCTCAAGTTCAAGCCGATCGCCGATGGCGAGGGACGGCCGGTGCTCCTGGTTTACGACTGCGACCTGATCGCGGCAGAAAGGAAAGCCGGCTGCCAGGACCGGGAGAACGGCTTCTCGGGCCCCGACGACCGCTACCGGGGTGACGCCGCGGTGCTCGAGGCGATGCTCCAGGAGCGGGGCTACTACCAGGTCTGGCTGCACTCCGGCGGCGGCAACCTGGCCGAGGGCATCAAGGTGGGCGAAACCCTGCGCCGACGCCAGCAGTTTACCTATGTCGCCGACGGCGCCATGTGCGTGAGCGCCTGCACGGTCGCCTTCCTCGGCGGCGTGCTGCGCGACGTGGCCCCCGGCGGTTCCTACGAAGTCCATGCCTACTCCCGGGTGAAGGACTGGACCGCCGCCGAACTCCAGCGCTTCGTCTCTGCCGAGGGCGACTCCAGCCTGACGAACTTCGTCAGGAGCAGCTCCGAGAGCGGCCTGCTGTTTGCCGGACGGCTGTTCCTTTACGCCCAGAAGATGATCGGCGGGCAGCCCGACGAACAGCAGACCACGAGGGTGCTGGCCAGCGCCCCCGACTACGCCCGGGGCTACCTCGGCAGCCCGCGCTTTCGCAGCGACTTCGCCCAGATGCGGGCGGAGGGCGTCGCCCGGGCCCACGAGACGCTGATGCTGATCGAGCGCGAGAGCTTCGAGACCCGCCTCGCCCACCTGAAAGCGCACGCCGACCAGCTCGGGGAGCGCAGCACGAAGGCGATCCGCATGCTCGAGATCATGTTCTCGAGCCGGATCGTCGGCACGGCCAAGCTCGACCAGAACACCTTGAGACAGAACGGCTACATCAATGTACGCAGATGACAACGCACGCCGCGCCCCCGCTGCAGCCTGGAAACACGCCGGCGCGGCGGCCCTCGCCGGGCTCCTGGTGGCGGCCTGCGGCACGACCAGTCTGGGTAGCTCGGTCGGCACCTCCGTCGAGGGCGAGGGCAGCAACCTGGATTTCCTGTGGATGGCCGAACACCCCTGGGCGCCGTCCTTCCAGCAATCGGGGCGGGTCCGCCTGTACGCCCAGTACCGGCAGGGCGGCCAGATCGTCGAGCAGGACCTGGGCGCCGGCCGCCTGGTGGCCCAGCGGCAGATGCGCTTCGTGCTGCCCCACAGCCTGCGCGGCGTGCCCGACGGGCCGGTATGCCTCTTCCTGAGCCCGGGGCGCAACCAAGCCGCGGTGCCGGTGCGCACCGCCTCGGCGGGCGAGACGGCGCGCTTCCGCCACGCCGACTGGGACGGCTGGGTGCGGGCGAACTCGGCCCGCAACAACGACGCCCAGGACGCCGAGACGCTCGCCCGGGTGCTGGCCGAGGCCGAGCAGCGCATCGCCTCGCAGGACAAGGCGCTGGCCCGCTACGGCGTCCGGCAGCCCGCGGACTGCGCCCGCATGAGCGTGCCGGCGACGGCCGTCGAGGCCAACCCGCGGGATGTCATCGCCCCCGCCCAGCAGGCCGCCGCCAGCCAGCGGATCTGCGTGCGGCGGGCTCGCAACATGCGCAACCAGGAATACATGAACCCTGCCTACCGGGTCGACATCCACGAAGCCGTGGCCCAGTTCCGCCCCGAGACCAGCCTGGCCGACTCGGCGCGGCGCCAGGCCGATGCCCGGCTCTTTCTCGGGCACTGGCAGAAGTGGATCGATCAGACCGGCGCCGACTACACGCCCGAACTGGGCTCTGCGAGTGAGCTTCTGCCGTTTGCCGGCACGGTTCCTCCGGCAATCAAGAACTGGAACACCCACCGCCAGACTTACCCCGGCACGCCGGCGCCCCAGGCGGTGGTCACCGGCCTGCTGGACGGCTACAAGGGCTGCCTCGAAGACGTGGCCAAGCAGCTGGCCGTCAGGCACGAAGCCTGGCAGAAGGCCCGCAGCAGCCAGCCCGAGCGGGATCGCCTGTACGCCGAGCGCAAGCGCGCCGAATGCAGCACCGAATTTGCCGAGCAGGAGCGACTCAAAGCCCGGGTGGGCGAACTTCGCAGCGAGCTGGCCGCCGCCAGAGCACGCCTGGGGGTGACGGAAACCACGCGGGCCAGCACGGCGCGCAAGGTGCTCAACGGCGAGAGCTGCTCGCTCTGACGCCTGCCGGGCCTGGCCGCGCTCTCCGGCCGCACACTCCGCTAGCACCCGCAGGCCGGATGACGCCCGACAAACCGGGCCGCCAGCCCCACCAGCAGCCCGGGCCCGGCGGCCGACGAAAGGTACAGCCGGTTGTCGAAGCCGCAGTTGTCGTCGGGCAGGCTGATCAACAGGTCGGCGCGGCCGTCCCCGTCCAGGTCGCCCGCCCACAGCACGCGCGGGCTCGTGTCGCCGCCATAGTGGCCTTCGAATGCCGTCGCAAACAAAAACTGCCGCGTCGTGCCGTCGCCCAGGTGGTAGCGGAAGCCGCCGTTGTCGGGCAGGCGCACCCACGACAGGGCCAGCTGCCGCGCATCCCCCGGGACCGTCCAGCGCCCGAGCCGCCGCAGTTGCGAGGCGGCGCGCTCCGCGTCCCGCTCGCCCCCGTGCCAGCGGGTGACCGGGCCAGGGCTGAGCGCCAGCCCGTGAAAGAGCGCCAGCGGGTGGCCCTTGACCCGCGGGGTCTCCAGCGGCACGCGGAATTCGTCGAGATGGAGCACCGTCTGGCGGCGGAGCTGCAGGCCGGTCGCGCGCAGCGCGCAGCCGCCCGCCTCGCAGTGCAACGCCAGCCAGCCACGCCCCGCCGGCAGGCTGCCAGGCGCGTAGGCGCCGGCCGGGTCGGTCAGCACCAGCGGCCCGGCCCCCGCGGCAGGGCCGGCGAGCAGCAGCAGGGTCGACAGGCGCACATACCGCATGGGACCTCCCCGTGGACCAGCAAAGCCTTCAGCCCTGACGATTCAAGTCGGACTTGAACTATTGAAGCACTGGGCCCGGCGCAGTCAAGTTCGACTTGAACGGGTTCAAGGCCCCGCTGCAAATGTTCAAATCCGACTTGAACATTCAAAGGTGAAACTTGAACTCGCCGAGCCTGGACTTGAATTCGTTCAAGTCAGAGTTGAACAATCAAAGCCAAGACTTGAAATCACCAAGCCCGGACTTGAACCGTCGCAAGTCGGACTTGAACGGACTCAAGTCCCGGCTACGCGCGCTCAAGTTTACGCATCAAAAAAGAACCGGGAGCGACCGCAGCCGCCCCCTGTTGCCTGCCCTGCGGAGCCTCCGCGCTTACAGCAGCGGCGCCAGCCAGCGCTCCGCTTCGGCCACGCTCATGCCAGTGCGCTGCGCCCAGTCTTCCAGCTGGTCGCGGCCGATCTTGCTGACGGCGAAGTAGTGGGCGTCCGGGTGGGCGAAGTAGAAGCCGCTCACCGCCGCGGCCGGCGTCATCGCAAAGCTGTCGGTGAGCGCCATGCCGGTGCGGGCCGGGGCGTCGAGGAGCTTGAAGAGATCGCCCTTCACGGTGTGGTCGGGGCAGGCCGGGTAGCCCGGGGCCGGGCGGATGCCGCGGTAGGCTTCCTTGATCAGCTCGTCGCAGGAGAGCGTCTCGGCCGGCGCGTAGGCCCAGAACTCCTTGCGCACGCGGGCGTGCAGCCATTCGGCGGCGGCTTCGGCGAAGCGGTCGGCGAGGGCCTTGAGCATGATCGCGTGGTAGTCGTCGTGGGTGCGCTCATAGGCGGCGAGGAGTTCCTCGATGTCGAGGCCGGCCGTCACCGCAAAGGCGCCGATGTAGTCGGCCACCCCGCTGGCCTTGCCGGCCACGAAGTCGGCCAGGCAGTAGTTGGGCTTGCCGGCCGGGCGCTCGTGCTGCTGGCGCAGGCCGTGCCAGCTCATCAGCACCTCGCTGCGGGTTTCATCGGCGTAGATCTCGATATCGTCGCCCACCGCGTTGGCCGGGAAGAGGCCGAACACCGCCTTGGCGCGCACCCACGGGCGGGTGTCCTGCTCGGCGACCATGCGGGCCAGCATCACCTCGGCGTCGGACTTGAGCTCGCGGGCGGTCTCGCCGACGATGTCGTCGTCGAGGATCCTGGGGTAGCTGCCGGCGAGGTCCCAGGTCTGGAAGAAGGGGCCCCAGTCGATGTAGTCGACCAGCTCGGCGAGGTCGATGTCGAAGGACTGCACACCCAGCTGCGCCGGCCTGGCCGGCTTGTAGGCCGGGTCCGCGTCCCATTTGAAGGCGTTGGCGCGGGCATCAGAAAGCTTCACCAGGGTGACGCCCTTCGTGCTGGCGTGCTGGGCGCGCAGCTTCTCGTAGTCGGCGGCCACCTCGGCGGCGTAGGCGGCGCGCTGGCCCTCGGAGAGCAGGCTGGTGACGACGCCCACCGCGCGGGAGGCGTCGGGCACGTAGATGACCGGCTTCGAGTAGTGGGGCGCGATCTTGATCGCGGTGTGGGCGCGGCTGGTGGTGGCGCCACCGATGAGCAGCGGGACGTCGAAGCCCTGGCGCTGCATCTCGGCGGCCACGTGGCTCATCTCTTCGAGCGACGGGGTGATCAGGCCCGACAGGCCGATCGCCTGGGCGCCGTGCTCGCGGGCGGCGTTCAGGATCTTGTCGCAGGGCACCATCACGCCGAGGTCGACGATGTCGTAGCCGTTGCAGCCGAGCACCACGCCGACAATGTTCTTGCCGATGTCGTGCACGTCGCCCTTGACGGTGGCGATGACGATCTTGCCCTTGCTGGAGGCGCCGGTGCGCAACTTTTCTTCCTCGATGAAGGGAATCAGGTGGGCCACCGCCTGCTTCATCACGCGGGCCGACTTGACCACCTGGGGCAGGAACATCTTGCCGGCGCCAAAGAGGTCGCCGACCACGTTCATGCCGGCCATCAGCGGGCCTTCGATCACCGCCAGCGGCGGCTGGCCCTCGGCGGCGAGCTTGGCGCGGACCTCCTCGGTGTCGGCCACCACGAAGTCGGTGATGCCCTTGACCAGCGCGTGGCTGAGGCGCGCCTCGACGGGCTGCTCGCGCCAGCTGAGGTCGGGGCCGGAATCCTTGGCCTTGCCCTCCTTGACGGTCTGGGCAAACTCCACCAGCGCCTCGCCGGCGCCCGGGTGGCGGTTGAGCACCACGTCCTCGACCTTCTGGCGCAGCTCGGGCTCGAGGTCGTCGTAGACGCCGAGCATGCCGGCATTGACGATGCCCATGCTCATGCCGGCCTTGATGGCGTGGTAGAGGAAGACCGTGTGGATGGCCTCGCGCACCGGGTCGTTGCCGCGGAAGCTGAAGCTCACGTTGGAGACGCCGCCGCTCACCTTGGCGTGGGGCAGGTTGGCCTTGATCCACTCGACCGCGTCGATGAAGTCGACGGCGTAGTTGTCGTGCTCCTCGATGCCGGTGGCGATGGCGAAGATGTTGGGGTCGAAGATGATGTCTTCGGGCGGGAAGCCGATCCCGACCAGCAGGTCGTAGGCGCGCTGGCAGATCTCGGTCTTGCGGGCGTAGGTGTCGGCCTGGCCCTTCTCGTCGAAGGCCATCACGATGACGGCGGCACCGTACTGGCGGCACAGGCGGGCCTGGCGCAGGAACTCGGCCTCGCCCTCCTTCATCGAGATCGAGTTGACCACGCCCTTGCCCTGGATGCACTTGAGGCCGGCCTCGATGACGCTCCACTTGGACGAATCGAGCATGATGGGCACGCGGGAGATGTCCGGCTCGGAGGCGATCAGCTTGAGGAACTTCTCCATCGCGGCCATGGAGTCGAGCATCGCCTCGTCCATGTTGATGTCGATGATCTGGGCGCCGTTCTCGACCTGCTGGCGGGCCACCGCCAGGGCGTCGTCGAAGCGGCCCTCGAGGATCATTCGCGCAAAGGCCCGCGAGCCGGTGACGTTGGTGCGCTCGCCGACGTTGACGAACAGCGAGTCGGCACCCAGGTTGAAGGGCTCGAGCCCCGACAGGCGCAGCTTCTTGTCGACGAACGGGACGCTACGCGGGGTGACCAGGCTCACCGCGTCGGCGATTGCCTTGATGTGCGCCGGCGAGGTGCCGCAGCAGCCGCCGACGATGTTCACCAGGCCCGAGCGGGCCCATTCGACGATCTCGCTGGCCAGTTGCTCCGGCGTCTCGTCGTAGCCGGTGGGCGACAGCGGGTTGGGCAGGCCGGCGTTGGGGTGGGCCGAGACGAAGGTGTCGCAGACGCTGGACAGCTCGTCCACGTACTGGCGCAGCTCCTTCGCGCCCAGCGCGCAGTTGAGGCCGAAGCTGATCGGCTGCGAGTGGCTGAGGGAATTCCAGAAGGCCTCGGCGGTCTGGCCCGACAGGGTGCGGCCGGAGGCATCGGTGATGGTGCCCGAGATCATCACCGGCACGCGCTGCTTGACGTCGGCAAACAGCTTCTCGACGGCGAACACCGCGGCCTTGGCATTCAGCGTATCGAAGATGGTCTCGATCAGCAGGATGTCGGCGCCGCCTTCGAGCAGGCCCCTGGCCGAATCGTAGTAGTCGTCGACGAGCGCATCGAAGCTGATGTTGCGGTAGCCCGGGTCGTTCACGTCGGGGCTGATCGACAGGGTGCGCGAGGTGGGGCCGAGCACGCCGGCGCAGAAGCGCGGCTTGGCCGGGTTGGCGGCGGTGAATTCGTCGCACAGCTCGCGCACCAGGCGGGCGCCTTCGACGTTGAGCTCGTAGGCCACGTCGGCGAGCCCGTATTCGGCCTGGGACACGCGGGTGGCGTTGAAGGTGCAGGTCTCGATGATGTCGGCGCCGGCCTCGAGGTAGGCCCGGTGGATGCCGCTCACCACGTCGGGGCGGGTCAGCACCAGCAGGTCGTTGTTGCCCTTGAGATCCTTGCCATGCTCGGCGAAGCGCGCCCCGCGGTAGTCGGCCTCGCCCAGCTTGTGCTGCTGGATCATCGTGCCCATCGCCCCGTCGAGGATCAGGATGCGGTGGGTCAGAAGAGACTGGAGTTCGGGCGTACGGTCGGGCTGCATGGCGATTCCTTCAAAAGACGGCCGGGGCGCGCAATAGAAAAACGGCGCGACAAACCGGGTGGTTTGCGAGCGCCGTTGATCGGTTGCCGAGCCTGGCCTG
>JAEUNU010000100.1 GCA_016789125.1 Zoogloea sp. | reverse complement strand
GCCGATGGCAAGAAGGGCAAGGTGGTGTACTCCGCCCCGTCCTTCCTGGGTGGCAAGAACCAGCAGCAAATGGGCTACAGCCCGCAGACCGGCCTGTTCTACGTGCCGGCCAACGAGTGGTCGATGGACATCTGGAACGAGCCCGTCGCCTACAAGAAGGGCGCCGCCTACCTGGGCGCCGGCTTCACCATCAAGGCCATCCACGACGACTACATCGGCGTGCTGCGCGCCATGGACCCGGCCACCGGCAAGATCGTGTGGGAGAACAAGAACTACGCGCCCCTGTGGGGCGGCGTGCTGTCCACCGGCGGCGGCCTGGTCTTCTATGGCACCCCCGAAGGCCTGCTGAAGGCCCTCGACGCCAAGACCGGCAAGGAGCTGTGGTCCTTCCAGACCGGCACCGGCATCGTCGCGCCCCCGGTTACCTGGGAACAGGACGGCGAACAGATGATCGCCGTCGTCACCGGCTGGGGCGGCGCCGTGCCGCTGTGGGGCGGCGACGTCGCCAAGCGGGTGAACTTCCTGGAGCAAGGCGGTTCCGTCTGGGTCTTCAAGCTGCACAAGGGTTCGTAATCCCTGCCGGCCGGGGCGCTGCAGCAGCACGCGGCGCCCCGGCCGTTTTCATCACCGACCATCAAGGAGTCACGTCATGCCCCGCCTCTCCACCCTTGCCGCCGTCGTGGCGATCAGCCTCGCGAGCCCCTTCGCCCTGGCCGACGCCCGCAACGACGCCGACATGAAGAAGCTCGCCGCCGACAGCGGCTGCACCACCTGCCACGGCATCGACGCCGCCAAGCCCGGCCCCGACGGCATGAAGCCCATCGGCCCGGCCTGGATCGACGTGGCCAGGCAATACCAGGGCAAGCCCGGCGCCACCGATTTCCTCACCCGCGTCGTGCTCGAAGGCTCCAACCCCTACAGCAGCCACTGGAAGGGCAAGGTCAGCGGCCTCTCCATGCCGCCCAACGCCGTCGCCATCACCGAGGGTAACGCCCGCAAGCTGGTGAGCTGGATCCTGGCGCTGAAGTAAGCCGCGCGCGCAGCGCAGGACGGAAAAAGGCCGACCCGGGGGTCGGCTTTTGGTGCTTCAGGGGTAGGCGCTTTTGCGGGTGGAACCGGCGGATGAAAGCATGCTGGTTGCAACCGGCGTAGGTCGGGTTGGCGCAGCGCAACCCGACATCGCACTGAACGGCTCTACCACTTCAGCGCGGCAGGCTCAGCGCCAGCTTGAACACCATCGCCACCACCACAAAGTTACTGGCGGCGAACACCGCAAAGCGGTGCACCACGTGGTTGTAGCCCAGGTAGATCAGGCTGTGGGCGACCCGCAGAGCCACATACAACCACGCCAGCCCCAGGGCCAGCGGGCCCACAGTGCCGGTGACGAAGTACACCACGCACACCACATAGAACAGCGGCGGCACCTCGGTCAGGTTCATGAACACCCGGTTGGGCAGGGACACGTCCGCGGGCACCCGGGCCGACTCGCCATGACAGAAGTCCGACACCGCCACCCGCCCCGCAAAGGCCGCCCGAAACCGCCGCACCGGCACCAGCAGCAGGACCAGGAAGGTCCACAGGATCAGGGCCAGCACCGGCCACAGAATGGCGTGTTGATTCATGCCCGCTCACCCGCCCGGCGGACCTCGGCCAATGCACCAGGGCGTGCCGCCCACGGCATCAGAACGACGACCCCGGCGTCTGCAGAAACGCCGCCTCCTCCGCCGTCGACACCCGCCCCAGCACCGCGTTGCGGTGGGGGTAGCGGCCGAAGCGGTCGATGATGGCCTTGTGGCGCAGCTCGAAATCCAGGTTGTGGTCCAGCCCCGGCTGGCTGAACAGCGCCACCGCCAGCGCGTGGATCGCCGCCGACTCGCTGTGCATGTAGGGCATGTACAGGAAGGCCCGCTCGGCCGGCGCCAGCAGCCGGTCGGCCCCCGCCGCCACCGCCTCCTGGGCCAGCCCCAGCGCCAGCGCGTCGTTGGCGAAGGCCGCGGCCTCACCCCGGTGGATGTTGCGCGAGAACTGGTCCAGCACGATCACCTCGGCCAGCCGCCCGGCCGGCGTGGCCCGCCAGGCGTGCAGCTCGCAACGCGCCGCCGCCTGCAGCACGGCGCCAAAGCGGGTGGTGACCTGGCGGTCGAAGTCGTCGGACTTGGCCCACCACTGGGCAGGAGTGATCTCGGCAAACCAGAAATCGAGGATGTCGGCGGGCGTGGTCAAGGCGAAACCTCCGGGGGCACAAACAACAATGGATAGGTGCCACAAGCATAACCCGGCACGTCAAGCCCCCAGCCCGCAAGGCGATGGCCGGAAGCTAAGCGGCGCCCGCCGGCTGCAGCGCGATCACCGCCATCCCCACCAGCGCGATCGACGCCCCCGCCACGTCCCAGGGCGTGAGCGCCACCCCGTCAACAAAGCGCAGCCACAACAGGGCGACGGCGATGTACATGCCCCCATAGGCCGCATACGTGCGCCCCGCCGCCGACGGATGCAGCGTGAGCAGCCACGCGAACAGCACCAGCGATGCGGCGGCCGGGATCAACAGATACACCGGCCGCCCCTGCTTCACCACCAGCCAAGGTAGATAGCAACCGACAATTTCAGCCACCGCCGTCAGGGCGAACAACAGGCTCAGGCGCAGCAAATCCACGGGAGGCTCCTCGATCGAGCGGGGATTCTGCCACAGGCACCGGGCGCGGCCGGGCGGGCGCTTCGGCACCGTCAACGCGGCAGCAGGGCCGACCGCCGGCAATCCGCACAGGGCTGCCATGTTGCATCAAGTGCTTCCCGGCACACCGCCCCCGGCGAGCACCCGCCTGATGGTGACAGCGGAGCAGTATCGAGGGGCGTCTTGCGCCCTAATCAAACAGCTCCTTGAACACCAGCGCGTCCCACTGGAACGGGGGGCAAGACGCAACGCGATCCCTGTGCGGCGACACTTCGACACGCTTGCCATTGATTCGTATGGATCGGAGGAAAGTCTCGCACTCATCCGACGAAGCGCCCTTTACCCGTGTCGATGACTCGACAAGGACATAAACATGGCTTGCCCCCTGAATGGTTCGCACATTGCCCGCCTTGTCGACGTGGAAATGACATGGCCAGGGGACATCGAGAATGTATCGAGCGGCAGCGCCCTCCCCGGTCGACGCGATGGCACGGCACACCCCATCGCCATCTTCAAGCCTCAGCTGGGTCTGCCCGACCTTCAGCTGAAGTTTCGGCTGAACGCCGGGATCGACTGTTCCGGCACAGGACGCATTGTTCAATACGGCGACGACTGCAAGCAGCAAGGGCGTGAAAACGCGATTCATGAAAGCTCCCAAAACCAGACCTGGGCAGACTTGTTTGCCGGGTCTGAGTATGTCTTGGTGATGCCCTTGTTCCACAGATCGATGTGGTCGCCTGTCCTGGCAGTCTGCCCCGATCGGGTGAAGCAATCCTTGAAAAAGATGATCCCCGTCTTGTCGTTGATCGCGATCTTGGCCTTCGCCCCATCGGTATAGATCGTGGGCCGGCCCAGATGATTCTTCCACAGCCAATTGGCGAGGGACTCCGCGCCTCGGGCATGACCGTGGCTGCATTTTGGCTCGGAATAGGTTTCCTTATTGACCTTGATGGTCAACTCGGCATTGAGGGCAATGCTCATGCGTATCGAGCATTGGTTCTCCCAGGGGCCGTCACACGGGGAGCTCTCGGTTGGATAGTTGCTCCACAAGTTGATGAAGGCCGGCTTGGGCATGTGACACCTCCATGAAGAGAATTCCTGATGAACCGGCATCGCCGGCAGACGGAAGAACTGGAATCCACCGGAAACCCCTCGCAAGGGGTCCGCAGCCGGCGAAACCTTGCCATGACATTCCGCCGCCCGCCCTCGACAGCAGAACAGGGAAAGCCGTGGCACTTTCAGGACTTAAGCATAGACCATGCATATGGAGGAAACCATTTGCCTTCGCCGGTGCCGACCATCCTAACGGGGCGCAGCCTCCGCCACGAAAGCCGCCGCATCGAAACCCTGCAGCAAGGCCCGCGCCGCGCCCTCGGACTTCGCCCGCAACCAGGCGCCCCAGGCATCGTCCGGGAGGATCACCACCGAACGCTTCTCGTCCTCCGGCTTGTGGAAGCGCCGCATCAGCGGATGCCCGTCGGCGTTGATCGTCAGCATCGTCATCGACCACACGGCCCCGCCCCCCTCACGCCCCTCGCCGGGCCGCCGCTCCCACAGCCCCGCGATCCCCATCGGCCGGCCATCCTGCCGCCGGATCGCCCAGCGCACCGCCCTCCCCGTCTCGTAACACGGCTCGTACAGCACCTCCGCCGGGATGATGCACAACTGCCCGCGCTGCCAGGCATCCCGGAACGACGGCTTCTCGGCCAGCGTCTCGCTGCGGGCGTTGTAGGTCGAACGCACGATCTTCGCGTCCCGCGCCCAGCCTGGAACCAGCCCGAAAGACGCCGGCACCCACTGCCGCGGCGCGAAGTTGGTGACGATGGGCACCACCGAACCCGGGTAGGCCTCGCCGTAGGCGAAGTCGGGGGGTGGGAGCGGGAAGGACCTCAGGGATTCGGGGGTGGAGGGGCGGTAGTTGGCGCACATGGGGTGGGTGCGAGGGGTGGTGGTTGATTGCTGGCTTGATGCGCTTTTGACTTGGTACTGAATGGCCGCTACCCAATCCGGCCCTTTGCTGTCTTGGGACTCCAATGTCAGGTTTTGTCCGGAGCAGTTGTTCGGACGATTGTAAGCGCCCGGCGACCGTGTTGAAGTGAAGGTCGCTGAAACGGAGAAAAGCTAAATCGCCACGCACTCAAAAGCCCGGCACATAAACCGGGCTTTTTTATTTTTGCTGCTCACTGCTAGGCAAACTCAATAAAATCGCCAGAAATCTGGATTCGGCCATCCTGAAGTTCAGCATTCAGCTCGTCGAGTAACTGTTGGCGAACATTCCTTCCAAGACGCTGAAACCCTTGCGCTTTTGCACGGTCCCGAAGAACATCCTCAAGCAAAGCGCGGCCACCGTTTCTCGCCAGATAATTTCTGAGGTCGGATTCCGGCTGCGCAGATGGCACATCAGACTGCTCGTAACTGACTTCGCGCTCGAACAGCTCCGAGGCTTCCTCAGCATTCGAGCCATAGTTAGCGAACTCACCGGCAATGAGGTTGTCCAGCTCGTAGATGAGCGACATGTCGTCTGTACTCTCATTCCCGATTGCCGCTTCCTTCGGGATTTCGAGTTCAGAGAGGCGTTCGAAAACTGGTTGCATCGCCGCCTCAGCATCGCGATAGAAGGCGCTGCCTCGAATCCGCGCGAATTGCCAACCAAGGCGTTCGAGAATCGTCTGACGCTCGATATCCTCAGCGAGCTTTTCGAAGGGATGATAGCGGTCGCCATCACACTCCAGCGCCAGGCGGCGCCCGCCTCCTTCAACTACGATATCGATACGGTAGTAGCCCACTTCGACCTGGGTTTTCACTCGATAGCCGGCATCCGTCAGCAACTTCAACACCGCACGCTCGAACGGGGACTCAGTCTTTCCCACCTCGCGATGGAATTCACGAAGTGACGCCAGCGGGTCCTTGATGTGCTGCATTAATCGCAAGCGCATATCCCCAGGCTTCAGATGCAGGTCCGGGTCAAACGAATGCACCACAAAGAGTTGGTCACGCGCACGACTCACGGCCACGTTGTAGCGTTTCTTGAGCAATTCAAATGCGCCTTCACCGCTCAAGCGCATTGGACCTTCGTCCTCAGGGCTATCCAGCATGGAGAGCAGCATCACATCACGCTCATCGCCCTGGAATTCACTTGAGCTGCCAGCCAGGATGCGCCGACGCTCGATTTCAGTGCCCGGAATTTCCTTCAGGATGAGCGACTGAATTGCCATGGTTTGTTGGTCGCCAACCATACCAATGACGCCGATGGATTTGTCGGCATACGTGGGGTGGGCAATCATCGCTTTAATCAAATCGACAATGCGGCGAGCCTCGGCCTTGTTCACGTGCCCGTCTCGACGGCCTTCCACCCGCACGCCAACGCACGCAGGTTTAAGGTGCGTTGAGTTGGATTCGCGCAGCGGCTTAATTTTTCCGTCATACGAGAGCTGATTCGAAAAGGCGATGATTTCCGGCACGCACCGGAAATGTTCAACCAATCGGATACCGTCCCCAAAGGACTGCCGGCCGATGTCGTAAATCGAAAACCTCGCGTCAAACAGATGCGAATTCGGAATGTCCTCGAGAATTTGCTTCCGAAGGTTATCCAGTAGCGCCTGTCCTTGACCGACGCCCAGCGGGGTCACCTGCTCATGGTCGCCGACAATAATGACCTGCTTGCCGAGATACATCGGGATGAGAGCATTCAGGTCAGCCTGACTCGCTTCATCGATAACCACGACATCAAACCGCGTCGTCCGTGGGTCAAAGTTTTCGGCGACCAAGGAAATGGGCATGACCCAAACAGGCACAGCGCTGGCAGCGCGCGCCATCAGTTTTCTGGCTTCGGCCAAGAGCATCTGCCGCCGGTCCTGCTGTCGGGTGGAAATAAGCGCTTTGGCCGTGTCCAGCCAACCCACCAGGCACTGGCGAATTGAGTTGTTCTGTTTCAGGCGCTCCAGCTGCTTGCCCCAGGCTTTTGCATCAATCAACCAAACGGTTACTTCCCGTAGCGTGGCCTCGACCTTGTCGATTTCACGCTGGATTTCGTTGGCGTTCAGGGCATCCCGCGCCGCAAGCTCATCATTGAGCTGGCGCCACATCCAACCGGCGGGAACGTCCCCAGGAGTCTGCTCCGTGTCGTGAGGCGGTGTCCGAGTCTGAATGAGTTGAGACCAGACCGGTGCGACCAATTCCAGCCGCTTTAGCAGGTCACTCCGTTCCGCGACGAGGGGCTTGACCGTTTGCAGCCGACGAGCGTATTCCAGCGCGGTATCGTAGGTGGCAGTGTCCCGGGCGCGCAAAGCAGTAACGATTCGCCCAAGGCAACCTATATTGTTTTCGGTGGGGTCCAATGACAGCGCCAAGCGCTCAATTTCAGCAATGCCAGCCTCGCATTCGGCGAGCTTGCGCCGCCCAATCTCAGTCGTCATGAGCGGTGGCAGCACGCTTGAGGTCAGTGTTTCGATGACCTGGTATTCGGTGATTTGAGAGGCCTGTCGCGGAATCAAGCCAACCAAGTCGTTGAGCTTCACGCCCTCTGCCACCATTCGCTCGGTCAGTGGTTTCCAAACGTGATCGTGCCACTCCAGGCAGCGCTGCATTTCCGGAATAAGCGCACGACAAGACTGCTCTGGCACCATGCCAAGGCTCGCGAACGGCTGTTGGATGTGCTGGCCAATCAGCTGGTCCCAAAGCGGTTGGACTGATTCGCGAGCGTGTTCGAGCTCAACCAGCGCCCGAAGTGCTGCGAAATGGTCCGGGTGATTGGGTTCCCCCGCCGAGACCGTGGCCGTCTTGATGAATTGCTTCCACTCGCCACGCGTGACCAAATTGAAGAAGCCGAGCTTGCCGCCATTCTCAATGTGCTCACAGATTTCAACGACCACCTTTTTCTGGATGACGACCGGCATGCCCGACGCCAGTTTGGGCTGATGGTGCAGCATGAGTGCATGCTTGCCCTGAGCTTCAGCTGCGGCATTGATTTGCTCGATGAGCTTCAGCCAGACTTCCTTCGCAGTGCCTCCATGGATGCCCGCAACAATGGCAAATGGCCGCCAGGACTGCTGGCGCAGCTCATCTGAAAACTCAATGCTCAGGTCGAGCATTAACTGTGCGAGCGTCTCGCTGCTGCCTTTGCCAGGCGTATTCCAGCGCTCCCGGCCAATAGTCAAGTCGGTCGTGGTGAGATTGTTGTACTCCGACACCATCACCTTGAATTGGCGCTCGCTCGGCAAACTCGCAATATCCGGCAGCGGTTTCAGCGCATCCTGTTCCTCCAGTGCCGAGAAATGTGCGCCCAAGCTGTAGAGCCGGGCAAATTCCTGGAGGGACAAGGAGAGCCCGACACCCAATTTCACCGGCGAAGGAATCCACGATGCGGATACTTTGTTGTCGCGGACATGCCGAGCCGCTTCAGCAGGGCTAAAGACGCGCTCGCCGACATTGATTTCGCGATATTCGTTTTCGAGGGCCTGCCGCAACTTCTGCTTGAGGCTGCGCTTCTTGCTGAGCAGCTCTTTGCGTTGCTGTTCGAACTGCTGGGCTTTTACGAGCAGCGACTCAGCCGAGTCGTGCGTCATCCGCTCAGTGATGGACCCAATCGAGGTTTCCAGTTGCTGGCGTGCGCTCTGGTCGCTTCCAAGGACCGAAACCGCCAATGGCCGCAGCATCTCGGGCACTTTGTCGCGCACGACACGAAGCGCCTTGGCTGTTTGGGCGGTGACCAGGATGGACTTGCCTTGGGCAAGCAAATGGCTAATGACGTTACCAATGGTGTGGGTCTTGCCTGTGCCCGGTGGGCCTTGAACGATAACGGAGCCGCTCTTCGACAGTTTCCTGATGATTTGCAGCTGCTCTTCGTTGGCTTCTTTAGCCAGCAGGATTTCATCGTCTGATATTGATGAATCCTCGACGCCACCTGTCCCAGCTCCTGGCGCGCTCCCACCGGAGCTGCCATCACCAATGGTCTCAGGTGCCCAGGCTTTCAATGTGCCCGTAATTTGACCTAATGCCGGCGGGAAGACGGTCTGGTTATCGATGTCCTCAATGATGGAGTTTACGAAATTGCCGAGGCCCGCACTACGCTTCCGGAGGAATAGGACAGTATCCCGGTACATGCGCGGAGTCGATGTCGCACCATCCGACGGAGGGTCCTCAAGGAACTCGCCTTTGATGGGGGAAACCGTCTGAATAAACGCCTTCAGGTAAGCCGTCGTGTCTTGCCACCCAAGTGGGTGGTAGCCGGCTTTTTCCAGTTCGCTGCTGCGATTCCGAATGGAAACGGGCAGCACTTCTTTCAAGTCAGTGAAGAGGCTGTTGTACAGTTCAGGTTCGCGCTCCGTCTCGCAAACCACGAACTCTGGGACCTCAGCGTCGAAACGCACTTCCACGCGTTTCAAAAGGATGGGGTGGTTGATGGGGATGGTCGTCTCTTCCGCGCTCGACATCGTTGTCCAAAGCAGCTGGCCATCGCCAAGCATCAGTTCGAGGTTTTCGCCGTCCTTCTCGAGAGACGCATAGATGTCGTAGAACTTCTCATAGAAGGACATCGCGGAGCGCGCTGCGATTTCTGGCTCCGCCCAGGCAGAACGCTGTTCCAGCCATGCTGCGTAATTTGCGACTCGCTCCTGGTCCGCGTCAAAACGCACCGTGCTGGTGACACTCAATGTCTCGTGCGTCTCCGGCATCTTCGCCGGATTGTCCCAACCTTCCTTGAGCCAAGACGCAATGCTGAGCGGCGGCTCAACGATGACTCCTTCACCATCCCCTTGGTTACGGCTGGCACGGTATCGGTGGAGCGCCTCCACGCGACTTTCCTCGGCATCGAAACGCTGGGTCGAGGACACATTCAGGCTCTGCACCACTTCAGGTGTCTTGGCGGGGTCATCAAAACCCGGAGCGAGCCACTGGAGCAATGAAGTTGGCGGCTTGGGACACGGCGTCAGTTGCGGACGTCGAACACGAATCAAGACTTCCGGAATTTCTTGCGTCGTCTGGGAGGTACGCACCGGCCGATAGAGCTGCATGCTGGGATGCTGGGGCATATCTTCTAGGCGAATGACTCTCACCTGTTCGCTCAGCTGCCGAATTGGCCTGTAGCGGAGCTGATTTGCCTCTTTTAGAAACTGATAGAGCTGACGTACCTTGTTTTTTGTCGAATCGTTCAACACATCACCCAGAGCGTATTACGGAGAAGCGATAAAACGCTTGCCATAGAAATCGATTATCCCGCCAAATTGTAAGTCATTATACCGTTGCTCGATAGCGTGCGGCTCCGTGGTGCCCATCGGGCAGTTTTCGGTGCGGAGCCGACATCCGAATGACCGCATTACTTGAAGGCTGACAGTCCGCTCCTGGCCGGTCGCAGTCTGTCCCAGCACGCTACATAAATACGCCTCCATCCTACCCCCTCCCCCAACAAAAAGCCCGCTTACGCGGGCTCATTTCAGGCAGTCTCAACTACCTCCATCACTCACTTGCCTTCACCTTCTTCGGCCTGCGGGGTTTGTGTTCCGATTTCTTCTTCAAACCCAGCGAGGCGATCTGGTTGGAGTTGTCGCCGTATTGGGCGCGGACTTCGTTCTTGGAGACGCCCATTCTTCCGTGGAGTTCGAGGGAGGAGTCGTTGAGGTCGTCGCGCATGGCGTCGAGGGCGACCTGATGGGCGATGATGGCTTCCTGCTTGGCGCGGATCTTGTCGACGATGGGGGCGATGGCTTCGACGGTGGCGTTGGGGTCGTGGGGCTTGTAGTCGGTGAGGAGCTTGAGGGCGTAGAAGGCGTCGATGTCTTCCTGGAGTTCCTTGGCAGTGATGCGGCGGCGGGTGCTGGCGGGCATGCTGTCTCCTTTGGGTTGTGCGGCCGGGAGGTGGCGCTGGCCGAGGCGTCAGATTAATGCGTTCACCATACTCGCACAAGCTTTTGTGAGAATGATGTGCCGATAGTCTGAAAATGCCTTCCGGTAGCTGCCGGATGACATCCGGGCGGATAGTTCCAACCGGCGGAGTTGCCGGGGGCCTCGCGCGGGGTGGCGAGCCTTCTTGCAGGCCTGCAATGGTCTTCGAGCGGCGTGCAATGTGTCTCGCGAGGCCTGCAAGCATCGATCACGGGGGTGGGATGATCGATGTCGCGCGGCCCATCGATGTTTGCAGGCGTGCAAACATCCATCGGAGGCGTGTCGAGATGGGTTGCAGGCTTGCAATGCTTCTCATCATAGTAAAAACCCTTAATCGCACGCGTGCAAACAAGGGTTTTTACTATGATGAGAGGCTTTGCAGCCATGCATAGCTTCTCGTCGACCCTGTCGAGAACCTCGAGCGCCGGTGCGAGAGCCTCGAGCGCTTGTGCGAGAACCTCGGCGGGGTGGAGATGAAAGCGAGACCGCTCGGAACGGCTCCTCGCTTCCGCCCCCAGGCGGCAATAGCCAACGTGACACGCAGACGTTCGGGGATGTTTGACTCAGGCCGGACGCTTCCAGATCGGTGCCACGATTTTTCCTCGCCTCGTCGCCATGACCAGCATGACGATGCCGGTCGTGGTGCACAGGAGCAGCGCAAGCACGGACGATTCGACGCCGAAGCTGCCCCCGGTCAGCAGGTCGGGGCCCTTGATGGTGGATCTGATCAGGCCCTGCGAGGCTTCATTGCCGGACACGATGCTCGAGAAAATGGCGGACTGCGTGTAGTTCCATGCCACATGGAAGCCCATGCTCAACCATAGCCGGCGCGTCAGCATGAAGGCCGCAGCCAGCAGGACACCGGCCTCGACGGCGATGAACAGGGCACCCTCGAGGGTGCCCTGCGGGTTCATCAGGTGGGTCAGGCCAAACGCGAGCGAAGACAACACCAGGGCAGCCCAACTGCCGAACCAGGTCTCGATCGAGCGGAACAGGACGCCACGGAACAACAACTCCTCGAATACGCCCGAACTCAGCGCCATGGCGATTGCCGGGACCATGAAGCTCAATGGGTTCAGGCCATTGATGCGGTAGATGCCGAGGGCCATCAGGATCAGTTCGCAGGTGGCGTACAGCCCCGCACCGATCAGCAGGCCGATACCGAGTTCGCGGCCCATGCCTGCCAAGGCCAGCTCGGAGGCGGCACGCTGCTCGACGAAATGGGCAAAACCGAGATACACCGCGAAGCCGGCGATGGCCAAGGCCATGATGTGTTGAACGGACTTTACCGGCTCGCCGGCGTAGCTGGTCATCACATCGGTGTTGAGGCTCATCATGATCAGCAGGATGAATCCGAGCACCAGCACCCGCGCCGGCGGCGAACGGAGGATGCGGCGAACGATGCCGGACTGCGGGCTGGAAGTATTTGTCATGGGGGTGTTCGGTGCGGTGAGCGGGTGGCCGACCCTACCCGAACGGTATCCTGGGATCAACTGTGCAGCCTGTGTGACACACGGCGCAGAGCGCGATGCCGGCTTCGGCGGCACGAGCGCGCAAAACGAGCACGCAGGTTCAGCGCCCTTCCGCACTCCCAGCCATCGCCACCGTCATGCGGAACACCGCATCGTGGGCGTGGGTTTCACCGGGTTCGCCGTCCATGGCAAGAAGCCCGCTTGCGCGGGCTCGTTGCGGGCAGTCCTGCCCTCCTCACCCGCCCGTTGTGGGCTTTCACGGGCGGTGGGGTGTATCCGGGCTTCCTGTCGAGGCCGCGGGAGAACGCAGCCAGGCCGGGGGGTTCGGCCTACTTGCGCGCCCGCCGTTCGTCCCGGCACGCCTTGTCGCACTTGGCGACGAGTTCCAGCGACTTGTCGAAGCGGGTCACGTCGACGGAGGGGGCGTTGCGGATGAAGACGGCGTAGACGGCCGGGTAGTGTTCGTAGGGGAAGTTCGTGGCCTTGTGGGTGTCGAAGTACACCTCGTGGGTGCCGACGAGTCGCTCGGCGTCGGTCACGCGGGCGTGGCGGCTGGCGGCGTTGGTGTGGGCGGTCCACAGGTTCTTGCCGATCTTCGGCAGCGAGGCGGCGGCGTTGAAGACCTTCATGTGCATGTCGAGCTTGGGGTGGATGCACTTCGTAGGGTGGATCGAGCCGTTGAAGAAGGCCGTGCTCGGCAAGATCCAGTCCTTGTGGCCCAGGAAGCGGTCGCTCCGGGCGGCCTCCATGGCCTCGTACCAGCCGACCTTCTGGGGCGTGCCGGTGCATTCGCCGTTCTGGTAGGTCTGGCCGTAGAGGCACAGCTGCCAGATCGTGCCGTCGGTGCCGGTCAGGGTGCCGTCGCCGTTGTCGCGGCACGCGACGGGTTTGGGGGCGGCGCTGGGGGCGGCCACGGGCACGCTCTGGGCCTTGGCGATCATTTCTTTCTGCAGCCTGGTCGTGGCGAGCACTTCGGCGCTGGCGATCGCGGCCTGGCTGCCGGTCTTGCGGTATTCGTCGATGAAGGCCTCGATCTTCATGCTGTCCGCCGCCGCCTCGCGGGCGCGGGGGACGATGGCCGGGTCTTCGGCGTCGGCGATGGCTTCCACCTCGAGCTTGACCACCTTCAAGCGGGCCAGCAGGCTGGCGATGTTCAGGCCGATCAGCTGGAAGTAGGCCGGCCGGTCGGCGACATCGATGCCGCTGGCGTTGAACATGAGCTTGGCGACGATGTCGGCCTTGGTGAGGGAGTACGCGACGTCCGGAAACTTTTGCGTGCCGGCGGCCACCGAGCGCTTCTGGATGTCGGGCAGCTCGGCGGCGACCTCGGTGTGTTTGGCGATGACCCGCTCCAGGTTCGACAGGTAGGCGATGTAGTAGTCCGACTTCCCGGCGAGGCTCATGCGCTCGGTTGCCTCCTTTGCCGCGGCGACCATCTCGGCGCTGGATCTGGGGGCGGACTGGCTGATCGCCGGCCCCGGCAGCACCGCCGCGGCGAGCGCGATCAACAGGGCCGCCGTGCGCAGCGGGCGATGGCGGAAGGCGGTGCGGGGGGAAGCCGAAAGGGTGATGTGGGGCATGGCGGCGGGCCGGTGTCGGCCGGTGGGGGAATGGCGGCGATGGCGTGGACCGCCGGGGCGGGCATGTGCTTCACCTCGAGTATTTCACCCCGGATGGCTGCCGCCCAAGGGCTGTTGCCGTGCCCGGGTGACTTTTGGCATGGGGCTGTGTGCGTTGCACCGTTTTTGACGGCAAGCGTTCCGCCCGCGCCCGCTGAGCGTCGGGAGGCGTGCCACAAGGCACCAGGCCGACGGCCCTTTGTAGGTGCGAATTCATTCGCACGCGGAGGTGGAATTAAGGAACTGCCCTGGTTTGGCCGACTGCGGGCGAGCAAGCTCGCCCCTACAGGCGCACCACGCCTCGTGCCATAAGGCCGCCGGTCAGCCCTCGCTGCGGCCCTTTTGCAGGCAGACGGTGAACCAGAAGGTGGCGCCCTCGCCCGGGGTGCTGTCGACGCCGATCTGGCCGCCCATCAGGTGCACGATGCGCTTGCTGATGGCCAGCCCCAGGCCCGCGCCGCCGTACTGGCGGGTGGTGGAGTTGTCGGCCTGCTCGAAGGCCGAGAAGAGGCGCTTGATGTCGTCGGGAGCGATGCCGATTCCGCTGTCCTGGATCTCGAAACGCAGGCACAGCTGGGCCGGCGTGTCGTGCATGGGCTCAATGCGGAGAAGGATGGCCCCCGCCGCGGTGAACTTGATGGCGTTGTCGAGCAGCTTGGCGAGCACCTGGCGCAGGCGCTTTTCGTCGCCGCGCAGGGCCAGGGCGGTGATGGCGGGGGGCTGGGTGAGCTGCAGGGTGAGGCCCTTTGCTTCGGCCTGGGGGCCGAGCTCGGCGTGCACCCGCGCCAGCAGGCCCTCGATGCTGAAGTCGGCTTCGTCGAGGGTGATGCGCTGGGACTCGATGTTGCTGATCTCTAGGACGTCGTTGATGAGGCCGAGGAGCTGGCGGGAGGAGCGGTCGATCTTCTCGAGGAAGTCGATCTGCCTGGGGTCGTCGGCCCGGCGCAGGGCCAGGCTGGTGAGGCCCATGATGCCGTTCATCGGGGTACGCAGCTCGTGGCTCATGTTGGCCAGGAAGGCGGTCTTGGCGTGGCTGGCGGCCTCGGCGGCGTCGCGGGCGGCGCGCAGCTCGATCTCCATCTCCTTGCGGGCGGTGAGGTCCACGTGGGTGCCGACGGCGCGCAGGGGCCGGCCGGCGGCGTCGCGCTCGACGACCATGCCGCGGCTGAGGATCCAGCGGTAGCGGCCGTCCTTGCCGCGCATGCGGAACTCCAGCTCGTAGTGGCCGCTGGCGCCGAGCATGCGCTCGGCCTCGGCCTGCACCTGCCCGCGCTCGTCCGGGGGCACCAGGTCGAGCCAGGCCGAATGCATGTCCTTGCCCAGCTCGGCCGGCTCGTAGCCCAGCATGCGGCTGTAGCGGGGGCTGAAGAAGACCTCGCCGGTCTGCAGATTCGTCTCCCACAGGCCGTCGTTGGTGGCCTCCATGGCGTTGGCGTAGCGGGCCTCGCTGCGGCGCAGCTCGGCGTTGGCATGGCGCAAGGATTCAGCGAGGGCTTCGAGCTGCCGCCGGGAAGCGTCCAGCGCCTGTTCGCTGGCCTTGCGCTGGGTGATGTCCTGCACCACGCCGTGGAGCTGCACGACGCGCCCGTCCGCCGCCCTCACCGCACGGCCGTGGGCACAGGCCCAGGTGGTGGTGCCGTCGGGCAGGATCACGCGGTATTCCTGGCGGTAGTCGCCGCCGCTCCGGAGGGCCTCGGCGATGGCCAGCTCGACCCGCTGGCGGTCGTCGTCGGGGAGCCGGTCGAGGAAGTGGTCGAGGGGCGGCGGGGCGCCGGGGGGCAGGCCGAAAAGCGCCAGGCAGCGCTCGGAGGCGGTCACCCGCTGGTCGGCGAGGTCGAGGCACCAGATGCCCAGGTTGGCCCCGTCGATGGCCAGCTGCATGCGCAGGGCGGCCTCGCGGCTGCTCAGCGAGCTGTGGTAGATGCGCCGCGCCGCGAGCGCGGTGATCAGGATGACGGCCGCGCACAGGCCGAGGAGCAGCGCCGAGCGGCGCCACCAGCTCGACAGGTAGTCGTCTTCGGCGCGCCCGACATTCACGAAGAAGGGGTAGTTCTCGACCTGGCGGTAGGCGAGGATGCGCCGGACGCCGTCCAGCAGCGAGGTGCCGAAATACGTGCCGCCAGCCGGCCGCTCGCGGATGCGCTCCTGGAGGGCCTGGGACACCGTCTTGTTGCCCGCGCCCATGCCGACACCTTCGAGGTGGGGGTGGCGGGCGATCTGGGTCATGTCGAAGCCGCGCAGCACGGCAATCCCCGAGGGGCCGAGCCGGAGCTTGGCCAGCAGCTGGCTAAGGGCCTCCGTCTTGAGGGTGACGGCCACTACCCCGCCGAAGCTGCCGTCGGGATTGTCGAGCCGCCGGGCGATGACCAGCACCCACACGTCGCTCCCCCGCGCCTGCAGCGGTCCGTCGAAGATCAGCCCCCGCCCGCGGCCTTCCCGGGCCTCGATGAAGTAGGCACGGTCGGCCAGATTCACGCCGAACCGCGTGCTGCGGCTGCCAAAACGGGCCACGCCGTCGGGGCCGAGCACCATCACCCCCATGGCCGCGGGGATCTGCTGCAGCTGCCTGTCGAGGAAGGTGTTGAAACGGGCCGCGTCGATGCCGCCGTGGGCAACCGCGTCGGTGTAGTAGTCGTCGGCGGAATGGATCAGCGATTCGGTGCGCGCAAACAGGCTGCTGACATCGTCGACCAGCAGCAGCGCGAGGTTGTAGAGGTCGGCTTCGGCGCGTGCATCCTCGTGCTGGCGCTCGGTCCATACCACCAGGCCAGTGAGGCCGAGGGCCAGCAGCGAGATGAGCAGGGTGACGATGAAATAGCGCCGCCGGTCGGGGCGCTGGAAAGCCACTGCGGGGCCTGGGGACGACATGGTGCTTCCTCTCACCGCTAAAGAGCCAGACAGGGCGCCAGCACACACCGGGTGCCCCCCAGGGCAGTTCAAAGCCAAGGCATCACTCTAGAAGCGCGCACTGAAATGCGTCAAGTTTCGTCAAAAAGCCCGGCCGGGGCGTGACGATGAAGCACCGGGGCACGGCCGGAAACATCCAAGAAAATCACATTGGAGCGCAAAAACTTCCTTCCCCCGCCCGGGGCCGACGCACGACAATTCCCTTGAGGCCCCACGTCACCCGGCGCAAGATCCGGGGGCGCCTCTGCGGCCGCGAGCCGCCCTTCATCACAACAGCCACGGACCCCAAGCACGCATGATCGAACAGCTCCTGCATGAACACGACTCCACCGCGGGCAATATCCGCAACACCTTGTCGGCGCTCATCCTCCGGGACAAGGTGACGCTGGCGGAGATCTTCTACAGCGCGATGCTGCAAGACGCCGAGGCCTCGAAGCTGCTGTCGGCAAAATCGGTCGAGAGCCACCTCAAGCCGGGGCTGTGCCTGTGGCTCCGGAAGCTGTTCTGCCACGACAGCCGGGACGAGCTGAAGGCCGTGCTGGCGATGCAGCGGCACGTGGGCGAGGTGCATGCCCGGGCAGACATCCCGATCAAGCTGGTGGCGCGGGGCATGCGCCTCCTGAAGCGCGAGATCAACAGCCGGCTGGTGAACACCGCGCTGGCGGCGGACGAGGTGGTGAAGGCGATCCTGTACACCGACCGCCTGATCGACATTGCCTTCGAGGAGATGAGCGCGGCGTTCGTGCACAGCCGCGATTCGGGCGTGAAGGTGGATGAAGGCTTCCGGCTGTTCGCCGCCGGGCAGAACCTGTCGCTGGAGCGCGAGAAGCAGGTGAGCGCCCTCCTCGACTGGGAAAACCGCATCTTCCGGGCGCTGGCCACCGAGATGCCGCTGGACGAATCGTCGGCCATCGAGAACTCGGCTTTCGGGCTGTGGTTCCACCACAAGGCCTCGCTGCTGTTCAACGAGGCCGACGGGCTGGGGATGATCGACGAGATCATCCGCCGCATCGACCATTCGATCCTGCCGCAGCTCTATCACGACAGCGGGCAGGGCCTGCGGCCCGCCGAGGCACGCACCCTGATCAAGGCCATCATGGCCGACGTCGGGCACATCCGCTATCTGCTCGGCGAGATGTTCGAGCGCCTGAACGACCTGGACGTCGGCCGCGATGCGCTGACCCACATCTTCAACCGGCGCTTCCTGCCGACCATCCTGAAGCGCGAGATCGCCTGGAACCGCAAGAAGGGCGACCCCTTCCACGTGCTGATGCTGGACATCGACTACTTCAAGCGGGTCAACGACGAATACGGCCACGACTCCGGCGACCGGGTGCTGCAGGCGGTGGCCGGGCTGCTGATGAACCAGGTGCGGGCCAGCGACTTCGTTTTCCGCTACGGGGGCGAGGAGTTCCTGATCGTGCTGGCCAAGGTGGACCAGGCCCAGGCCCAGGAGATCGCCGAGAAGGTGCGCCGCTGCGTCGAGGAGGTCGAGATCCCGATCTCGAACAACCGGGTCGTCCGGGTGACCCTGAGCATCGGCCTGGCCGGCAGCGACGGCCACCCCGATTACCAGCGCCTGCTCGACCGGGCCGACAAGGCGCTCTACGCCGCCAAGCACGCCGGGCGCAACCGCTGCGTGATGGCGGACGAGTGAGGGCCGCCGCCCCTCAGCGGGAGCGCGCCAGGTCCAGGTCGGCGCCGTTCCGCTCGTCGGTGTAAAGCGTGACGGGCGCAGGACGGCTGCCGGCGTGGCAGCTGACGATCACGTTGGAGAGTGGCTTGCCCTTGTGCAGCACCTCGGTGCCGCAGCGCCCGAAGACGCTCTCGATGGTGGCCAGCAGGTTGCGGGCGTAGGGCGTCTCGAGGCGGCCGTCGAGGATCAGGTTGGCGAACAGCACCCCGCCGGGGGCCAGCGCCCGACGGGCGTCGTTCCAGAACTCACGGGTGACGAGGTGGCCGGGGATGGAGGTGTGGCTGCTGAAGACATCCACCACCACCGCGTCGAAGCGCCGCGGCGTGCCGGCCACGAAGCGGCGGGCGTCGTCCACGATGAAGTCACCGCGGATCGGGCCCTTCAAAAAGCGGGCCTCGGCGATCGCACGGATCTCCGGGTCGATGTCCACATAGGTGTAGCGGTTGCGGGGCTCCCGGTGCGACAGGGTGAAGCCGCCGGCGCCGAGCACCAGCACCTCGCGGCCCTCGAAGGCCAGCTCGCCCTGCAGCACGTGGCGCAGGTGGGTGATGTAGCGGGCGTAACGGGGCGGCTCGCTGGCGTCGAGCAGCGAAGCGAGCGAGTTGTTGACGAAGAAGGCGCGGGGGTCGGCGTGGCCGGGGATTTCGACCGGGCTCACCGCGTAGTCGGCGTAGGCGGTGTCGGCCACCTCGCTGGGCGGGAAGAGGTTGATTGCCACCGCCAGCGCCGCCGCAGCCAGCACCGCCGCCCAGGCGCGGCCCTGCTGCCGGGCGAGGACGAGGCTGCCCGCCGCGAGGCCCAGCGCGCAGGCCAGCACCGCCGCCGACACGCCCAGCCACTGCATCACCCCCAGCGACAGGCTCACCGAACCCAGAAAGCTGCCCAGGGTGGACCAGTACAGGGCCTGGCCGCTGGCCTCGCCGGTACGCATGTGCTTCATGAGGTTGGTCAGCACCGGCACCGTCTGGCCGAGCAGCCAGGCCAGCGGGCACAGCACGCCGCCGATGAAGACGAGGTAGGCCACCCCGACCGGCTGCAGGTGGGCGAACAGGCCATCCACCGTGACCCGCGCCAGCCCCAGCCCGGCGAGCAGCGCCGAGACCAGGAAGTTGCGCGCCACCACCCGGGTGAAGCCCTCGCTCACCCGGGCCCCCGCGGCGTAGCCCAGGGCCAGGGCGAGCAGGAAGAAACCGATGGTCGGCGCGGTGACGACAATCGAGCTGCCCACGTGGGGCACCAGCCGGCGCAGGGCGATCACCTCGGCGCCGAGGGAGCAGAAGCCTTCGATGAAGACGATCAGGTAGAGCAGGTGGCGGGGCATGGGGCGGCAGGCATTTTGAGGTGCCGGGATTATCCCCCACGCGAAGGGTGTTGCCTGCACGCCGGAGCAACTGCTGCATAACTGAACATATGCTCCACGCAAAGACACGGGCGCCCGCCGGGAACACTCGCCGCGAACCCCGCAGTTTTCTCCAGTGCATTGAAAAAATTGGCTTTTTTATACGGTAGCAGGGCTGGCCCGGGCACTGGCACGGCTCATGCACTTTAGTTGGCACGAGTCGCGGCGAAACAGCTCGCCGGTCTTGAGTCAGCCCGCATCACCCATTCGATAACACAGGAGACAACCATGCTTTACGCTGCCCCCGGTACCGCCGGCGCCAAGATTGCCTACAAGGCCCGCTACGAGAACTTCATCAATGGCCAATGGACCGCCCCGGTGAAGGGTGAATACTTCGACGTGGTCACGCCGGTGAACGGCAAGGTTTACACCCAGGCCGCCCGTTCCACCGCCGAGGACATCGAGCTGGCCCTGGACGCCGCCCACGCCGCCTTCCCCAAGTGGGGCAAGACCGACGCAACCACCCGTTCCAACATCCTGCTGAAGATCGCCGACCGCCTCGAAGCCAACCTCGAGCTGCTGGCCTACGCCGAGACCGTCGATAACGGCAAGCCGATCCGCGAAACCCTGAACGCCGACATCCCCCTGGCCGTCGACCACTTCCGTTACTTCGCCGGCTGCCTGCGCTCGCAGGAAGGTGGTATCTCCGAGATCGACGAGAACACCATGGCCTACCACATCCATGAGCCCCTGGGCGTCGTGGGCCAGATCATCCCCTGGAACTTCCCGATCCTGATGGCCGCCTGGAAGCTGGCCCCGGCCCTGGGCGCCGGCAACTGCGTGGTGCTGAAGCCCGCCGAATCCACCCCGATCTCCATCCTGATCCTGGCCGACCTGATCGCCGACCTGCTGCCGCCGGGCGTGCTGAACATCGTCAACGGCCTGGGCCGCGAAGCCGGCATGCCGCTGGCCACCAGCAAGCGCATCGCCAAGATCGCCTTCACCGGCTCCACCGCCACCGGCCGCGTGATCGCCCAGGCCGCCGCCAACAACCTGATCCCGGCCACCCTGGAGCTGGGCGGCAAGTCGCCCAACATCTTCTTTGCCGACATCATGGACAAGGACGATGCCTTCCTCGACAAGGCCATCGAAGGCATGGTGCTGTTCGCCTTCAACCAGGGCGAAGTGTGCACCTGCCCGAGCCGCGCCCTGATCCAGGAATCCATCTACGACAAGTTCATCGAGAAGGTTCTGAAGCGCGTTGCCGCCATCAAGCAGGGCAGCCCGCTCGACACCGACACCATGATGGGTGCCCAGGCCTCCGACGTGCAGATGGAAAAGATCCAGTCCTACCTCAAGCTCGGCAAGGAAGAAGGCGCCGAATGCCTGATCGGTGGCGAGCGCGCCCACCTGGGTGGCGACATCGAAGGCGGCTACTACATCCAGCCGACCCTCTTCAAGGGCCACAACAAGATGCGCATCTTCCAGGAAGAGATCTTCGGGCCGGTGCTGGCCGTGACCACCTTCAAGGACGAAGCCGAAGCCCTGGCCATCGCCAACGACACCCCCTACGGCCTCGGCGCCGGCGTGTGGAGCCGTAACGGCAACGTCGCCTACCGCATGGGCCGCGCCATCCAGGCCGGCCGCGTGTGGACCAACTGCTACCACGCCTACCCGGCCCACGCGGCCTTCGGCGGCTACAAGGAATCCGGCATCGGCCGCGAAACCCACAAGGTCATGCTGGACCACTACCAGCAGACCAAGAACCTGCTTGTCAGCTACAGCGAGAACAAGCTCGGCTTCTTCTGATCACGGCAATCTCCTCCGCTCGCCCGCGCTGGCTCGCGGGCAGGAACTTCAGGGGCGGGCAACCGCCCCTTTTTTTATCAAGGACAAGACGATGGTCGACCGCGTGATCGCCACCCCGGCGGCGCTGGAGCTGATCGATGAGCTCAAGGGCAGGCACGGCCCGGCGCTGATGTTCCACCAGTCTGGCGGCTGCTGTGACAACAGCTCCCCCAACTGCTACCTGCCCACCGACCTCACCGTGGGCCCCTACGACCTGCGGCTCGGCGAGATCGGCGGCGTGCCCTTCTACATGGGCGCAGCCCAGTACGAGTACTGGAAGCACACCCAGCTGATCATCGACGTGGTGGCCGGCCAGGGCGGCAACTTCTCCCTCGAAGCCGGCAGCGGCAAGGCCTTCATCACCCGCTCGCGCCTGTTCTCGGACGACGAATGGGACGAGCTGGAAGCCACCGGCCTCGTCTGACCCCACCCCGAATACACAACACAAGGAATCCAAGCCATGCAGAACCTTACCCTCCGCCACACCCTCGCCCCGCTGTTTGCCGTGCTCGCCATCGGCGTCAGCGCCCCCGCCGCCGCCTCGGAGGCGATCGTCAAGAAGGCCCGCTGCGTGGCCTGCCACGCGGTGGACGCCAAGCGCGTCGGCCCGGCCTACAAGGAAGTGGCCGCCAAGTACAAGGGCGACGCCGGTGCCCCGGCCCGCCTGTTCGAGAAAGTCCGCAACGGCGGCAGCGGCGTGTGGGGCCAGGTGCCGATGATGGCCCACCCGGCCGACAAGATCAGCGACGACGACCTGAAGGCCGCGATCCACTGGATCCTGGCGCTGGACTGAACGGATAGCTTCAAGAATGCAAAGGCCGTCACGACGCAAGCGTGACGGCCTTTGTGTTGCCAGGGGCGCGAACCCCGCTCCAGACCAGTTTGCGCAGCCCCTTGATTCACCTCCGTGGGCGAGCAAGCTCGCCCCTACAAGCGCTTCACACTTCCTGCCCCAAAACCGTGGTTCGGTGCGCCGCCCACCGCCAAACCTCGCCCACCAGGCCGCTGGCCTTTTGTAGGTGCGAATTCATTCGCACGCGGACGTGAGACGAAGGATCGGCCTCGGTTGTGACGACTGCGGGCGAGCACACTGGACACACGCTCAAGCAAAGCTCTGCCCACCTGCTCCACCCCGGAGCAGGTGTTCAATTACGCAACAACCACTCCGGCAACATGCGCGACAGCGTGCCGTCGCGCTGGATGGCGTGCTTCAGCGCGCCGGCCACGTGCAGGCCGACGAGGCCGGCGATGGCCCAGGCCGAATAAACGTGCACCGTCTTGAAAACCCCGTTGAGCGCCTCGTCGGGCCAGCCGAACTTGGGGATCTCGTAGCCGAAGAACTTGAGGGCGTAGGGCGTGAACTGGGACGCCAGCACGCCAGCCAGCGGCGCGATGAGCAAGAGGCCGTACAGGGCGTGATGCACCGCCCGGGCGATCGCCGCCTCGTGACCGCCGATCAGCGCCGGTGGCGCCGGATGGCGCCAGCGCCACAGCATGCGCAGCCCGATCAAGCCCAGCGCCACCAGCCCCCACGACTTGTGGAGGCCATAGGCGGCGGTGCGCTCGGCGCCCTTGGGCAGGTCGATCATGCTCCAGCCGCGCCACAGCAGCCATAGCACGACGGCCGCCTGGGCCCAGTGGATGAGCATGGCGGTCAGCGTGTAGCGGCGGGGCTTCATCGGATCGTCACTCCCCAGGGCAGCTCGCCCACCTCGATGTCGGCGAGCTTCCGCAGGGCGGCGGTGTCGATCACCGACACGCTGCCCGAGCGCCCGTTGGCCACGTAGAGCTTGGCCCCGTCGGGGGTCAGGGCCATGTTCCACGGCCGCTTGCCGACCGGGATGGTAGCGAGCACGCTGCTGGTGGCCACGTCGATGGCCATCACGCTGCCGTCGCGCCCATTGGACACGAAGACCCGCTTGCCGTCCGGGTGCACAGCGATGCCGTTGGGAAACTGGCCGGCAGTGATCTCGGCCACCACGCGGCCGGCGGCCACGTCGATGGCGTACACCTTGCCCGCCAGCTCGCTGGCCACGTAGGCGCGGGAGCCGTCCGGCAGGAAGCCGATGCCCCGCGGCCGCTTGCCCACCGGGATGCTGGCGCTCTGGCGGCGGGCGGCCACGTCGATCACGTCCACCTGCTCGGCCTCCTCGGCGCTCACGTAGAGCAGGCGGCCGTCGGGGCTGAACACCGCGTGCTCGGGGTTCTTGCCGTGTACCGCAATGCGTGCCAGCTCGCGCCCGCTGCCGGCGTCGAGGAGCACCACGCTGTTGTCGTCCTCCACGGCCACCGCCAGCAGCTTGCCGTCGGCCGACAGGCTGACACCCTCCGGCGAGTCCCCCACCGGCACACTCCTGACGAGCTTGCCGCTGGCGGTGTCGATGATCAGCAGGCTGCCGGTCTTGCCGTCGGTGACGTACACGCGCTTTCCGCCACCGGCGATGCCGCGGGGGCGCTGCCCGGCCGGGATGTCGGCCTGGCGCGCGTCGGTGGAAGTGTCGATGACGCTGAGGGTGGCCGACTTCTCGTTGGGCACATAGGCCAGCGGGCCGGCCTGCGCGGCAGCGCCGAAAGCCGCCAGCAGCGCGGCACACAGGATTCTCAGGGGTGCCATCGGAGGCCTCATGCGGGAGTGTGGGAGATGCCGTGGCGGCGGAAGATCTCGGTCAGGGTGCCGTCACGCTTGAGCTCGGCGAGCGCCGCGGCGATGGCATCGGCGAGCGCCTGCTCCTCGACCTTGACGGCCATGCCCAGGGGCCAACTGCCGGTCTGAAGTTCGGGGAAGTTTACCACGTCGATGACGAGCTCCCCCCTGCCCTTCAGCGCGGCCTCGAGCTCGGCGCGGGGGGCCATCACCGCGGCGATCTTGCCCTCCAGCGCGGCCTGGGCGGCCTCGGCGACGGTCTTGAAATGCACCACGTTCTCGCGCAGACGGCCGTTGAGCACGCCGAGCAGGAAGGCGTCGGCCAGGGACGCCGTCTCGACGCCGACCTTCTCGCGGGTGAACACCTCCAGCGCCACCGCCGCCGAGCCGTTGGGGGCCTGGCGGACACGCTCCGGGCGCCGCGCGAGGGCCAGGGCTTCCCGGTGGTAGGCACCGAAGATGCGCACCTTGTCGTTGGCCTTGGCGAGGTAGGGGTCGACCGGCACGTGCATCATCACGTCGGCGGGCTGGGCACCGAGGTAGTGACCCTTCCACACCATGTTGCGCAGGTCGTCGTTCATGTCCTCGTCGGCATTGAAGCCGACGACCTCGGGCGCCAGGCCCAGCCTGGCGGCGAGGGCCCGGGCGATGTCGGCGTCGATGCCCTTGCCACCGGCCATCGAATAGGGCGGAAAGTCGTTGTAGACCGCGAAGCGCAGGCGGCCGCGCTGGCGGAACGCCTCCAGCCCGTCGGCCCACGCCGGCAACGCGGCGGCAAGGGGCACGGCGGCCAGCGCCTTCAGCCAGAGACGGCGATCAGTCTTCATGGACGGTCTCCAGCCAGCTGCGGATCGACCACATCGCCTCCTGGCTCAGGGTGCCTTCGAAGGGCGGCATGTACACGCGGCCGTCGCGCACCGCGCCCTTGCGGATGCGCTGAAGGAAGACCTCGTCGCCCTCGTCGCCGAGGGGCAGGTAGCGCAGGTCCGGCGCGATGCCGCCCGACACGGCGCCGAGGCCGTGGCAGCGGGCGCAGTTCTGGTTGAAGGCCGAGTCGCCGATGCGGATGGCGGTCTTGTCCTTGCGGTAGGGGTTGGTGGGCAGGAAGTCTGCGCCGAGGGCCTTGAGCCCGGTGGTATCGACGGCCTGGGGCACCACGTCGCCGTGGGCCAGGACCTGGGACGCAGCCCCGGCGATGCAGAGGACGGCGGCGAGCGTACCGAGATGGCGGAAGGGATGTTTCACGTTGTCTCCTTTGTCGATTATGGATGTCGAGGCTTTATGAGGATCTGCCAGCAAACCCTGTGCCAGAACGCGCCAGATCCCCTCGATGCCGGGCAGCAAGCCCGCCGGACCGCCAAATCCGCCACCTGGCGGGGCGCCTTCCCTGGCACGTCAATTGCTTTTCGAAACCGCGCGAGACACCGTTCTTTGCTAATAAAAGACGCAGGTGTTACGTTATGAAGCACAACAAAAAAGAAATAATTTCAGCAACATATGGAGGAGACAATGGGACAGTTGCAATTGCGGGCAGAGGTCCACGGAGAACGGCTGCTGCAGGCCCGCGAACTTTTCTTCGACCAAGGGGACTACCCCGACGGCCTGGTCGACCCGCTGATCCTGCGCTCCTGGGAGCGCTGCCGCCGCTTCGGCGTGGGCGACCCTCACCTCACCGACGTCACCTCAACGATGGACCGCGTGGCCCTCAAGACCGAGCAGGAGCGCAACCGCTTCCTGCTCATGCAGAGCCGGCCCATCATGGAACATGTCTTCGAGCAGATCCGCGAGTCGGGCAGCATGGTGATCCTGGCCGACGCCAACGGGCTGCTCCTCGAAACCGTGGGCGACCCCGACTTCGTGAGCCGGGCCGACCGGGTCTCGCTGATGGCCGGAGCCTCGTGGGACGAGAACCTGCGCGGCACCAATGCCATCGGCACCGCGCTGGCCGAGGAGTCGCCGGTCACCGTGCTGGGCGCCGAGCATTTCCTTGATCACAACGGCTTCCTCACCTGCTGCGCCAGCCCGATCTACGGGCCGGACGGGCGGCTGGTGGGCGTGCTCGACATCTCGGGCAGCTACCGCACCCTCCAGCGCCACACCCTGGGCCTGGTGCGGCTGTCGTCGGCCCTCGTCGAGAAGCGCCTCTTCGAGACTGCTCACGCGCGGGACATCCTGGTGTGCTTCCACTCCCGCCCCGACTACCTCGGCAGCCCCAAGGAAGGCATCGCCGCGGTCACCCCCGACGGGCGGGTGCTGGCGATGAACAGCAGCGGCACCGAGATCCTCGGCATCCGCCAGATCGACGCGATGCGCCGGGATTTCTCGATCGTCTTCGAGAGCAACCTGTCGGCCCTGATCGACCGCCTGCGCCACACCCCCCAGGGCAGCCAGGAGCTGTGCGTGAACGGCAAGCTGATCCACGTGCAGCTGCGTGGGCAACTGCCGGCGCCGTCCGTGCATCCCGGCCGCGGCAGCGACGAGCGTGCCCTGCCCCTGCGCCAGGCGCGCCGGGCCGAGGTCGGCAACGTGCCGGCCATCACCCTCGACACCCTCAACACCGGCGACGCACGCCTGCAGGCCGCCATCGACCGGGCGCGGCGGATGCTCGGCCGCGACATCCCCATCCTCATCCAGGGCGAATCGGGCGCCGGCAAGGAGATCTTCGCCAAGGCCTTCCACAACAGCGGCCCGCGGCATGACCAGCCCTTCGTGGCCCTCAACTGCGCCTCCATTCCCGAAACCCTGATCGAATCCGAGCTCTTTGGCTACCAGGGCGGTGCCTTCACCGGCGCCCGCAAGGAAGGCGCGCCGGGCAAGATCCAGCAGGCCAACGGCGGCACGCTGTTCCTCGACGAGATCGGCGACATGCCGCTCAATCTGCAGGCACGCCTCCTGCGCGTGCTGCAGGAACGCTGTGTGACCCCCCTGGGCAGCACCAAGACGATCCAGGTGGACATCGCGCTGGTGTGCGCAACCCACCGCAAGCTGCGCGAGGAGGTCGCCCGCGGCAGTTTCCGCGAAGACCTCTACTACCGCCTCAACGGGATGAGCGTCACGCTGCCGCCGCTGCGCGAGCGCAGCGACATCCGCGCGCTGCTCACCCGGCTGGCCGCCGCCGAGGTGCCGGACCCCACGATGCCGGTGCGTTTCTCCGAGGGTGCGCTGAAGGCCATCGAGGGCTACGCCTGGCCCGGCAACATCCGCCAGCTCCACAATGCGATCCGGGTGGCGATCGCCCTGCTCGACGAGGGCGAGCAGCTGATCACCGAAAAGCACCTGCCGGAAGAGCTCTTCGAGGCACCCCTGACGGCCGCGGCCCCCGCGCCTGCGGCGGGCGGCGGCGAGCCCAGGTGGGCAAACGAGCTTCCGGCCGGCGGTGGCAGCCTGGACGAGATCGGCCGTCAGGCGGCCCTGCGCGCCCTCGAGGCGGCCGGCGGCAACATCTCGTCGGCGGCACGCAACCTGGGCATCAGCCGCAACACCCTGTATCGCAAGCTGGGGCGGATGTAGGCGGGGCAGGGCCAGCAAGGCAAAAGGGCGACCTAAGTCGCCCCGCGCCCTGCACGCCGCAATGCGCTTTAGCCGCGCCTACAGCAGGGCCTCGATCTCGGCGGCAAGCGCCGCGGGTGAGGTGGTCGGGGCGTGGCGGCTGACCGGGTGGCCGGCGCGATCGACGAGAAACTTGGTGAAGTTCCACTTGATGGCCTCGGACCCGAGCACGCCGGGCAAGGCCGTGGTGAGATGTCGGAACAGCGGGTGCGCCCCGCTGCCGTTCACCTCAAGCTTTTCGGTGAGGATGAAATCGACGCCGTAATTGCGCTGGCAGAAGGCGGCGATCTCGGTGCTGCTGCCCGGCTCCTGGGCGCCGAACTGGTTGCACGGGAAGCCGATCACCACCAGCCCGCGAGGGCCGTAGGTTTCATGGAGCTTCTGCAGGCCGGCGTACTGGGGCGTGAAGCCGCAGTGGCTGGCGGTGTTGACGATCAGGAGCACCTTGCCGGCAAAACTGGCCAGGCGCAACGGCTCACCGCCGAGTGTGCGCAGCTCAAAGGTGTAGATGGCTTCGCCTGGCGTCACCAGGGCGCCGTCCATCGCCCTACTCCACTTCCTCGATCCAGGCCTGCTGGATGGCTTCGAGGATGCGTTCGCCGCAGTGCTTGGGGTCGTCGTCGAACTCGGGGAGCGCCATCACCCAGCGCATCAGGTCGACAAAGTTGAGCTTGCTCGGATCGACGTCCGGGTGGGCGTCGGCCAGCTGGATAGCGATTTCCTGAACTTCTACCCATTTCATCAGTGCTTGCCCTCCCGGGCCATGTTGATGGAGTACTTGGGGATCTCGACGGTCAGCGGGGTGTCGGCCACCACCGCCTGGCACGACAGGCGCGAGTTGGGCTCGAGGCCCCAGGCCTTGTCGAGGAGGTCTTCCTCGAGCTCCTCGGCGGGCTCGAGGCTGTTGAAGCCCTCGCGCACAATCACGTGGCAGGTGGTGCACGCGCAGGATTTCTCGCAGGCGTGTTCGATGTCGATGCCGTTGGCGAGCAGGCTGTCGCAGATGGTCTGGCCGGGTTCGGCCTCGAGCACGGCGCCCTCGGGGCACAGCTCGACGTGGGGAAGAACGATCAGTGTGGTCATGGGGTTCGTCCGGGTTCAGATCCGGAGTTCGTCGATCTTGTGGCCCGCCAGCGCGCTGCGGATGCTCTTGTCCATGCGTCGCGAGGCGAACTCGTTGGAGGCGCGGTTGAAGGCCTCGAGCTGCAGCTTGATGGCGCGCACGTCGTTGCCGGCGGCGGCATCGCGCAGCGCGCCGAGGGCGCTGTCGAGCGCCGCGCGCTCGGTGTCGTTGAGCAGGTTGCCGTCGGTGACCAGGGCCTTCTCGGTGGCCTCGATGACCCGCGCGGCCTCGACCTGCTGCTCGGCCAGGCCGCGCCGCTCCATGTCGGCCTGGGCGTGCTCGAAGCCGGACTTGAGCATGCCCGCCACTTCGTCATCGGCCAGACCGTAGGAGGGCTTGACCGCGATGCTCGCCTCGACGCCGGTCGTGAGCTCACGGGCCGACACCGACAGCAGGCCGTCGGCGTCCACCTGGAAGGTGACGCGGATGCGCGCCGCGCCGGCAACCATAGGCGGAATGCCGCGGAGCTCGAAGCGGGCCAGCGAACGGCAGTCGGCCACGAGTTCGCGCTCGCCCTGCACCACATGGAAGGACATCGCCGTCTGGCCATCCTTGAAGGTGGTGAAATCCTGGGCGCGGGCGGTGGGGATGGTGGCGTTGCGCGGGATGATCTTTTCGGCGAGGCCGCCCATCGTCTCGATGCCGAGGGAGAGGGGAATCACGTCGAGGAGCAGCCATTCTTCGTCGGCGGCCCGGTTGCCGGCCAGCACGTTGGCCTGCATCGCGGCGCCGATGGCGACGACGGTGTCGGGGTCGAGGTTGGTGAGGGGCGTCTGGCCGAAGAACTCGCCGACGGCCTTCTGGACGTGGGGCATGCGCGTGGCGCCACCGACCATCACCACGCCCTTGACGTCCTCGGGCGACAGTCCGGCGTCGCGCAGGGCCTTCTTGACCGGGCGCAGGGTTTTTTCGACCAGCGGGCGGGTGATCTCGACGAAGACCTCACGGGTGACGACGAGGTCGACCTCGTCGCCGCTGTCGAGACTCAGGCGGATCGGCACCGAATCGTCGAAGCTGAGGTGCTCCTTGACCTCGCGGGCCTTCATCAGGAGGCGGCGGGAGTCGCGGTCGGAGGGCAGCGAGATGCCTGCGTTGTCGAGGATCCAGCAGAACAGGCGGTGATCGAAGTCGTCACCGCCGAGGGCCGCGTCGCCGCTCGTGGCGACGACCTCGAAGATGCCCCGCGCCAGGCGCAGTACCGAGATGTCGAAGGTGCCGCCACCCAGGTCGTAGACGGCGTACACACCTTCGGAAGCGTTCTCGAGGCCGTAGGCGATGGCCGCCGCGGTGGGTTCGTTGAGGAGGCGCAGCACGTTGAGGCCGGCAACGCGGGCGGCGTCCTTGGTGGCCTGGCGCTGGGCGTCGTCGAAATAGGCGGGCACGGTGATGACCGCGCCGGTGAGCTCGCCGCCCAGGCTGCGCTCGGCGCGCAGGCGCAGGTCCTTGAGGATCTCGGCAGAGACCTCGACCGGGCTCTTGACGCCCTGCACGGTACGCAGGCGCACCATGCCGACGGCATCGACGAAGTCGTAGGGCATCGTCTCGACGTGGGCGACATCCTTGAGGCCACGGCCCATGAAACGCTTCACCGACACGATGGTGTTGCGCGGGTCGGTGGCCTGGGTGGCCTGGGCCTTGCGGCCCACGACGATCTGGCCGTCCGGCAGGTAATGCACGACCGAGGGCAGCAGCAGCTTGCCGTCTTCGTCCTGCAGGCATTGGGGCACGCCGTTGCGCACGGTGGCCACCAGGGAGTTGGTCGTGCCCAGGTCGATGCCCACCGCCAGCCGGTGTTGGTGCGGCGCAGTGGACATGCCCGGTTCGGAAATTTGCAGCAGAGCCATCAGGATTCCAGCGCCGTCAAGGCGTCATTGATTTCGTGTTGCAGCTTCTCGAGGAATTTCATGCGGCGCACGCTGTCTGCCGCGCCTTCGAGGTCGCCGGCGTCATCGAGCTGGCGAGCCAGCTCGGCCTCCAGCGCCCGCGTGCTCTGGCGGAGGCGGCGGGAGAGATCGTCGAGGGCGTCCTCGTCGGCGGCATCGGTGGCTTCGCCCAAGGCCTCGCGCCACTCCATCTGTTCCATCAGGAAGTCGGGCGACATGGCGGTGTTGGTATCGAAGCCGGGGTCGACGCCTCGCAGCTCGAGCAGGTAATGGCCGCGCGTAAGCGGGCCCTTGAGGGTGCGGAAGGCCTCGTTGGCGTGGGTCGCCCACTGCATCGACAGGCGCTTTTCGGTGTCGGACAGGTGGGCGAAGCGGTCGGGATGCACCCTGGCCTGGATGTCGATGTAGGCCTGCTCCAGCTTCTCCATGTCGATGGAGAAAGCCGGAACGAGGCCGAACAGCGCGAAGTAATCCTGCTTGAGGTCGATCATCTCAGACCGTGAAGCTCTCGCCGCAACCGCACTCGCCCTTCACGTTCGGGTTGTTGAACTTGAAGCCTTCATTGAGGCCTTCACGCACGAAGTCGAGTTCAGTACCGTCCATGTAGGGCAGGCTCTTGGGGTCGAGCAACACCTTGAGGCCGTGGGATTCGAAGACCACGTCGTCGGCCAGCACCTCGTCGGCGAACTCGAGCTTGTAGGCCATCCCGGAACAGCCCGACGTGCGCACGCCGAGGCGGATACCGACGCCCTTGCCGCGCTTGGCGATGAAGTTACCGATGTGCTGTGCAGCCTTGTCGGACAGGGTTACTGCCATGATCGGGTTCCTTTCAGCCGTTGTGCTTCTTTTTGTAGTCTTCGACCGCCGCCTTGATGGCGTCTTCGGCGAGGATCGAGCAGTGGATCTTGACCGGCGGCAGCGCCAGTTCTTCGGCGATGGCGGTGTTCTTGATGTCGAGGGCCTGATCGAGGGTCTTGCCCTTGACCCACTCGGTGACCAGCGAGCTGGAGGCGATCGCGGAGCCGCAGCCGTAGGTCTTGAACTTGGCATCCTCGATGATGCCGTCCTTGCCGACCTTGATCTGCAGCTTCATCACGTCGCCACAGGCCGGTGCGCCGACCATGCCGGTGCCGATGCCGTCGTCTTCCTTGCCGAAGGCGCCGACGTTGCGGGGGTTTTCGTAGTGGTCGAGGACCTTTTCGCTGTATGCCATGTTTGCTCTCCTGTCAGTGGGCTGCCCACTGCACGGTGTTCAGATCGATGCCTTCCTTGTACATGTCCCACAGGGGCGACAATTCGCGGAGCTTGCCGATCTTTCGCTGCAGCAGGTCGATTGTATAGTCGATCTCCTCGACCGTCGTGAAACGGCCCAGGGTGAAGCGGATGGAGCTGTGGGCCAGCTCGTCGTTGCGGCCGAGGGCACGCAGCACGTAGGACGGCTCGAGGCTGGCCGAGGTGCAGGCAGAACCGCTGGAGACCGCCACATCCTTGATCGCCATGATCAGGGATTCACCCTCGACGTAGGCGAAGCTGATGTTGAGGTTGTGGGGCACGCGGTGCTCCATGTCGCCATTGACGAACACCTCTTCCATTTGCGAGAGGCCCTTGAGCAGGCGGTCGCGCAGCTCGCCGACGCGCTTGTTCTCTTCAGCCATCTCGAGGCGGGCCAGGCGGAAGGCTTCGCCCATGCCGACGATCTGGTGGGTGGCCAGGGTGCCGGAGCGCAGGCCACGCTCGTGGCCGCCGCCGTGCATCTGGGCTTCGAGGCGGACGCGGGGCTTGCGCCGCACGTAGAGGGCGCCGATACCCTTGGGGCCGTAGGTTTTGTGGGCGCAGAAGGACATCAGGTCGACCTTCAGCTTGGCGAGGTCGATGTCGACCTTGCCGGTGGCCTGGGCCGCATCGACGTGGAAGATGATGCCCTTCTCGCGGCAGATCTCGCCGATCTCGGCGATCGGCTGGATCACGCCGATCTCGTTGTTCACGAACATCACCGAGACCACCACGGTGTCGGGGCGGATGGCCGCCTTGAGCACCTCGAGGTCGATCAGGCCGTTTTCCTGGACGTCGAGGTAGGTGGCCTCGAAGCCTTCCCGCTCGAGTTCGCGCACGGTGTCGAGAACGGCCTTGTGCTCGGTCTTGACGGTGATGACGTGCTTGCCCTTGCCGGAGTAGAAGTGCGCCGCGCCCTTGATCGCCAGGTTGTTGGATTCAGTGGCGCCGGAGGTCCAGATGATCTCCTTGGGGTCGGCATTGACCAGCTTCGCCACCTCTTCGCGGGCCTCCTCGACGGCCTTCTCGGCGGTCCAGCCAAAGGGATGGCTGCGGGATGCCGGGTTGCCGAACAGTTCCGTGAGGTAGGGAATCATCTTCTCGGCCACGCGGGGATCCACCGGCGTGGTCGCGGAGTAATCCAGGTAGATCGGGAACTTGAGCATCTTAGTCTTCTCCGTGCTGCAAAAAAGTGTCTGTCCTGTAAACCTCAGACCGCCACGGCGGCCAGGGTTCGCAAACTGGCGAGATTCTCGCCGAGCGTTTTCAAAAATCCGTCGATGTCCTGCTCGCTGCTGCCGGCCCCCAGGCTGACCCGGACCGCCGAGCGGGCGAGGCCCGCCTCGACGCCCATCGCCATCAGCGTGTGGGAGGGCTCCGGGTTGGCGCTCGAGCAGGCCGAGCCGCTCGCCACCGCAAAACCTGCCCGGTCGAGCTTGCCGACCAGGGTTTCGCCGTCGATGCCGGCCAGCGCGAAGAAGCTGGTGTTGGGCAGGCGCGCGGCGGAGGCCGAGAAAATCTGCGCGCCCAGCTGCACGAGCCCGGCCTCGAGGCGCTCCCGCAAGGCGGCAAGGCGCCGGGCGCGCTCTGCGACGCCGGCTGCAGCCAGCTCGCAGGCCTTGCCGAAACCGACGATGGCCATCACGTTCTCGGTACCAGACCGCAGATTGCGCTCCTGCCCGCCCCCGGCGATGAGAGGCGCGAGTTCGACACGCTTGTCGACGATCAGCGCCCCCGCCCCCAGCGGGCCTTGAATCTTGTGGGCCGACAGGCTGAGGCCATGCACGCTCAGCGCCCGGAAATCCACCTTGATCTTGCCCAGCGCCTGCACGGCGTCACAGTGCATCCAGCCGCCGCCGGCCTTGACCCGGGCCGCCAGCGTGGCCACGTCCTGCAGCACCCCGGTTTCGTTGTTGGCCAGCATCACCGAAACCAGCCGGGGTTTCTCGGCCAGGACTTGCGCAAAGGCCGTGGCCTCGACCCGCCCTTCGCCGTCGACGGCGATCTCGGCGAAGCGCCAGCCAGCCTTGACGAGCTGCCGCGCCGGCTCCCGGACGCAGGGGTGCTCGACCGCGCTCACGACCACCAGGCCGGGCTTCTGCACGGCTGCGGCGCCCTTGATGAACAGGTTGTTGGCCTCGGAGCCGCCGCTGGTGAAGATCACCTCTGTAGGATGGGCATTGACCGCTGCGGCCACCTGGGCACGCGCCTCGTCGATGGCCTTGCGGGCCGCACGGCCGTATTCGTGCCGGCTCGAGGCGTTGCCGAAACGCTCACCCAGCCATGGCAGCATCGCCTCGCGGACAGCCGCGTGGAGTGGCGTCGTCGCGTTGTGGTCGAGGTAAACGGGGGAGAACATCACGGCGCTCCGGCGCAGCTCAGGCGATGAGCGCCTGCTTGCCACCGCTCCGGGTGGCACTGGCGGCGCGCTCGTCGTGGAGCACGGCATGCTGCGCGACCTTGCGGCGCTGCTGCTCGACCAGGCTGGCGAGGGTCACCGAGTGCAGGTATTCGTACATGCGGCGGTTGAGGTTGGTCCACAGGTCGTGAGTCATGCACACATGGGCGTCGTGGCAGTTTTCCTTGCCGCCGCAGGAGGTGGCATCGAGGGGCTCATCGACTGCGGCGATGATGTCGGCCACGGTGATCGCAGCCATGTCCCGGGCCAGCGCGTAGCCGCCACCGGGGCCGCGCACGCTGCTCACAAGCTCGAAGCGGCGCAGCTTGCCGAAGAGTTGCTCGAGATACGAGAGGGAGATCTTCTGGCGGTCGGCGATGCCCGCCAGCGTGACCGGACCGTCGGCGCAACGCAAGGCCAGATCAATCATTGCCGTGACGGCAAAACGACCTTTGGTGGTGAGTCTCATGGCAGCTCCGGGGGCAGGCTGGTACGCAATAATAGTTGAACGTTTCAGTCAAGAATACCAAACCCGACAAATTCGATCAACTATTTTGCAGCTCAGTCCACCATCTTCCCGAGGCCCTTGGGATCGAAGGAATCCGCCGCCCGCACGGCCCCGTCAACCGCAATGCCGGCCTCGGCCAGCCGGGCGATGAGGATGCCGATGCGCCGGTCGGTCTCGACGGCGTGATCGAGGAGCCCGTGCAGGGCCTTGGAAACCGGGTCGTCGAGGTCGCGGGTCACGCCGTAGGCGGTGAAACCCATCTGTTCAGCCTTCGCCTCCCGCGCCCGGGCGGCATCGTCGACGCCAGCCTCGATGATGCGGGCCGGGTTGCCCACGGCGGTCGCCCCGGCAGGCACCGGCTTGACCACCACCGCATTGGAGCCCACCTTGGCCCCGTCCCCCACCTCGAAGCCGCCCAGCACCTTGGCGCCGGCACCGATCACCACGCCACGCCCCAGCGTGGGATGACGCTTGGTGCCGCGGTAAAGCGATGTGCCGCCGAGGGTGACGCCCTGATAGATGGTGCAGTCGTCGCCGACCTCGGCCGTCTCGCCGATGACCACACCCATGCCGTGGTCAATGAAGACCCGCCGGCCGATGGTGGCGCCCGGATGGATCTCGACACCCGTCAGCATGCGCCCCACGTGGCTGGTGAAGCGCCCCACCCAGCGAAACCCGCGCCGCCAGGCGGCGTTGGCAAAACGGTGCAGCCACAGGGCATGCATGCCCGGATAGCAGGTGAGCACTTCCCACCTGGAGCGTGCTGCCGGGTCATGCTGAAGCACATTGGCCACGTCTTCACGCAGACGACTGAACATGAGAGAGAACTCCCGAAAATGGATCGCTGTTTTCCCGCTCCGCTGCCGGACACGCCGTGCGCGGGGCTGATTTGTTATCGTTTTATTCCCGACTATTTTAGTCTACTTCTTTTCGAAGGCGCTCAACATCCCGCGCAGAATGTTGACCTCGTCCTTCTCGAGCCGGATCCGCCCGAACAGGCGCCGCAGGCGCGGCCACAGGCGCTTGGAGTTGGTGGGGTTGAAGAAGCCGCTGGCGGTGATCGCCCGGTCGAGGTGAGCGTAGAAGCCTTCTATCTGCTCGTGGGTCGCCGGCTCGAACTCGATGCCGGGCGCAACGCCGGGATCGAGGGCCGCCATGCGCAGCTCGTAGCACAGCACCTGCACCGCCGCGCCGAGGTTGAGGGACGAATACGCCTCGCTCACCGGAATCTTCACCGGCATGTGGCACAGAGCCACGTCGTCGTTGGAGAGGCCCTTCGTCTCGTTGCCGAAGACCAGCGCCACGTCGCCAAAGGCGCTACGCCCGACGATTTCGCCCGCCGCCTGCCGCGCCCACATCATGGGCACCGCCATCTCGCGCTTGCGGGCCGTCATCGCCGCGGCGAACACCGTGCCTTCGAGCGCCTCGGCAAGGCTCCCGACAACCCGCGCATTGACCAGGATGTCGTCGGCCCCCGCCGCGCGGGCGGTCGCCACCGGATCGGGAAAGGAATGGGGATCGACCAGCACCAGTTGCGACAGGCCCATGGTCTTCATGGCCCTGGCCGCCGCACCGATATTGCCGGGATGACTGGTTCGGGAGAGGACGACACGCACGCGCCCAAGCGCGCCATCGAGGTTCATATTAAAATGTATGGTTTTCCAGATCAGTGGTTGACCGTCGGGCCTTTCGTGCCCGGGCCGGCAAACCGCCAGACACCATGCACCCCACTCTGAACATCGCTATCAAGGCCGCACGCCGTGCCGCCACCGTCATCAACCGGGCCGCCCTCGACGTGGACCTGCTCCGCGTTGAAGCAAAGCAACCCAATGATTTCGTGACGGAAGTCGATCGGGCGGCCGAAGAGGCCATCATCCAGGTGCTGCGCGAGGCCTACCCGAGCCACAGCATTTTAGCAGAAGAGTCCGGCGAGACCGGCCCGGAGGCCGACACCGAGTACCAGTGGATCATCGACCCGCTCGACGGCACCACCAACTTCATCCACGGCTTTCCCCAGTACGCGATCTCCATCGCCCTGGCGCGCAAGGGCGTGGTCGAGCAGGCCGTCGTCTTCGATCCGAACCGCAACGAGCTGTTCACCGCCTCCAAGGGCGCCGGCGCCTTCCTCAACGACCGCCGCATCCGCGTCTCCAAGCGCCTGCGCCTGTCCGACGCGCTGATCGGCACTGGCTTCCCCTATCGCCAGTTCAGCAACGTCGACACCTACCTGGCGATCTTCAAGGAGCTCACGCAAAAAACCGCCGGCCTGCGCCGCCCGGGTGCAGCCTCCCTCGACCTGGCCTACGTGGCAGCCGGCCGCCTCGACGGCTTCTGGGAGTTCGGCCTGTCACCCTGGGACATGGCTGCCGGCAGCCTCCTGATCAGTGAGGCGGGCGGCCTGGTGAGCGACCTCTCCGGCGAGTCCGACTATCTCACCACCGGCAACATCGTCGCCGGCACGCCGAAGGTCTTCCCGCCGCTGATGCAGATCGTCCAGGGCCACTGCGGCGACAAGCTGCCGGCCTGATCCCGGCGATGTTACACCCTGTCCTCCGCGCCACCCTCGCCGTCCTGCTGCTCGTCAGCAGCAACGCCTGGGCTGGCACGGTGCTGGTGTGGGGCGACAGCCTCTCGGCCGGCTACGGGCTGCGCCCGCAGCAAAGCTGGCCAAGCCTCCTCGGCGAACGGATCAGCGCCGCCCGACTGCCCCACAAGGTGGTGAACGCCAGCATCAGCGGCGAAACCACCGCCGGCGGCCTGGCGCGCCTGCCGGCGGCCCTCGAAGCCCACAAGCCCTCGGTCATCGTCATCGAGCTCGGCGCCAACGACGGCCTGCGCGGGCTGCCAGTCAAGGCAATGGCGGCCAACCTGCAGGCCATGGTCGACGCCAGTCGCAAGGCCGGCGCACAGGTATTGCTGGTGGGCATGCGGATGCCGCCCAACTACGGCCCCGACTACACCGCCAGCTTCGAAGCCACCTTTCGGGATCTAGCCAAAACCAGGCGCGTGCGCCTCGTACCCTTCATGATGGAAGGCTTCGCCGACCAGCGGCATTACTTCCAGGCCGACGGCATCCACCCGGTGGCCGAGGCCCAGCCGCTGATCCTCGACACCATCTGGCGCGAACTCAAGCCCCTCCTCCGCTGAAGCGCTCAGGGCAGGCGCAGCGCCGGGTTGTGCCCTTTAACGGCGCAGATGCGCTGGATCACCGCCGGCTTCGGTTCAGCGACCTCCCCCTGCTCGTAGGCCAGCACCGTGCAGGCATCGGCCACCGCTTCCAGAAGCTCATGCGAGCGCAGCAGGAAATCCGGATTGCTCGGCTTGCCGAAACGCTCGTTGCCGACCATGAAGGTCTCGTAGATCAGTACCCCTCCCGGGTTCAGCGCCGTGAGCAGCAGGGGCAGGCGTGGGCGAAACAGGTAGTTGGTGACGACGATTCCATCGAAGTGCTGGCGGGCGTAGGGCCACGGCCCGTTTTCGAGGTCCACCTCGCGAACCTTGAGGTGGGGCACGCCGGTGAGCAGCTCCAGGGCCACCGCATCCCGGTCGGCCGCCTCCACCCGAAACCCCCGGCTGACCAGCCAGCGGGCATGCCGCCCGCTCCCGCAGGCAAAATCGAGCACCTCGCCACCCGCAGCGATCAGCGGCGCAAAGCGCATCACCCATGCTGAAGGCGTGGTCGAACCTGCATGGCGCAAAGGCATCAGGGCCTCCCTGTCTGTTTGATTTCCAAGCCGCAACGACTCTCACCCGTCTGAGGTGGATCGCCCGGCAGGGTTCCCGAAAATCGGCATTAAAAAAAACGGGCGCCGCAGCGCCCGCTTTCGATACGGCCAGAGAGGATTACTCGGCCTTTTCGTTCAACAGCGCCTTCATGGACAGACGCACACGGCCCTTCTCGTCGGTCTCGAGCACCTTGACGCGGACGACCTGACCTTCCTTGAGGTAGTCGGACACGGCATTGACACGCTCGTTGGCGATCTGGGAGACGTGCAGCAGGCCGTCACGACCCGGCATGATGTTGATGATCGCACCGAAGTCGAGGATGCGCACGACCGGGCCTTCGTAGACCTTGCCCACTTCGACCTCGGCGGTGATTTCCTCGATGCGCTTCTTGGCGACCTGAGCGCCTTCGGCACTCACGGAGGAGATCGTCACGTTGCCGTCGTCGGTGATTTCGATGACCGTGCCGGTTTCTTCCTGCAGGCCGCGGATCACGGCGCCACCCTTGCCGATCACGTCGCGGATCTTCTCGGGGTTGATCTTGAGGGTGATCATGCGCGGTGCGAAGGTGGACACCTCCTCACGGGCACCTTCCAGGGAGGTCTTCATCAGACCGAGGATGTGCATGCGGCCTTCCTTGGCCTGGGCCAGGGCAACCTGCATGATCTCCTTGGTGATGCCGAGGATCTTGATGTCCATCTGCAGCGCGGTGACACCCTTTTCGGTGCCGGCCACCTTGAAGTCCATGTCGCCGAGGTGATCTTCGTCGCCCAGGATGTCGGTGAGGACCGCAAAACGGCCACCGTCCTTGATCAGGCCCATGGCGATGCCGGCCACCGGAGCGGACAGCGGCACGCCGGCGTCCATCATGGCGAGGGAACCACCACACACGGAAGCCATCGAGCTGGAGCCGTTGGACTCGGTGATCTCGGAGACCACGCGGACGGTGTAGCTGAAGTCTTCCTTGCTCGGCAGCACGCCGGCCAGCGCACGCTTGGCGAGGCGGCCGTGGCCGATTTCGCGGCGCTTGGGCGAGCCGAAGCGGCCGCATTCACCGGTGGAGAAAGGCGGGAAGTTGTAGTGCAGCATGAAGCGCTCGCGGTACTCGCCGGCGACCGCGTCGATGATCTGCTCGTCGCGGCCGGTGCCGAGGGTGGTCACCACCAGGGCCTGGGTCTCGCCACGGGTGAACAGCGCGGAGCCGTGGGTGCGCGGCAGCACGCCGACACGGATGTCGATCGGGCGGACGGTGCGGGTGTCACGGCCGTCGATGCGCGGCTCGCCGCTCAGGATGCGGCCACGGACCACCTTCGATTCGAGGTCGAAGACGATGTTGTTGACGGTGTTCTTGTCGAACTCGCGGCCTTCGGCGGTCAGCGTGGCGTGCACCTCGTCGGAGATGGCCGACAGCTGTTGCGAACGCGCCTGCTTGGCGGTGATGCGGAAGGCTTCCTCGATCTTGGCACCGGCGATCTCGGTGACGCGGGCGATCAGGGCTTCGTCCTTGGCCGGCGGCTGCCAGTCCCACTCGGGCTTGCCGGCTTCATCGACCAGCTCGTTGATGGCGGTGATCGCGGCTTGCATCTGGGTGTGGCCGAAGACCACGCCGCCCAGCATCACGTCTTCCGGCAGCTCGAGGGCTTCGGACTCGACCATCAGCACGGCACTCTCGGTGCCGGCGACGACCAGGTTCATCTGGCTGGTCTGCAGCTGGGTGGCGGTCGGGTTGAGGATGTACTGGCCGTTGGCATAGCCCACGCGGCAGGCACCGATCGGGCCGGCAAACGGGATGCCGGCGATGGCCAGGGCAGCCGAGGCGGCGATCATCGCGGGGATGTCGGCGTCGACTTCCGGATTCAGGGAGACAACCTGGGCGATCACCTGGACTTCGTTGTAGAAGCCTTCCGGGAAGAGCGGGCGGATCGGGCGGTCGATCAGGCGGGAGGTGAGCGTTTCCTTCTCGGTCGGGCGGCCTTCACGCTTGAAGAAACCGCCGGGAATACGACCGGCAGCGTAGAACTTTTCGACGTAATCGACGGTGAGCGGGAAGAAATCCTGGCCCGGCTTGGCGTTCTTGGCAGCCACCACGGTGGCCAGCACCACGGTGTCATCCATATTGATGAGCACGGCACCGTGGGCCTGGCGGGCAACTTCGCCAGTCTCCATGATCACGGTGTGGGAGCCGTAGGTGAAACTCTTCTTGATTGCGGTAGGCAAAGGATATCCTTTCATTCAATCGGCTGACGGCAAACTACAACCGTGCACTCAGCCGAGGTAACGCGCCGTTTCGTGGCGCACAGATGTGACAAAGCCGGCGAAGCCACGCGGACTTACACCGGCTGTGCCCATGATCAAGCCTGCGCAAAATGCGGCAGGGTTGTCACGTTCGGTAGAGCGTGCTCTGGCCGATTACTTACGCAGACCGAGGCGAGCGATCAGCTCACGGTAGCTGTCGACGTTCTTGCGCTTCAGGTAGTCGAGCAGCTTGCGACGCTGGCTCACCATCATCAGGAGGCCACGACGGGAGTGGTGGTCCTTGACGTTGGCCTTGAAGTGGCCGGTCAGATCGTTGATGCGGGCGGTAAGCAGAGCGACTTGCACTTCCGGAGAACCGGTATCGCCCTTGGCACGCTGGTAGTCACCAACGATTTGCGCTTTTTGTTCAGTGGAGATTGCCATTGTTTAACTCGGTTAGGATTTAGCCTTGCGAAGCGCGCGATTATATCGAACGCAAGGCGGGTTGCTCAAGACATTTCATCGATTTCCCGTCGCAACCAGGCGTGTAGGGATGAGTTCCCCCTCCCCGCCGTAGGTCGCGACCCCGAGGAAATGTTCCCCTTCATACGCCCGGACCATGCATCCGGGCTCGCCACTGCAGCCCTGCACCGGCTGCCCGTGGGTCAGGCTGCGGGCCTGGGCCGCATCGAGCGACAGCACGGGAAGGTGCACCAGCAGTGCATCCACGGGCGCCAGCCGGCCCTCGCGGTCTTCTGCCGGCACGGCTTCGAAATCGGCCAGCGGCAGCGATACATCAAGCTCGAACGGGCCGATCTTCGTGCGCCGCAGCGCCGTGAGATGGGCTCCGCAGCCCAGCAGCGCGCCGAGATCGGAGGCCAGCGTGCGCACATACGTGCCCTTGCTGCATTCGACGCGGACCTTCAGGCTGTCGCCATCGCGCTCGAGCAACTCGAAACGGTAGATCGTGACCCTGCGCGGCTCGCGCGGGATCTCGATGCCTTCCCGTGCGTATTCGTAGAGCGCCTTGCCGTGATGCTTGAGGGCCGAATACATGGGCGGCACCTGCTCGATCTCGCCCCGCAGGCTGGCAATGGCCGCCTCGATGGCAGCATCGCTCACCTCCACCGGGCAGCGGGCGAGCACCTCACCTTCCGCATCGGCGGTTGTGGTGGTGACACCGAGCAGCACCGTGGCGTCGTAGGCCTTGTCGGCATCGAGCAAGGTTTGCGAAAACTTCGTCGCCTCCCCGAAGGTCAGCGGCAACAGGCCGCTCGCCATCGGGTCGAGGGTACCGGTGTGCCCGCCCTTTGCGGCGCTCAGCAACCAGCGGGCCTTCTGCAGCGCGTTGTTCGAGCTGATGCCGACCGGCTTGTCGAGAAACAGCACGCCATCAACGACGCGACGCGGCGTGCGGCGCTGGGGGGTACGGGACAAACTGAGGATTCCTGAAGGAGCGAGGGAAGTTCAGCTGGCCGGATCGGCATCCGGCTTGCCGCCTTCACCGCCCTCTTCCGAATTGTGGCGATCGGCTTCGATCGCCTTGTCGATGAGGGCCGAGATGCGGTTGCCGTTTTCCACCGACGGGTCGTAGTGGAAGTGCAGCTCGGGCAGGGTGTGGATGCGAATCCGCTTGCCGAGCTCGCGGCGCAGGAAGCTGCTGGCACGGCGCAGGCCGCGCTGGATCTCGTCGAGGCCGTCCTGGCCCGTCATTGAGGTGAAATACACCTTGGCGTGGGCGTAGTCGGGCGTGATCTCCACGTCGGTCAGGGTAATGAAACCGACGCGGGGATCCTTGAGCTCGAGGCGGATCAGCTCGGCCAGTTCGCGACGGATCTGCTCCGCCACGCGCTGGCCACGGGAAAACTCCTTGGGCATGGCTTACAGGGTCCGCGCGATTTCCTGGATTTCGAACACTTCGAGCTGGTCGCCTTCCTGGAGATCGTTGAAATTACGGACTTGCAGACCGCACTCGTAGCCGAACTTGACTTCCTTGACGTCATCCTTGAAGCGCTTGAGCGACTCGAGCTCGCCGCTGTGGACCACCACGTGGTTGCGCAGCACACGGACCAGCGCATTGCGCTTGACGATGCCTTCGAGCACGTAACAGCCTGCAATGGTGCCGACCTTGGAGATGGTGAAGACCTGACGGACCTCGACCAGGCCAAGCACCTGCTCGCGCTTCTCGGGCGCCAGCATGCCGGACAGCGCGCTCTTCACCTCATCGACGGCGTCGTAGATGATGTTGTAGTAGCGCAGATCGACGCCGAAGGTCTCGGCCAGCTTGCGGGCGTTGGCATCGGCGCGGATGTTGAAGCCGATGATGACCGCGTTGGAAGCCTGGGCGAGGTTGACGTCGGACTCGCTGATCGCCCCGACACCGCCGTGAATGACCTGCACACGGACTTCGTCGGTGGACAGCTTGACCAGCGAATGGGCCAGCGCCTCCTGCGAACCCTGCACGTCGGCCTTGATGATCAATGGCAGGGTCTTCACCTCGCCCTCGCCCATCTGCTCGAACATGCTCTCAAGCTTGGCAGCCTGCTGCTTGGCGAGCTTGACGTCGCGGAACTTGCCCTGACGGAACAGGGCGATCTCACGGGCCTTGCGCTCGTCGGCCAGGGCCACCACCTCGTCGCCGGCACCCGGCACGTCGGCCAGGCCGAGGATCTCGACCGGGATGGACGGGCCGGCCTCCTCGATGGGCCTGCCGTTCTCGTCGAGCATGGCGCGGACACGACCGAAGGTCGCGCCGGCCAGCAGCACGTCACCACGACGCAGCGTGCCGGACTGGACCAGCAGCGTCGCCACCGGGCCACGGCCCTTGTCGAGGCGGGCTTCGATGATCAGGCCCTTGGCCATGGATTCCTTGGGCGCCTTGAGCTCGAGAACTTCGGCCTGCAGCAGGATGCCTTCGAGCAGGTCGTCGATGCCCTGGCCGGTCTTGGCCGAGACTTCGACGAACATCGTGTCGCCACCGTAGGCTTCCGGAACCACGCCTTCGGCGATCAGTTCCTGGCGGACACGCTCGGGGTTCGCACCCGGCTTGTCGATCTTGTTGACCGCCACGATCAGGGGCACCTCGGCCGCCTTGGCGTGGTGGATGGCTTCCTTGGTCTGCGGCATCACGCCGTCGTCGGCCGCCACCACCAGCACGACCAGGTCGGTCGCCTTGGCGCCACGGGCACGCATCGCGGTAAACGCTTCGTGACCCGGGGTGTCGAGGAAGGTCACCATGCCACGCTCGGTTTCCACGTGGTAGGCGCCGATGTGCTGGGTGATGCCGCCGGCTTCGCCCGCAGCCACCTTGGCACGGCGGATGTAGTCGAGCAGCGAGGTCTTGCCGTGGTCGACGTGGCCCATGACGGTGACGACCGGAGCGCGGGGCTCCAGCGCGACGTCCTTGTGCTCGACGTTCTCCTCAAGGAAGGCATCCGGGTCGTCCAGCTTGGCGGCGAGCGCCTTGTGGCCCATTTCCTCGACGATGATCATCGCCGTATCCTGGTCCAGCACCTGGTTGATGGTGACCATGGTGCCCATCTTCATCAGGGCCTTGATGACCTCGGTAGCCTTGACGGCCATCTTGTGGGCCAGGTCGGCCACCGAGATGGTCTCGGGCACGTGCACTTCACGAACGATGGGCTCGATCGGCGCAACGAAGGCCGGGCTGTCCTGGTGACGGCCACCACGACCGCCGCTACGGCCACCGCCACGCCAGCCACCGGCACCGCCAGTGGTGTCGCCACGGGTCTTGATGCCACTGCCACGACGCTTGGTGTCGGCCGCAACTTCCTTGCCGACCACTTTCTTGGCGTCCTTGCGGGCACCCTTGTCTTCAGGCTTCGCAGGCTTGTGGAGGGTACCGGTCTTGGGTGCAGCCTCGCCCTCGGCCTTAGCCTTCTCGGCCGCCGCCGCGCGCATCTTCTCGTCTTCGGCGCGCTGCAGCATGGCGGCGCGGGCACGGGCTTCGCGCTCCTGCTTTTCCTTGAGGTCTGCGGCCTGACGTGCCTGCAGCTCGGCGTGACGCTGGGCCTCGCGCTCGCGGGCAGCCTTTTCCTCGGCGCTCAGGATCGAGCCTCCGGTCACGACACGCCGGACCGGCGCGGGGCGCTGTTCGGATTTCTGTGCATCGGCCTTCGGCGCCGCAGGCTTGGCCGCTTCCGGCTTGGCCGGCTCGACCTTCACCGGTTCGGGCTTGACCACCTCGGGCTCGGGCTTGGCCTCGACGACCGGAGCGGGCTCCGGCTCGACCGCCACGACCGGCACGACTTCGGGCACGGGCTGCGGGGCGGGCTCGGGAGCCGGTGCGGATTCGACGGCAGGCGCCTCGACGACGGGCGCTTCGGCAAGCACCTCGGGCACGACGGCCTCGACGACAGCTTCGGGCACGGGCGCCACGACAGGCTCGGCCGCTGCAGGCGCTGCCGCGACGGCGGGCTCCGGCACCAGCGCCTCGTCGCGCTTAACGAAGACACGCTTCTTGCGCACCTCGACCTGCACGGTACGCGCACGTCCGGTGGAGTCGGTTGCACGGATCTCGCTCGTTTCCTTGCGCGTCAGGGTGATCTTCGACTTTGCAGCCGTATCACCGTGGGCACGACGCAGGAAATCGAGCAGCCGGGTCTTGTCCTGCTCCGACAGCACGTCGGTTTCCCGGGTCTTGTCTACGCCAGCCTTCTGCAACTGCTCGAGCAATACGGAGGCCGGCATCTTGAGTTCGCCGGCAAATTGTGTAACGGTTGTCTGTCCCATCTTGAGCCTCCGGGTATTACTCGAACCAGTGCGCGCGCGCCTTGGTGATCAGATTCTTGGCCCGCTCTTCGTCCAGCCCCGACAGTTCCATCAGTTCGTCCACCGCCAGATCAGCCAGTTCGTCGCGGCTATGCACGCCACCCTGGGCCAGCTTGGCGGCCAGGGGCTTGTCCATGCCTTCGAGGCCAAGCATGTCCTCGTTGACGGTTTCCAGTTGCTCTTCGGTGACGATGGCTTCGGTAAGGAGCACGTTGCGGGCGCGGTTGCGCAGCTCGTTCACCGTTTCTTCGTCGAAGGATTCGATTTCCAGCATCTCGGCCAGCGGGACGTAGGCGATTTCCTCGAGGGACGAGAAACCCTCGTCGATCAGGATGTCGGCCACTTCCTCGTCCACATCAAGCTTGGAGATGAACAGCTGACGCACGCTGCTGTGCTCGGCCTCGGACTTGCGTTCCGATTCCGCTTCGGTCATCAGGTTGATGGTCCAGCCGGTGAGCTCGGACGCCAGCTTGACGTTCTGGCCGTTGCGGCCGATGGCGATGGCGAGATTGTTCTCGTCAACCACCACGTCCATCGCGTGGGCTTCCTCGTCAACGACGATGGAAGAGACCTCGGCCGGCTGCAGCGCGCCGATCACGAACTGGGCCGCCTCGGGCGACCACAGCACGATGTCGATGTTCTCGCCGCCGATCTCGTTGCGCACGGCGGTGACACGGGAGCCACGCAGGCCGACGCAGGTGCCGATCGGGTCGATGCGCGGGTCGTTGGACTTGACGCCGATCTTGGCGCGCAGGCCGGGGTCACGGGCGCAGGCCTTGATCTCGAGGAGGCCGTCACCGATCTCGGGGACTTCCAGCTCGAACAGACGCATCACGAACTCGGGCGCAGTGCGCGAGAGGATCAGCTGCGGGCCGCGGGCACCGCGGTCGATGCGCAGCAGATAGGCCTTGACCCGATCGCCGACCCGGAGGTTTTCCTTGGGGATCATCTGATCGCGGGGCAGCACGGCTTCGAGGCGACCCACTTCGATGATCGCGTTACCACGCTCCATGCGCTTGATCGCACCGGAGATGATGTATTCCTTGCGCTCCAGGAAGTCGGCGAGAATCTGCTCGCGCTCGGCGTCGCGGACCTTCTGCAGGATCACCTGCTTGGCGGCCTGGGCACCGATGCGGCCGAAGTCGATGGGCTCGAGCCCTTCCTCGACGTAGTCGCCAACCTGGATCTCGGGGTATTCTTCACGGGCATCGATCAGGCCCATCTGGGCTTCATCGTTCTCGACGTCCTCGTCCGGCAGCACCTGCCAGCGGCGGAAGGATTCATAATCGCCGGTTTCCCGGTCGATGGCGACGCGCACATCGGCTTCGTCGTTGATGCGTTTCTTCGTTGCCTGAGCAAGCGCGGACTCCAGCGCAGAAAAAACGATTTCCTTCGAAACGTTTTTCTCGCGGGCCAGGGCGTCAACCAACAGCAAAATTTCGCGGCTCATACCTGCAAACCTCCAAACTTCTTAGAACTTGGGCACCAGGCGGGCCTTTTCGATTTCTTCAAACGGAACCTCGACAGGCCCCTTTTCCGTTTCCAGGGTCACAACGCCGTCTTTCAGGCCTTGCAGCACCCCGGCGAAATTACGCTGATTGGCGATCGGCATGCGCAAGCGAAGTTGCACATCCTGCCCGGCGAAGCGCTCGAAATCCGCCGCTTTCTTGAGCGGGCGATCCAGACCGGGGGAAGAGACCTCGAGGCGATCGTAATCGATGTTCTCGACCTCGAAGATTCGCGTCAGCTGGTTGCTCACGGTGGCACAATCATCCACAGTGATGCCGTTCGGCGAATCAATGAACACCCGCATGAGACGCCCTCGGGGCGAAGTCTCGAAGTCGACCAGTTCGTAGTCGAGCCCTTGTACGGTCTGTTCGATCAAATTCAGCAACTCCATTTACCAGCCAACTCCCCTTGCGCCCGCGGCGCGATTCCTAGCCCACAAAAGAAAAATGGGCGAAACGCCCATCCCTGTTTAATTTCGACCGGATGTCGGCCCTTTCGAGCCGATACAACAATAAAAGTATAACAGCCCGCCGAGGCGGGCGCAATTTTTACCCGGCGACAAGCGCCTCGATCAAGGCTGGCGACGCCCCGGCCGCGGGCCGCTGCGTGGCTTGCCACCGGAATTGACGGGCTTCGGCAGGCCAGCCAGGGCACACACATCCTCCACGGCCATGTCCTCCCACATGCCGCGCTTGAGGCGCGACGGGAGCACCACCGGGCCATAGCGAACACGCATCAGGCGGCTCACCGTGAGGCCAAGGGCTTCGAACATCCGCCGCACCTCGCGGTTGCGCCCCTCTGACAGGGTGACCCGATACCAGTGGTTGGCGCCCTCGCCGCCGGCGTCGAGCAGCGTGTTGAACTTGGCGGGGCCGTCCTCCAGCTCGATCCCGGCGAGCAGGGCCTGCCGCTGCGCTTCGTCGAGCTCACCCAGGATGCGCACCGCGTACTCCCGGTCGAGCTCGTAGCGGGGATGCATGAGCTTGTTAGCCAGGTCGCCATCATTCACGAAGAGCAGCAGGCCGGAGGTGTTGAAGTCGAGGCGCCCCACCGCGATCCAGCGCCCCTTGCGCAGGGTCGGCAGACGGTCGAACACGGTAGGCCGGCCCTCCGGGTCGTCGCGGGAGACGATCTCGCCCTCGGGCTTGTGATACAGCACGACGCGCGGGATCCGCGGCGCAAAGCGCAGGGGCATCAGCTTGCCATTGACGCGCACCCGGTCGCCCGGGCCGACCTTCTGGCCGACGTCGGCAGGCTCGCCATTGACCGAGATCCGGCCGGCGATGATCCACTCCTCGATCTCCCGGCGGGAGCCGATACCCGCCGCCGCCAGCACCTTGTGCAGGCGCTGGGGTTCGGTGTAGGTGGTGTCCTGGGGGCGCTTGGGACGGCGCGCGTCCGCACCGTCCTGCAGCGGGATTTCGCTGCTCGCCAGCGGGTACGGCGACTCCGGCGAAGCATAGCCTCCGCCAGCACCCTGCCGACGGGCGCGCCAGTTGCCGCGACCGCCCTCGAGGTTGGAGAGGCCAATCGCCGAGGCGTTGCTGCGGGGCTGGCGGCCACCGTCGGTGTCACGCTCCGGGCGTCCGCCCCGGTTACTGTCGGGCCGCGCATCGCGATTGCCCTCCGCGGAGGGCCTGCCCCGGTTGCGACGCCCGCCCTGGGGGCCTTCGCCGCCCGGCTTGCCGGCCTTAGGCCTGAACGGCCGGTTCTTCGGTTTTTGGGAGGTCGACAAGATCCATGATCCTCAAGAAGTCGATTTTCTGTGAAGTACATCGAAGTACATACAAGCCGCCAAGCGCGGGATAATCACAAAAAATCATGGTGTTACTCATAAATCGGCGCCCGCTTAACGTCCAGAATGGTACATTGAAGTCATCGAAACGCGCGTACACTGCGCGTACACCGACGAAACTCCAGGGCCCAAACGGTGACCGCCATCAACGAACCATCAACCGACAACCGGGCACAGCCCTCGCGAGTGCGGCTCACGCTGGATCGCATCCGCCGCTTCACATGCCCGCCGGACAAGTCCCAAGCCTTCCTTCGCGATCTGATCGCGCCGGGGCTGGGCATCCGCGCGACGGCTGGCTCCAAGTCCTACATCTTCCAGTCCAAGCTGAAGGACGGCCGCACGGTGCGGATCACCATCGGCGATTGGCACACCCTGGACATTGACCAGGCGCGGGAAGCCGCACGGCAACTTCAGGTGATTGTGGACCAGGGGAAGGACCCCCGCCAGGAGAAGCGAAAGCAGACCGCCGAGGCCGTCGCACAGCTCGAACGGGAGCGCCTGACACAGGCGCCCGCCCTCGAAGCGTGGGCGCATTATATCCATGCGCGCCGCCACCATTGGGGAGAAGCACACATTGCCTGCCACGAAGACGCCGCCAAGCCCGGCGGCGAGCCCCGCCCACGGGGCCGGAAGGGCCTCACCCAACCCGGCATTCTGCGCACCTTACTGGAGCAGCCGCTAAGCCAGCTCAAGGCGCCCACCGTCGAGGCGTGGCTGAAGGCAGAAGCCGCCGTGCGGCCCACCCGCGCCCGGCTGGCCTACAGCATCCTGCGCGCGTTTCTCAACTGGTGCGCCGAGACGGCGGAGTACCGCGACCAGGCCGACCCCGCCGCCTGCACCACCAAGGCCGTGCAGCAGGAGCTACCGAAGAAGAAGGCCCGAAAGGACGCGCTGCTGCGGGAGCAGCTCGAGGCGTGGTTTCGAGAGGTGCGGCGCCTGCACAGCCCCGTGGTCGCCGCCTACCTGCAGGGCATCCTGCTGACCGGCGCGCGGCCCGGCGAGCTGTGCATCCTGAAGTGGGAGGACGTGGACTTTCAGTGGAACAGCCTGACCGTGCGCGACAAGGTAGAAGGAGACCGGACGATACCCCTGACGCCCTACTTCGCCGCCCTGCTGCGCGACCTGAAGGCGAGGAACGAGACACCGCCCCGGCAGCCCGCCCGACTGAAGAAGGGCCAACAGGAAGCCGCCGCCGCGCCGTGGCAGCCCTCCCCCTGGGTGTTCAGCAGCTCGCAATCGGCAACCGGCTGGCTGCAGGACCCGAGCAACCAGCACAAGCAGGCCTGCCGCCGTGCCGGGATCGAACCCCTCACGCTGCACGGACTGCGCCGCAGCTTCGGCTCCCTGGCCGAATGGACCGAGACCCCGGCCGGCGTGGTGGCGCAGATCATGGGGCACAAGCCCAGCGCCACCGCCGAGAAGCACTACCGGGTGCGGCCGCTCGATCTGCTGCGCATGTGGCACAGCAAGATCGAGGCGTGGATGCTCGAACAGGCCAGGCTTGAACAATCGGCAGGCTCGCAAGCGCCTGCCCCTCGGGCGGTGGCCTGAACTGTCCCAATGGATTACACTCTAAACGATGCTCACCGTTGCCGAACTCTCCGAGTACATGCGCACCGCCGACAAGCTACTCAGCGCTGCTGAGCGGCAGGACGTTATCCGCTATCTGGCAGAGAACCCCAAGGCAGGCGACCTCATGGAAGGCACGGGGGGCGTGCGCAAACTGCGCTGGGGGCGAGGCGGGCAAGGCAAGAGCGGCGGGGTGCGCGTCATCTACTACTTTCACGATGAGGCCATGCCCCTGTATCTGCTGACGCTGTTCGCCAAGGGCGACCGCGCCAACCTGAGCAAGGCCGAACGCAACGAGTTGGCGGACCTGACCGCCTTGCTCGTGAAGGCATGGAAAGGAAAACGACTATGAGCACCGCTTTCGAGAGCATCAAGCGCGGGCTGCTGGAGGCCATTGAGCACGCCGAAGGCCGCGCCCCCGAAACCCGCATCCATCGCCCCAAGCCGGTGGACGTGAAGGCGCTTCGCGCAAAGGTGGGCATGACCCAGGAGCAATTCGCCGCCCGCTTCGGCTTCTCCACTGCGACCCTTCGCCACTGGGAGCGGGGCGACCGCGCCCCGCACGGCCCCGCCCTGGTGCTGCTGAATGTCATCGATCACAACCCCAAGGCGGTGATCGAAGCGCTCAACGCCTGACCCGGACGGCAAGGCAATGCGCCTGCCCTTCACCCCCACGGCTTATCCGGAAGCGTCCAGCCGGGCCGCCCCAGCGCTATGAACCCCACATCCCGCCCCCACGATGAAGCCGTGGTCGAGCTGCTGCGCGAAGACCCGGCATTTGCCGCCGAATATCTGGCGGTGGCCCTTGGGGACGCCGACGAGCCCGGCGGGCAGGAAGCCCTGCTGCGGGCCCTTCGCCACGTGGCCGAAGCGCAAGGCATGGCGAAGATTGCCGAGCGTGCCGGCCTGCCCCGCGAAAGCCTCTACAAAAGCCTGAGCGCGAAGGGCAACCCCACGCTGAAAACATTGCTGGCCGTACTGAATGCCGCGGGCCTGCGGCTCTCCGTGACCCGCGGCGACCAACACCACAGCGCGCCCGCCTGACCGATCATGCCGCGCCTAGCCTTTGGCCGGGCGAAAAGCCGGACACCTTCACCGGCCTGGCGCGGCATCCCGATGAAGGAACGCCACGAAGGGGCGCACCGTGATGAAACTCACTCCCGAGAAACAGGCAGAAGTCAATCAGATCTTTTCAAAGATATACGCAGGACTGCCACCAGAGGCAAAAGCTAAGGTCGACCAAATCAGGGCTGAGGGCGCCCAAGAAATTGGAGATCTCGAGAGCGAGTTTGAAGCCCGCATCAAGCAACTCGAAGCGGGCGGTTGCGCCCTTATCCCTATCGCGGCGTTAGCCTGGGGCGCAGCGTTTGCCGCACGTCGGGCGGAGCCCTTGGAGTCACGCAAGGATCTGGCCGCTTGCGAGTCTGGAAGGGCCTTCATCCGGGCAATCAAGGCTGCCCTCTTGGACGGAAGCCTCGTTGCCCGAGAGCAGGGCAGTGGCATTCCCGTAAATGATCGCTCGTGGTACCTAGAAGACGACACGCTCTTGTCACTCCAGAAAATGATGCCTCATAGCCGGTTGATGGTGCGAACGGATGAGGTAAAGGCATGGCTCGAGAAAATGGGAATCGCAATTGATGCTTTTCCGGTGCTGAAGCTGGCTACGGAGGGCATCACCTCGATTCCGCAGGCCCCGACCAAAGCCGAACCGGAAGAGCCGGCCGGCGAGCAGGCGAAGGCTGATCGAAAAGAAACCGGCTCTGCACGCACGCTCAAGCCTGAAGAGCAACCAAGGGACCGAAGAGAGCGAATACTGAAAAGGTTCGAAGTAAAGAAAGCCGCCGGCTCCAGGGCGCCCGTTAAAGAACTAGCCGCTGAGGAAAAGCTATCCGAATCGACCATTAAGCAGCTTCTGAACAAGGCGAGAAAGGCGCGCGACAATCAGTAAGACGGACCATCTAGACGTACGTCTACTTGAACTAGACGTACGTCTACATTCAGCACTCAACATACTTAAAAACAATCACTTATAAAATATCGAGGTAGACGTATTGCTAGACAGACCTACGTCTAGCGCAGAGTGGCCCCACTACCTAAATGTACGTGGGTGCCAAAATGCAAGAAGTCTCCGGTTCCGCCTCAACCCCTTCCGCTCCCTACACGCTCACTACCGTTGAGTTCGCCAAGCTGCATGGCGTGCGTCCGCGCTCTGTTCGCCAGCGCGTGAGCGATACCGGCAGCTACTACGGCATTCGTCCGCAGAAGCTGGTTAACCGCCGGCTTCTCTGGCCGGCGGTCACCGTCGCCCGCTAAGCAGCACCGGAGCCCCGGGCCGTGCCCACCTTCTCCGCCATCGCCGCCCGCTGGCTTCCGCGCGCCCGGAAGGCCGCCGGGCTGGCCGACGTGCCGGCCTCTGCCTTCGGCCGGGCGTGGGACAAGGGCACGCCCCGGGATCGGCGCTTGCTGGCAACGATTGCCCAGGTGCCCCACCCCGAGGACGTGGCGGCGCTGCCGTGGCTGAAGGTCCCCGACGCGCAGCGCCCGGTACTCGTGCTGCGCGCCCGGGCAATGCGGGATTGGCTGGGCGCCTTCTGCGCTGCTGAGCCGGAAGGCGAAGAGGCTGAACCGGAAGCCGAGGAGGCCGGGCAATGACGTGCCGCCGCGCCCGCCCTTCGCGCCTCCGCGCCCTGCCCCCGTGGCGGCCAACCGCCGGCAGCGCCGGCACGCGCCGGGCGGATGAAGAGTTTGTCGCCTTCTGCCTGGCGCCCATTCCGTCTGAATGGCGCCCGGAAGTGGCCACCGGATATGAGTTCCGGCGCACCGCCAAGGGTGAGACCGCGGCCAACACCTGGCTTCGGGAGATCGGCGAGCGCCTGCGCACCTTGCCCCTGCCGGTGCCCCTCTCCGCCACCGATGACGACGTACAGGCCAAGGCCGACCGCCTCGCACGCCAAGCGTTTGAGCGTCAGAGCCCCAAGAGGGCCGCGAACGCCTCGAACGACGTTTCCCTGATCGGTACCTATCTGGCCCTGTGCGCCTTCTGCACCGGCAACTTCATCGAGCCGCCCGCCGTGAAGGACGGCACCGAGGAAGAGGTACGGGGCGCCGTCGCCCGCATGGTCTGCCGCAAGTGGTGGCGCCGCCAGGTGGGCCGGCTGCACCAGCGCACCAAGGAGGCCTGCGCCATCGAGCTTTTCGGGATCGTGCACGCCAAGAAGCAGAAGTACGTGACCAACGCCAATGTGCGGCGGTGGGAGCGGCAGAAGCGGCGCAACGCGGCGTATCTCGAGGGGCTGGAAGCGGTCAACCAACACGACTACGCGGCCACCCTTGCCGAGCTGGCCGCCAAGAGCACCGCGAACCCGGCCATTCGCCGCGGCGAGCTGCTGGCTCGCGCCCGGGGCTTCGAGGAGATCGCCCGGGGCTTGGCGCACGCGGCCTTCTTCATCACCGTGACCTGCCCCTCTGCGATGCACGCCAAGCGCGCGGTGTACCGCAAGGGGCAGCCGGTGCGGGTGCGGGACAACCCTTCGTTCGACGGCACCACACCGCGGGAGGCGCAGCAGCACCTGTGCAAGGCGTGGGCGAAGACCCGCGCTTACCTGCAGCGCCGGGGCATCCGCCTGTATGGCTTCCGGATCGCCGAGCCGCACCAGGACGGCGCGCCCCACTGGCATCTGCTGCTGTTCATGCCGGCGGCCGCGGTCAAGCCAGTGCGCGAGGCCGTCACCCGCTACTTCCTGACCCAGCACAGCCCGGACGAGCCGGGCGCGGTGAAGAACCGGGTGAAGTTCGTGCCGATCAAGATGGACGCGACCCATTCGGCAACGGGCTACATCCTGAAGTACATCGCCAAGAACATCGACGGCTTCAAGGTGCAGCAGGATCTGTTTGGAGACGACGCCATCGCGGGCGCTGCTCGGGTGAATGCGTGGGCGTCTACATTGGGCATCCGGCAGTTCCTTCTGTTCGGCGGCGCCCCGGTGGGCGTGTGGCGCGAGCTGCGCCGCATGGAGGCCGCGCCCGAGCATACACCCCTGATCGAGACCGCCCGCCAGGCCGCCGACGCGGGCGACTGGGCCGACTACGTGAAGTGCCAGGGCGGGCCCACGGTGGCCCGCAAGGATCTGGCCGTGTCGCTGGCAAAGACCCGCCCCGGCGAACGCTGGTGCCCGATTGCGCAGGCGCCGGAGCCCGCGCCCCTCACCCGCTACGGTGAAACCCGACCGGCGGGCGTGTACGGGGTGCTCGATGCGGCCAAGGGCCGCGCCTTCGAGAGCCGCCGCTTCAAGTGGGAGATTCGCCGCGCTTCGAGCCAGGACCAAGCAAGGCCCGCCAGGGCCGCCGCGCCTTGGACTCGTGTCAATAACTGTACGCCCCAGCCTTCCGGCGCCTGCGCCGGCGTGCCCAGCGCCGCCCCGGAAGGCTTCGCCGACACCTGGCCGGCGCCCGCCGCCGGCCTTCCGCCTTTCTCTGCCAGCCCGGCCGACCCGTGGCCGGACTGGTTTCCGCCCCCCGACCTCTACCCCCCCGAGGACTTCGACCATGTTTGACCCCACCACCCCCGCCAGCCCCGACGTGCAGACGATGCGCGTGGAGCTCTTCGTCGCCGAGAAGCGCGTCAAGGACCTGCGCGAGCAGCTCAAGCAGGCCGGCGACGGCGCCTTCGTCGCCCAGCTTGACCGCGAGCGCAACGGGCAGAACGAGCCCGAAGGGTTCTGAACTCAACCGAGAGGAAGCAAACCACCATGAATACCCACGCCATGACGCCCGAAGCCCGGGAGAAGCTCGCCGCCTACACGGCGGAAATCGGCAAGATCAACGGGGTGAAGGACGTCGCGCAGACGTTCAACGTGACGCCGACCGTTGCGCAGTCGCTCGAACGGCGGGTGCAGGAAAGCTCGCACTTCCTGAGCCTGATCAACATCGTGCAGGTGAGCGAACAGGAAGGCGAGAAGATCGGCCTTGGGGTGGCAAACCAGCCCCTGGCGTACCGCACCGCTAGCGGCCCGAGAACGCCCATTGATCCGATCGCGATGGACTCGTCCGGTTACTTCTGCCGGCAGACGAACTTTGACACTCAGATCACCTACGCCCAGCTGGACCAGTGGGCGAAGTTCCCGAACTTTCAGCGACTGGTGCGCGATGCGATCCTGGCTCGGATCGGGCTCGATCGGATCATGATCGGCTGGAACGGCACGAGCGCCGCCGCCACGACCGACCGGGCCGCTAACCCCCTGCTGCAGGACGTGAACATCGGGTGGCTGAAGAAACTGCGGCTCGCCGCCCCGGCCCGGGTCATCAGCGAAGCCCTCCCTGGCATTGGCAAGGTGCGGATCGGCCTGACGGGCGATTACGTGGACCTCGACGCCCTCGTCTTCGACCTGATCAACAACATCATCGACCCGTGGCACCGCAACGCGCTGGCTGCGCTGGGCTTCGCGGTCATCATGAGCCGCGACTTGAACGCGGACCGGCTGTTTCCGCTGGTTCAGACGGTGCAGCCCCCGTCCGAGATGATGGCCGCCGACGTGATCATGCGCTCCGGCAAAGCCGGGGGGCTCCCGGTGGTGCATGTGCCCTACTTCCCCGCCAACTCGCTGCTGATCACGCCGCTCTCCAACCTGTCGATTTACTGGCAGTCCGGCACCCGGCGCCGCCGCATCGTCGACAACCCGGCCCGCGACCGGATCGAGGATTACCAATCGGTGAACGAGGCTTATGTCATCGAAGACATGGGCAAGTGCGCCTTCGTCGAGAACATCCAGTTCGTCTGAAACCGAAAGGAACCGCCATGAACGAATCCATCAAGCCCACGTGCTACGGGTCCACCGATCTGAAGGCCTCGCTGCAGGCGATGCTCGAACGCGAGACCGGCACCAATTACGCGGACCTCCACAAGAACGGGCAACGCATCCAGGCGCTGAGCAAGGCGCGCGCGAAACAGGAAAAGGTGATCGCCAGCGTGCGGGTCCGGCTCGCCGCGGCCGAGGGCAAGGCCGAAGCTCAGGCCGCCGCGCAGCAGCAGCGCCTCGCGGAGATCAAGCAGGCGCTGGTGAAGGGCGAGCGGCCCGACCCGCAACGGATGCAGGCCATTTCCGGGCGCCTGTCCGAAGTCGACGACACGGCAGATGACTTCCCCTGCAGTGCCGAGGAGCTGCGGGCGATCCTGGCTGAGCTGGAAGGCGAGCTGAACGCCATCACCGCGGAGCACCAGGAGGCCATGCGGCGCGGCCGCGATCTTGCCCGCACTGCCGCGCTGGATGAGTTCGCCGAGCTCGAAGTCATCTATCAGTACCACGCCGACGCCATGCGGCAGTGCATCGAGTTCATGTTCGTGCAAGCCGCCATTGCCGGCGCCTTCTTCGACCCCGACACCCCCGAGCATCGTCGGCGGACTGGCAACGATACGCGCAACCCCACCATGCTGAAGGCACAGCACTACCTGGCCCGAACGAGCGCGGTGATCGATGGCAACTATGTCGAGGGCCTGCGAATCGACCCCGTCGCCGTGCTGGCTGCTGCTGAGGGCGACATCGAGAACATCGTCAAGCGGTTCGCCGACTTCGGCGCGCTCTCCGTCACGCCCATCGGCACGCCCCGCACCACCGCCGAGGCCATGCAGAAGCGCGCGGCGGAGATCGAGAAGAACCGGCAGTTGATGGGCATCTGAGGGCCGCAGCCATGAGCATCGAGCGCGAACAACAACCATCGCTGAGCCTGCGCTGCCCTGCCTGCAGCGGTCCGGCGCGTGTCCGCAACAGCCAGGACCTTTCCTCATCTACGCGGAAGCTCTACATGCAGTGCAAGGACACGCGATGCCGGTGCATCTTCGAGAGTATCGCGGAAACCACCAAGGTGTTCGCGCCCTCGATGCTGCCCGAGTCCGAACAGAACCCGCAGATGCTCAGGATGCGCAAAGGGAAAAATTTCGCCGCCAAGGGGAAGGGCGGCGCCCTGCCGAACAGCTCTGAAGAGCCGGCCGGGTAAGCGTGCACAGCATCAGTGCACAGATCCGCAACGAATCGCACCGGCTCACCATGCCCACACCCGCCTCGCTGCCGCAAGGCCCCCAGGGCCTCGCACAACCGCACAGAACGCCATCAACAAAGCGGGCAGGCGAGGCGGGGTCCCGACCGCGCGCGGCGGGGCGTAGAGGACTTGGCGGCCCGTGTGTGGCAACGATCACCGGAACGCCGTTTCCGGCCCCTGGCAACCCAGGGGAAAGCGGCAAGACACCACCACCCATCCAAGGAACTGAAATGACTGCGACCACCAACACCACCGCCGGCAAGGCCGGCTCCCTGACCACCGTCGAACTGGATCACCCCATCACGCGGGGCGAAACCGAAATCCGGAGCGTGCAGCTCCGCAAGCCCAAGGCCGGCGACCTGCGCGGCGTGTCCCTGTCGGACCTCTTCGACATGAAGGCCGACACCGTCATGGCCGTGCTGCCCCGGGTCAGCACCCCCACCCTGGCCCCGCACGAGATCAACCAGCTCGAAGTGTCCGACCTGTTCAAGTTCTCCGTGCGTCTGGTGGCCGTGCTGCTGCCCGAGGAGGCGCAGCAGGAAGTGACGCAACTGGGCTTGAACTGAGGCCCGACCGCCGGGTGCCTCACGGTGCCCGGCGCCCATCAAGAGAAGCGAGAAGATCATGGACACCATGCGCCTGAAGGTAGAACTCGAAGCCATCAACAAGGCGAGCGGCCCGCTCCGGGACATGCTCAAGGGCACCACCGCCTTGAGCAAAGGCGTGAAGGAAGCGCGGGACAAGCTCCGCGAGCTGAACGCCCAGCAGAAGCAGCTCGAGGGATTCCGCGAGGCAAGCGCGCGGGTGACCGAAACCGGCAAGGCGATGCAGGAAGCCGGGCGCAAGGTCCGGGAGCTGCGAGACGCGCTCGTGGCCTCGGAGACCCCGACCCAGAACATGAAGAAGGAGTACCAGGCCGCGGCCCGGGAGCTCCGCAACCTCACCAGCGCGCATGAACGGGCCAAGACAGCGCAGACCGCCGCGGCCAGCGACATGCAGAGCGCGCAGATCCCCGTCAACGAGCTGGCGAGCCGACACGCCAACCTGGCCAAGCAGATCGACGCGGCAAACCGTAGCCTTGACCGCCAGCGGGAACAGATTGAGCGGGTGAAGCGCGTCCAGACCAACTGGAAGACGCTGCAGGAATACCGCGGCGCGGCGCTCAACGTCGGCACGGCCGCCACCGGCACCGCGGCGGCGACCGGCCTGCCGCTGATCAACACCATCAAGACTTATGCGGACCGTGAAGCGGCCGTAACCGAGCTGAAGGGCTCCATGCTTCGGGCCGGGAAGATCCTGCCCCCCGAATTCGCACAGATTCAGGCGCTGGCCGAAAAGCTGGGAACCACCCTGCCCGGCACCACCACCGAATTCATGGAAATGATGACGGTGCTCAACCGCCAGGGCATGAGCGCCAAGGCGATCTTGGGCGGACTGGGCGAGGCAACCGCCCTGCTTGCCGTCCAACTGAAAAAGCCGAAGGCCGAAGCCGCGGAGTTCGCGGCAAAGCTGCAGGACGCGACGAAGACCAGCGAGAAAGACATGCTGGCCCTCATGGACACGATCCAGCGCACCTTCTATGTCGGCGTCGACCCTCAGAACATGCTGGGGGGCTTTGCGAAGCTCTCGCCCGCACTGACCATCCTTCGAAAGGAGGGATTGGAGGCAGCCAAAGCCCTTGCCCCCCTGCTGGCCATGGCCGACCAGTCCGGCATGACGGGGGAAACCTCCGGGAACGCTTACCGGAAGATCCTGCAAATGTCCATCGATGCCAAGAAGGTGGGCAAGGGCAATTCCGAGTTGGCCGGCACCGGCATTAAGCTGGATTTCACCAATGGGGCCGGCGGCTTCGGCGGGTTGGAAAAGCTGTTCTCCGAGTTGGCTAAGCTGAAGGCGCTGGGGGGCAACGATGCCAAACGCCAAGGCGTGCTGAAGACGATCTTCGGCGACGATGCCGAGACGCTGCAGGCCCTGGAAATCCTGATCAGCAAGGGGAAAGCCGGTTACGACGAGATGCGGGGCAAGATGGAGGTGCAAGCCTCCCTGAACGAGCGCGTGGGCGAATCCCTCGGCACCCTGAAGAACCGCTGGGACGCGCTGGGCGGCACCTTTAACGACTTCAGCACCAAGGTCGGCAACCTGCTTGAGCCCGCCGCCGGCAAGGTCATCGAGTTGGCGAACAGCATGGTGGGCGGCCTGAGCAAGTTCATCGACGAATACCCCGGCCTGTCGCAGGTGCTGGTGGTCGGCGCTGCGCTCTTTGCCGCGCTGGCGGGTGGCGTGGGCGCCCTGGCCCTTGCCGCGTGGGCGGTCACGGGCCCGCTGGGCGTGCTCAAGGCCGGGTTCGACATCCTCAGCGTTGGCAAGTACCTGCCCGCGTTGGGCACCCTCGGGCAAACAGCCCTGCCGGCGATCCAAGGTGTGCTCACCGCGATTGCCACCATCGCCAAAGGCCATCCGGTGCTTCTGCTGATCACCACCCTGGCCGGCGCTGCCGCCCTCATCTGGAAGAACTGGGACAGCATCGGCCCGAAACTCAGCGAGTGGTGGGACCGGCTGGGCAACTTCGTCAGCGAGAAGATGCGGGCCATCGTGGAGAAGCTGCAGGCCCTCAAGCGTGCCTTCTCGTTCGACTTCGGCCCGGCAGCCGGCGGCGTTGCCCTCGGGGCCGTTGGCGCCAAGCCCCTTATCGGGGCCGGGTCAAGCCTCGTTGCCCCCTCCAAGCCGCTGCGGCCGATCACCGGTCAGCCGATGAACTACAGCGCCCCCACCACCTTCAACATCACCGCCGGCCCCGGCCAGTCGCCCGAAGACATCGCCCGCGCGGTGGACCGCCGCCTGACCGAACGCGAAAACCAAACCGCTTCCCGCCGCCGCAGCATCCTCGCCGACGCCCAATGAACAGCCTCGCCCGCCCCCTGCGCACCGCCGACCTGCTGGGCCTCAACCTGGCCAAGCTGCTGGACATGCACGCCGGCACCATCCAGCGCCTGCAAGCCCGGCTGCAGGGCGTGGATGACGCCGCAGCGCTGGATGACGACGCCGACGTGGCGCCGCTCATCGCGTTTGGGTGCCACGCCGCAGGCCAGGTGGTGGCCGCGCTTGAGGAAGCCCGGGCGCGCATGCCGGGGGAGGAGATCCGGCTGCCGGAATACGTTGACGACGCCATCGCCGACATTGCGCTCATCTTCCATTGGCCCCTCGATACCCTAACCGCGCTGCCCCTGCCCGACCTGATCACCTGGCGGGAGCGGGCCCGCGTGCGCGCCTGCCCCGACGAATGACGCTGCAGGGGCTTGACGGCCGTATGCCATGCGGCGCATGATAGTGGCGCTTCCGAAACAGAGGAAGCCGGGATTGGAACCCCGGAACGTACAGGCCTAGAGAGGCCGCGCAAGCGGTTTTTTTACGTCAATCGCATGGTGACGCCTGTTCAATGGCGGGCCGTGTGGGGCAGCCGCAAGGCTGGCCGGATCCTGTACCCGGTAGTTCCAACCCCACACGGTTCCGCCGCCCCCATTGGAACGGGAGCAGCGGAGATTCAGACCGCTGTACAGGAGTACCACCATGCGCCAATCCGCCTCGGGCACGCACGCCCACACCCCGGCCCCGGCCGACACCCCCGCCACGCTCAGCACCGCCGAATTCGCCGCGCTGAACCACGTCAAGCCCCACTCCGTGCGGCAGCGCCTGTGCGAAACCGCGAGCTTCTACGGCGTCCGCCCGCTCAAGCTTGCCACCCGCCGCCTTCTGTGGCCCGCGCTCCTCGTGACTGCGGACGGCCCCATCCCCGCGAGCCTGGAGGGCGCCCACCATGCGTAAGCCCGCCGCCGGCTCCGCCCTCGTCCTCCGCTTCCGCCTCTACCGCGCGCTGCGCTGCATCGCCTGCCCGGCGCTCGCCTTCCGGATCACCCTGGCCAGGAGGGCGCAAGCATGAACGCGCGAGCACGCCGCCCGTTTCTTCGCCTCGTGGTCGACAACACGGCAGCCGCTGCCGTGCGAGAGCGAAACCTTCAGCTTGCCGATGACCTCGAGACCATTTCCAACCTTGCCCGCA
>JAEUNU010000017.1 GCA_016789125.1 Zoogloea sp. | reverse complement strand
CGGCGTTGACGCATGGCGGTGGGGCTCCGGTCAGCGCAGCTGGCGCTGGAGGATGTTCAGGAACTCCTCGGTGAAGCTCTCGAAGCGGATCGCGATGCGGTCGATGTCGTGGGCGAAGCGGTTGTAGGCAACCACCGCGGGGATCGCCGCGAAGAGGCCGATGGCGGTGGCCACCAGCGCCTCGGCGATGCCCGGCGCCACGTGGGCGAGGGTGGCCGAGCCGACGTTGGAAAGGCCGCGGACGGCGTTCATGATGCCCCACACGGTGCCGAACAGGCCGACGTAGGGCGACACCGAGCCGACCGAGGCGAGGAAGGCAAGGTGGGCCTCGAGGTCGTCCACCTCGCGCTGGTAGGTGGCGCGCATGGCGCGGCGGGCGCCGTCCATGATCGCCCCGTTGTCGAGGTTCTTGCCGCGCAGCTTGGCGAATTCCCGGTAGCCGGCCTCGAAGATGCGCTCCATGCCGGCGGTTTCGTGGCGGCCGGTGGCGGCGCTCTGGTAGAGGGCGTTGAGGTCGCCGCCGCTCCAGAAGTCGCGCTCGAAGAGGTCGGTTTTCTTTTTGGCGTCACGGATCTGGAACCACTTGCGGAAGATCCAGTACCAGGACATGAAGGAGACGGTACCGAGAAGGGCCATCACGAGCTTGACGAGGACGCTCGCGTTGGCGATCAGGGACAGAATGGACAGGTCTTCGGTGACGTTCATCGATTTAAACCAGGGAGGCGAGCTGTGCGCACACAGCGGGGGGAATCGGGATGGGGCGCATCGCGTCGCGGTCGACGCAGGCGATGCCGATGCGGGCCTCGAAGAGCGTCTGCCCGTCGCGCCGGACCTGCTGGGCGAAGTCGAGGCTGGCGCGACCCTGCTTGCCCAGCGTGGTGACGACCTCGAGCATGTCGTCGAGCACCGCCGGGCGCAGGTAGCTGGCCTCGACGGAGCGCACCACGAAGAGGATGCCCTGCTCGGCGGCCAGCCGGTTCTGGGCGAGGCCGGTGGTCCGCAGCCATTCGGTGCGGGCCCGTTCGCAGAACTTGAGGTAGTTGGCGTAGTAAACCACGCCGCCGGCATCGGTATCTTCGAAGTACACCCGGACCGGCAATGTAAAAGAGGCCCTGCCGGAAGTCGGCGCGGGGTGATTCGTGACTTGCATCGCAATATTTTACCGTAGGACATGCCCCGAACCGAAGCAACGCGGTAGATTCACTGTTTCATAATGTACGGATCTGAGCTTTGTGTGGTGCCGGAGCGTTGTAATTGCCGCGTTCCTGTGCCTAGAATCGCGCCCTTGAAGCTGGGGGCGGCGCACAGAAGGCGCCGTCTCGCGGCAAGGGCGCCCAGGGCGCCAGGCGAGGATTTGCGGCACAAGGGCTTGCAGATCCCACAAAGGGTCGCCAAACGGGCCCCGTCCGCGCCTTGCAGAGCCGGGCCCGACAGTCGATTCACGGAGGAAAGAGACATGGTTGCCACCACGAGCAAAGAACACCTGCTGACCGAGGCCGAAATTCTGGCCATGCCGGAAGACGATTACATGAACCCGGCGCAACTCGCGTTCTTCCGGGATCGCCTTGCCAGGATGCGCGACGAGCTGCTCGAGAACGCCGCGAGCACCGGTGCCAACCTGCGCGAGAACGAACTCGTCGCCGATCCGGCCGACCGGGCCACGGTGGAAGAAGAGCACGCCCTCGAGCTCCGCGTGCGCGACCGCGAACGCAAGCTGATCAAGAAGATCGAGGAAGCCCTGGGCCGCATCGACGAGGGCGAGTACGGCTGGTGCGAGGAAACCGGCGACCCGATCGGCATCGGCCGCCTGCTGGCCCGCCCGACCGCGACGCTGTCCATCGACGCCCAGGAGCGCCGCGAGCGCACCCAGAAGCTGTACGGCGAATAAGCCCGGCAGCAGCCGCTTCGCCGGATGTCCCCTCGATGAGCGCGCCGGCGCAGCGTATCCCCGTCACCCTGCTCACCGGCTTTCTCGGCGCAGGCAAGACGACGCTCCTCAATCACCTGCTGCGCCAGCCCGCGCTGGCCGGCACGGTGGTGCTGATGAACGAGTTCGGCGCGGTGCCGATCGATCACCTGCTCGTCGAGACGATCAGCGAAGACATCGTCCTGCTCGAATCCGGCTGCATCTGCTGCACCGTCCGGGGCGACCTGTCCCGGGCGCTCAAGGATCTCTTCATGCGGCGCCTGCGCCGCCAGCTGCCGGCCCTCTCGCGGGTCGTCATCGAAACCACCGGCCTGGCCGACCCGGCGCCGGTGATCTTCACCCTGATGCAGGATTTCTTCATCGCCGAGCGCTTCCGCCTCGACGGTGTCGTCACGGCCGTCGACGGCGTCTTCGGGGCCGCCCAGCTGCAGGCCAGCCCCGAGGCCGTCAAGCAGGCAGCGATGGCCGACCGGCTGCTGATCACCAAGTGCGACCAGGCCCTGCCGGCGGCGCTCGACGCGCTGGCGGCGCAGCTGGCCGGGCTCAACCCCGGCGCGCCGCAGGTCCGCATCGCCGGTGGCGAGGTCGACGCGGCCGTGGTGCTCGACTGCGGCCTGTGGAACCCGAACACCCATTCCGCCGACGTGGCCGGCTGGCTGGCCGACGAGGCAGTAGTCGCTGCCGCCGCAGCGCGCCCCAGTCCCTACGCGCCGCGCCGTGAGCCGGCCGCCAGGCCACCCGCCGATCCGGCCCCGCGCCACGACGAACACACCCACGCCTTCGTGCTGCGCCTTGATGCCCCCGTCGCCTGGGGCGATTTCACCACCGCCCTCGATCTGCTGCAGAGCCTCGTGGGGGCGAATCTGCTGCGGGTGAAGGGCATCGTGAATGTGCGCGGCGAGCCGGCGCCGCGGGTCGTGCAGTGCGTGCATCACCTGCGCTATCCGGACGCCTCGTTGCCCGCCTGGCCCGACGCCGACCACGGCACCCGCCTGGTCTTCATCGTGCGGGATCTCGAGCGGGACATCGTTGACCGCGCCTTCGCCTGCCTGTGCGGGCAGGCGCCCGGAGTGGCCGCCTGATGCGCGTGGGGCGTAGCACCTCCGCCTGCCTGCGCAGCCTGCTGGCGCTGCTGCTCGTCTGCGCCCAGGTTTTCGCCGCAGCCCACGCGGTCGGCCACGTGGGCGAGCTGTCGTCGCTGGCCCGGCTGGGTGCCGGCCTCGGCACGGTGCAGGCCGATTACGAAGGCGGCGTGCCCGACGCGGAGCGTCACGCCAGCTGCCTGGTGTGCCTTGCCGCGGCAGATCTTTCGTCGGCGCTGCCGTCCACGCCAGCGCTGCCGGCCCTCGAATCCCTCCCTCTGCCGCGCGTCGGCGAATTCCCTCCGGCGCCCGCTGCCCGGCGCCTGCCCCGGCCGCACAGCCGCGGCCCGCCCGTCCTTCCAGTCTGACCCCGTTTCCGCCCATTTGACCGGCCCCGCCCCGCAGCGAGGCCGGCCGCCGTGTTTTTCCGGACCGATCCGACTGGAGTTTCCCCATGTTTTCCCTGCGTTCTGCCGCGCTGTGCGTGGCCCTTTCCGCTGCCTTCCCGGGCGCGGCCTTCTCCGCCAGCGATGCCGACATCAAGCAACTGCGCGACCAGCTCCGTGAGCTGCGCGAGTCCTACCAACAGCGCATCGACGCCCTCGAGCGGCGCCTCGCCGAAACCGAGGCGCGGGCCGCCAATGCTGCCAGCGCCGCGGCGGCGGCCGGCAGCACCGCCGGCGAGGCGGCCCGCTCGGTGGCCCGGGTCGAGGCCGTCGCCGCCGAGACCCGCGCCGCGGCCCGGCTGGCCAGCGAGAGCGCCTTCAACCCGCAGGTGTCGCTGATCATCGACAGCAAGTTCACCCGCCTCCAGCGCGACCCGTCGACCTACCGCATCGACGGCTTCATCCCCTCCGGTGGCGAAGTCGGCCCCCCGCGCAAGGGCTTCTCGCTGGGCGAGTCGGAGCTGGCCTTCTCGGCCAACGTCGATCACCTGTTCCGCGGCAACGCGCGCTTCTCGCTGGCCGAGGACGACGGCGCCGGCGTCGTCGAGGTGGAAGAGGTGAACGTCGAGACCCTGGCCCTGCCCACCGGTCTCAAGCTGAAGGCTGGGCGCTTCCTGTCGGGGGTCGGCTACCTCAACCAGCAGCACCCCCACGAGTGGGACTTCAGCGACGCGCCACTGGCCTACAAGGCCTTCTTCGGCTACCGGCTGCAGAACGACGGCGTGCAGCTGCGCTGGGTCGCGCCGACCCGGATGTTCCTCGAGTTCGGCGCAGAGGCGGCCAACGGCGGCAAGTTCCCGGGAGCAGAGCGCAAGGCCAACGGCGCTGGCCTGTGGACGGCCTTCGCCCACGTGGGCGGCGACATCGGCGATTCGTCGGCCTGGCGGGCGGGCTTGTCCCACGTGCGCACCCAGCCGCGGGAGCGGGGCTTCGAGGACAACGGTGTCAGCAACACCTTCTCCGGCCGCAGCCAGACCTGGATCGCCGATTTCGTTTACAAATGGGCGCCCAACGGCAACCCCAGCGAGCGCTACCTGAAGGTGCAGGGCGAGTACCTGTGGCGCCGCGAGAGCGGCGAACTGGCCTACGATGTCGGCGTCGCCAACCTGGCCTCGGACGCCCGCTTCCGCCAGTCCGGCAGCTACCTGCAGGCGGTGTACCAGTTCATGCCCCACTGGCGCGTCGGTGTGCGCGGCGACTGGCTGCGCTCCGGCACGGCCGATCTCGGCACTCTCAGCAGCACTGACCTGCCGATCCTGGGGGCCTACAATCCGAGTCGCCAGACGGCGATGGTGGATTGGTCGCCGTCGGAGTTCTCGCGCCTGCGCCTGCAGCTCGCCCGTGACAAGTCGCGGAACGGCGAGGCCGACAACCAGGTGTGGCTGCAGTACGTCATGAGCCTGGGGGCCCACGGCGCCCACAAGTTCTGAGGAGGCGGCAATGTTGCGTAACTTGATCTGGCGCCTCGCGGCGCTGTGCTTCGCGGTGGTCGCGATGCCCGCCTCGGCAGCCCTCAACGTCCTGGCCTCGGTGCCCGAATGGGCGGCGCTGGCAAAGGAGATCGGCGGCGAGCGGGTGAGCGTTTCGTCCGCCACCAATGCCCTGCAGGACCCGCACCGGGTCGACGCCAAGCCTTCGCTGATCGCCCGTGCCCGGAGCGCCCAGCTGGTGCTGGCCACCGGCGCCGGCCTCGAGGTGGGCTGGCTGCCGGTGGTGCTGCGGGAATCCGGCAATGCCGGCATCCAGCCCGGCCAGCCGGGCTACCTCGAGGCGGCCGGGCTGGTCCGCCTGCTCGAGGTGCCGGTCCGCGTGGACCGGGCCGACGGTGACGTGCATCCGGGCGGCAACCCGCACCTGCATCTCGACCCACGCAATATCCTGAAGGTCGCCGATGTGCTGGCGGCCCGCCTGGCACAGCTCGACCCGGCCGGCGCGGCGGCCTACAAGGCCAGCCACGCCCGCTTCATCGAGCGCTGGAAGGCGGCAATGGTGCGCTGGGAGCAGGCCGCCGCGCCGCTCAAAGGTGTGCCGGTGTGGGTCCAGCACCGCTCGTTTCCCTATCTGGCCGACTGGCTGGGCCTGCGGGAGCTCGGTGCGCTGGAGCCCAAGCCGGGAGTCGAGCCGGGCAGCAGCCATCTGGCGGCCCTGCTCGAGCGCCAGCGCGCCCAGCCGGCGCGGATGATCCTGCGCCCGGCCTACACCCGGGCGACGGCGTCCGAGTGGCTCGGCGAGCGGGCGCAGATCCCGGTGGTGGTGCTGCCCTTCACGGTCGGCGGTTCGGCCGAGGCGGGTGATCTGTTCGGCCTCTTCGACGATACGGTGCGGCGCCTCCTCGCCGGCATCAGGTAAGGCATGGCGGGCGAACTGCTGCTGCGTGTCGTGGGGCTCCGGGCCGGCTATGCCGGGCCGGTGGCCGGTCCGCTCGACTTCGAACTCCGGCGGGGTGAGATCATCGGCCTCGCCGGCCCCAACGGTGCCGGCAAGTCCACGCTGCTGAAGGCCTTGTGGGGCGGCGTGCGGGTGTTCGGAGGCGAGGTGTACAAGGCGTCGGGGCTGCAGATTTCCCATCAGGCCCAGGGTTTCGATGATCTGCGCGGGGTGCCGCTGAGCGGGTGCGACCTGCTCGGCCTGACCGGGGCCGACCCGGCCGGCCTGCCGCCGTGGCTGGCCGGGCGCCTGCACGAGCGCCTCGACCGCCTGTCGGGCGGGCAGCTGCAGTTCCTGCGCCTGTGGGCCTGCCTCGCGGCGCCGGCCGATCTGGTGCTCCTCGACGAGCCCACCAACAACCTCGACCGGGCCGGCGTGGCCCATCTGGCCGACTGGCTCGGCCGGGCGCACGGCGGGCAGGGCATCGTGCTGGTCTCCCACGACCACGCTTTCATCGATCAGGTGTGCACACGGGTGGTGGAGGTGGGCGCATGAGCTTCGAGCTGTTGTTCGACCCGCTGTTCCGGGTGCCTTTTGCAACCGGCCTGCTGCTGGCCGGCATCCTGCCGCTGATCGGCATGTACCTGCGCCTGCGCAATGAATGGCTGGCGGCGCTGGCCTTCGCCCAGATGGCTTCGGCCGGCGCGCTGGTGGCGATGGTGCTCGACGGGCCGATGCTCCTCGGCGGCGTGCTGGCGGCCCTGCTGGCGGCGCTGGTCAAGGGGCTGCTGGCCCGGGCCGGCGCCAGCGCCTACGCGCTGATGATGCTGCTCGCCTGGGGGGGCGGGGTGTTGCTGGTGGCCAACCACCCGCTGGCCGAGCAGGCTGGCCATGCCCTCTTCGACGGGCAGCTGTATTTCACCGGCGAGGGCCACCTGCTGGCGACCGCCCTGGCGGCCCTGGTGGTGTTGCCGGTGCTGGCGTGCTTGTCACGGCCGCTGCTGCTGGCGCGCTTTTTCCCGGAGTTCTACCGGGCCCGCGGGCAGAGCGAGCGGCCTCGGCTGCTGCTTTTCGACCTGCTCGCCGGGCTGGTGGTGGCGCTGGCGACGGTCAGCCTCGGGGTGATGGCGGCCTTCGCCCTGGTTTTCGTGCCGCCGCTCCTTGCCTGGCGCTTCGGCCGGGGCTGGAAATCCGGGCTGGCCCTGACGGGGCTGGCGGGAATGGGCGGCTACACGCTTGCCTTTGCGCTGTCCCTGGGGCTGGATCAGCCCTTCGGTCCGGTATGCGCTTTGCTTCTGGTTATGCCCATTGTGATGACGGGTGTGAAATTCGACAGGATGTAAATCACGTAGCACGTGCACTTCAGAGTGCTATCCTATTTAATCGTGAAAAATCACTTGGGAGGGTTGGCGCGTGGTGCTTTCGTTTTTCGGCAAGAAGCCTTTGCCTGCCGGAAGTCCTGCACCCCGTAGCCGGGCTGCGCCGGGTGTGGTGTCGGGCGCTGCGGCTTCAGCCTCTGCACGCGCAGCGCGTAGCGAGCCGACCAATCTCGAGTTCACCATCGCCGGTGGCGACCTGAACCGGGTGCTCGCCCAGTGTGCCGAGAAGGTGCATGTGGAGGAGGGCATCGACGAGATGGCGCCTCCTGCCGAAGAGGCCGCGATCCTCTACGCCAACGGCGCTTGCGACGAGGCCCGTGTCGTGCTGGAGCAGGCCCTCGACGTGACCACCGCCACCGAAGCCCGCTTCGACCTGTGGGTGATGCTCCTCGATCTGCTGCGCCTCACCGGGCAGCGGGAAAACTTCGAGGCCTTGAGCCTGATGTTCGCCACCGAGTTCGAACGCTCGCCCTCGGCCTGGCAGGATCTGTCGGTCCAGGATACCCGCACGGGCGAACCCAAGGTCCAGACGGTCAATCTGTCCGGCCACCTGGGCGGGCAGGCCGCCGCACAGTTCGCCCAGCTGATCCAGATCGGCATGCGCAACGGCGCGCTGCGCATCGACCTGAGCCGCCTGCGTGGCGTCGACAACGCCGGCGCGGGACTGCTGCTCCGGGCGGTGCGGGGCTTGCGCCGGGCCAAGGTCAAGCTGGCGCTCACCGGCGCCGCTGACCTCGCCAACCTGCTGGCCGGCCAGCTGAAACCGGGTGTCCGCGACGGCCAGACCTTGTGGCTGCTGCTGCTCGAGATCATGCAGTACACCGAGCAGCAGGCCCGCTTCGACGACCTCGCCGTGGATTACGCGATGACCTTCGAAGAATCGCCCCCGTCCTGGGAGCCGCCGCCCCTCCTCACGACAAGCCAGTCGGAGGGCAACGTGCTCGACCCCACGATGGGCCAGGTTTATCTCCTCGAGGGCGAGATCGTCGGCCCCAATACCGACGTGCTGCGCAAGATCCCCCGTTTTGCCAGCGACCGCACCAAGGTCGAGATCGATTGCAGCCGCCTGCGGCGCATGGATTTCGTGTCGGCCGGGACGCTCTTCAACATCGTCTCCCAGCTCCACACCCAGGGGCGGCTGGTGGTGTTCAAGAACGTCAATTCGATGGTCGCCGCCCTCATGCAGGTGATGGGCCTCCACCAGGTTGCGCGCATCGAATTGCGCAACTGATTGCGAAGCCGGGCCCGCGGTGGGTCCGGTCGTGGCCCCGGCTCCGGTGGGCGCGGTGTTTCAGTCTGCGATCTGGCCCCGTTGTGATCTTCCGGCGTTTTCTGTCTTGTAATCCGGTTTCACGTCCCCATATCGAAGCGATGGAACAATATCACGGCACCACCATTCTCTCGGTCCGCCGGGGCCGCCACGTCGCCCTGGGCGGCGACGGCCAGGTCACCCTCGGCAGCATCGTCATCAAGGCCAGCGCCCGCAAGGTCCGCAAGCTCTACCAGGACCGCATCCTGGCCGGCTTCGCCGGCGGCACGGCCGACGCCTTCACGCTCTTCGAGCGCTTCGAGGCCAAGCTCGAGAAGCACCAGGGCAACCTGGTGCGCAGCGCGGTCGAACTCGCCAAGGACTGGCGCAGCGACCGCGCCCTGCGCCGCCTCGAGGCCATGCTGGCGGTGGCCGACCTCGACAATTCGCTGATCATCACCGGCAACGGCGACGTGCTGGAGCCCGAGCAGGGCATCGTCGCCATCGGCAGCGGCGGCGCCTACGCCCACTCGGCGGCGCGGGCGCTGATCGAGAACACCGAGTTGCTGCCCGAAGAGGTGATCAAGAAATCCCTCACAATCGCCGGCGACCTGTGCATCTACACCAACCAGTGTCACACCATCGAGGTGCTTAAGCCATGAGTCCGCAAAGCCGCCTTAAGGGCGAATGCTCCCGCCTGGCGGGAAGGCGCGTAGCGCCAAGGGTGTCCTAATGACCCAGATGACGCCTCCGGAGATCGTCTCCGAACTCGACAAGCACATCGTCGGTCAGGCCCGCGCCAAGAAGGCAGTGGCCGTGGCGCTGCGCAACCGCTGGCGGCGGGCCCAGGTGGCCGAGCCGCTGAAGAGCGAGATCACCCCCAAGAACATCCTGATGATCGGCCCGACCGGCGTCGGCAAGACCGAGATCGCCCGCCGCCTGGCGCGCCTGGCCAACGCGCCCTTCATCAAGATCGAAGCTACCAAGTTCACCGAGGTGGGCTACGTGGGGCGTGACGTGGACACCATCATCCGCGATCTGGTGGAAATCGCCATCAAGTCGCACCGTGAGCAGGCGATGAAGAAGGTCCGCGACCGGGCTGCCGATGCCGCCGAAGACCGCGTGCTCGACATCCTGCTGCCGCCGGCCCGCCCGACCATGGGCTTCGGCGAGGATGCGCCGGCCGTCGAGGACAACGCCACCCGCCAGAAATTCCGCAAGAAGCTCCGCGAGGGCAGTCTAGACGACAAGGAGATCGAGATTGAGGTGTCGGTGCCGGGCATGAGCGCCGAGATACTCGCGCCGCCGGGCATGGAGGAGCTCACCGGCCAGCTCCAGAGCATGTTCCAGAACATCGGCGGCGGCAAGCGCAAAGCCCGCAAGCTCAAGATCCGCGAGGCGATGAAGCTCCTCACCGACGAGGAGGCCGCCAAGCTGGTGAACGAGGAAGAGCTGAAGCTCGAGGCGCTGCGGATGGTCGAGCAGAACGGCATCGTGTTCCTCGACGAGATCGACAAGATTGCCACCCGCGCCGACGCCCATGGCGCCGACGTGTCGCGCCAGGGCGTCCAGCGCGACTTGCTGCCGCTGGTCGAGGGCACGACGATCAGCACCAAGTACGGGATGATCAAGACCGATCACATACTGTTCATCGCCAGTGGCGCCTTCCACCTGTCGCGCCCGAGCGATCTGATCCCCGAGCTGCAGGGGCGTTTCCCGATCCGGGTCGAGCTGGATTCCCTCTCGGTCGAGGACTTCGAGTGCATTCTCACCCAGACCGATGCCTGCCTGACGCGCCAGTACGAGGCCCTGCTGGCCACCGACGGCGTGACGCTGGAGTTTGCGCCGGAGGGCATCCGGCGCCTTGCCGAGATCGCCTTCCAGGTGAACGAGAAGACCGAGAACATCGGCGCCCGGCGCCTGTACACGGTGATGGAAAAGCTCCTTGAAGAGCTCGCCTTCGAGGCCGGCAAGGCCGGTGAGCAGAAGGTGCTGATCGACGCCGCCTACGTGGACGACCGTCTCCAGATGGTTGCCCAGCGGGAAGACCTGGCGCGCTACGTGCTGTAGGTTCGGGATTTCCCGGTTGTGAGCAAAGAGGGCCGGCAGGCCCTCTTTGGCTTTCCGCCGCCGGCAAGTTCCAATAAGCTGTCCCGGCGTGCTGCCGGCCCGGGCCGGGGCGCGCGGCTCCGTCATCACTCCCGCTGCTTCCCCATGCTGCTCCGCATCGTCGCCATTCTTTTTCCGCTGTTCGCCATCACCTCGGTCGGTTTCATCGTCGGCCGGCGCCTGCGGCCAGACCTTTCGCAGGCTAACAAGCTGAACATGGACGTGTTCGTGCCGGCGCTGATCTTCGGGGCGCTGGCCAACAAGTCCTTCCAGATCATGGAATACCTGCCACTCCTCGGGGCGACGGTGGTGGCGGTGTTCGGGTCGGGCCTCATCGGCTGGGGCGCGGCGCGGATGCTCGGGGTGGCGCCGCGCACCTTCGTGCCGCCGATGATGTTCAACAACTGCGGCAACCTGGGTCTGCCGCTGGCGGTGCTGGCCTTCGGCGACGCGGCGCTGGCGCCGGCGGTGGTGATGTTCATGGTGTCCAACCTGGCGCACTTCACCTTCGGGGCCTGGCTGCTGGACCACAACATCAAGCTGTCGGGCGTGTGGCGCATCCCTACGGTGATCGCCACCCTCGGTGGCCTGGCGGTGAGCCTGGCCGGCATCGAGCTGTGGCAGCCGGCAATGCTGGCGATCAGGATGCTCGGCGACATCTCGATTCCGCTGATGCTGTTCGCCCTCGGGGTGCGCATCAGCGAGTCGCGCATCGGGGCGATCCGCCTCGGCGTTATCGGCGCGGTGGCCCGGCCGGCGATCGGCCTGGCCTTGTCGTTTGTGCTGGTGTGGCTGATTCCGCTGCCCGAGCGGGAGCGGGCGCTGCTCATCGTCTTCGGCGCGTTGCCGCCGGCGGTGCTCAACTACATGTTTGCCGAGCGCTACAACCAGGAGCCCGAGAAGGTGGCCTCGATGGTGCTGCTCGGCAACGTGGCGGCGGTGTTCTTCCTGCCGGTGGCGCTGGCGATCAGCCTGTAGGTTCAGCCCTCGCCGGTGAAGCGGCCGATCTGGCGCCGGTCGCGCTTGGTGGGGCGGCCGTGGAGGTCGGCGCCGGGCGTTGCGGCCAGCCGGCGCGCCTCGCGCCCGGCCTCGCGGGCGGCGATGCTCTCGGGCGTTTCTTCATACAGGCCCTGGGCGAGGGTGGCGCTGCCGCGCTTTTCGGCAATGCCCCGGACGATCACGGTGTAGCGGCTGTCGGCGATCTGAATGTCTAGCCGATCGCCGATCTTCACGTCTTTTGCCGGCTTTACGCGGATCCCGTTGAGCTGGACCTTGCCGCCGTCCACGGCCTCGGTGGCCAGGCTGCGGTGCTTGAAGAAGCGGGCGGCCCACAGCCATTTGTCGAGCCGGACGCGTTCATCGTGTTGTGCGGTGGGGTTCTTCATTCCTTCACGGGGCGCTTGGCCAGTTTGCGTTGCAGGGTGCGCCGGTGCATCTTGAGGGCGCGGGCGGTGGCCGAGATGTTGCCATCGTTTTCGGCCAGCACGCGCTGGATGTGTTCCCACTCGAGGCGATCGACCGACATCGGGCCGGCGCTCACCTCGTCTTCGATCACCACGTCGGTGGCGCTGAGGGCCTTCAGGATGCTGTCCACGTCGGCCGGCTTGGCCAGGTACTGGGTGGCCCCGAGCTTGATCGCGTCGACGGTGGTGGCGATGCTGGCGTAGCCGGTCAGCACCAGGATGCGGCAGTCGGGGTTGGCCTGGAGCAGCGGCTCGATCAGGCGCAGGCCGGAGCTGCCACCGATGTTGAGGTCGAGTACCACGTACTCGGGCTCGTGCTGGCCGGCCAGGGCCAGGGCGCTCTCGGGATCGGTGGCGCCGAACACGGCAAAACCGCGCTGGCTGAGGGCGCGGGTGAGCACCCGGTTGAAGGCGGGGTCGTCGTCGATGACGAGGATGTGGGGAGCGTCCTGGGCGGTCATGGGCGGAGGGAGTCAAGGGGAAGGGTGAGGGTGGCGACGGTGCCGCCGCCAGCGCGGGGGCCGAATTCGATGCGCCCGCCACAGCGTTCGACGGCGCCGAAGGCGAGCAGCAGGCCGATGCCCAGGCCCTTGCCGGAGGCGCTGGCGGCGGCGTGGCTGGACGAGGCGTCGAAGCCCTCCGGCAGGCCGGGGCCGCGGTCGAGCACCCGAACCACGAGTGCGTCGTCGTCGATGCGGGCTTCGCATTCGATGGCCTCGGGGCTGGCGTCGGCGGCGTTGTTGATGAGGGTGTGGATGGCCTGCTCCAGCGTCGCGTCGGCCACCAGCCAGGGCGCCGGCGTGCCGCAGTCGATGCGGGTAGTGAGCGGGACGTGGGGGCGCAGGCTGCGCCATCGGTCGGCGATGCCCTGCAGCCAGCTGTCGGCCGGCATCGCCTCGCCGCCTTCGGCGCGCAGGCTGCCGGCGCGGAGGGTGAGGCTGCCGAGGATGCGCTTGCAGTGGGCGAGTTGTTCGAGCAGCAGTTCGGCGTCGCCGCGCACGGTGTCGCCGAGCTGCGGGTCGCGGGCCAGCTCGCCGGCGATTATCGCCATCGTGCCCAGCGGTGTGCCCAGCTCGTGGGCGGCGCCCGCCGCGAGGTTACCCAGCGCGACGATGCGCTCATTGCGCAGGCGGGTCTCGCGGGCCTCGGCGAGGGCCTGGTCGCGGCTGCGCAGGGCGCTCGTCATGCGCACCACGTACCACACGATGACGCCCGCAGACACCGCAAAGGTGAGCCACATGCCCGCCAGGTGCCAGTGCACGGCGAGGCCGGAGTCGTAGATGTCGAGCTGCTCGTTGAAATCCCACAGCACCGAATAGGCCGCCACCGAGAGCGCCGCGAGGGCCCAGGCATAGGGCGCGCCGAGGGTGGCCGCGCCGATCGCGACGAGGGGCAGCAGCAGCGAGATCAGCGGGTTGGTGGCGCCGCCGGTGAAGTAGAGGAAGGTGCTCCAGGCGGCGAGCTCGATGCACAGCTGGCCGAACAGTTCGGCCGCGTGGATCTCGGCCAGGTGGCGCAGGCGCAGCACGGAGAGCGCGTTGCTCATGATGAGGGCCGCGACGATGGGCAGCAGCGACTCGCCAGGCAGCGGGATGTCCAGCAGCCAGGGCACGAACAGCAGCACGCCGCCCATTGCCACGATGGACAGCCAGCGCAGGCTGATCAGCCGGCGCAGGGCATCGTCGGGGCTGTTCTGGGAAGGGGAGGGGCCGGCGGGCATGGAGGCATTATCCCCGAAGCGGCGAGGGGCGCGGTGCAGGTCCGCGGTGCAGGGGCCGCCCCGGCAGGTGTCGGAAAAGGCGCGAATCTAGCCTCGCCCGGAGCGCCCGGAAATGCGGCCGATTGCCGCATGAAAGCCCGGCGGGTTGCGTCATGCCCGGTAAATGACGAAATTTCGGGGCTTTTGCCAAATAATGTTTGCATTGCCCGGCGATACAGTGCAAAGTCTCACCTCGCGATCTTCAAGTAGTGTTGTTGTTGTCTGGTTCGGTCACCGCTGTCCTGCGGAAGTCTTTCCCTGAACACCCCGCCGTCTTGAGTTTCGCCCTCCCCAGGGGCTATCCCTGTTTTTTTAAAGTTTTAAAGGATATTCAAAATGGCAAACGGTACCGTCAAGTGGTTCAATGATTCCAAGGGCTTCGGCTTCATCACCCCGGAAAACGGCGGTGACGACCTGTTCGCTCACTTCTCCGCCATCCAGGGCAATGGTTTCAAGACCCTCGCTGAAGGCCAGCGCGTCACCTTCGACGTGACCACCGGCCCGAAGGGTCAGCAAGCCTCCAACATCCGCAAGGCTGACTAAGCATTGCAGATGCCTGCCTGGCCTCGTGCCGGGCGGAGCGAAGGTAGGGCGCTCGCCGCCAATGCGGAAGCGCCTACCTGAAATTGAAGCCCGGTTGATGCCGGGCTTTTTTTGTATCTATCGACTGCCCCGCCGTGGCGCCTTGCTCGTGCTCCTCGAGCCGTCGGGGCCGCCCCATGAAAAACGGCGACCGTAGTCGCCGTTGGTCGATGAAGCCCGCGAGGCTCAGGTCTTCCTGCTCCGCCACAGGGCAAACCCGGCCAGCCCGAGGCCGAGCAGCCCGAGGCCGGCGGGCTCCGGGAGCTTCCCGTTCTCGGTCAGGCTCACGTTGCTGCTGAAGCTCACGCGGTAGTCGCCGTGCCCGGAGGCGCTCGCGGTGCTGGTGCAGTCGGGGCCCGCGATATCGCAGCGGATCGGGTAGAAGACATCCCGGTTTTCCCGCTGGATCGCCTCGTCCATGCCCAGATCGTAGGCGCCGATCGCGAGCAGGTAGTTGCCCGCGGTCAGGTTCAGCTCGAGATAGGAGTCGGTGCGCCAGATAGAGCCGTCGGCGTAAGTTCCGTCGCTGTCGTCGTTGTGGGCGATGTAATCCGAGCTGTCGAGGCTGCCGTCGTCCCGGAACAGGTAGAGGTAGGTGTCCAGAAAGGCGATCTCGCCGTCGCCGTTCACGTCGGTGGGCGCATCGGTGACGGGATCGCTTTCCCAGGAAAGGATGTCGATTTTGACGATTCCGTCGGTGCCCACGGTAAACCGAAGATGATCCACGGTGCTGCCGGTCTGGCTGCCGGTGGCGTCATAGCGTGCGTAGATCTGCCCGTCGACGCTTTCGGCCGCGGCAGAGAGCGCGGTGAGGCAAAGGCCGGCGGTGAGAAGTGCTTTCTTGATCATGGTGTCTGATGGCCGAAAATCAGTAAATGATCATTCTTAGCACTTTTCGTGCCGTATTTATTTGATTTGTAAAATCAGGCCTTTGTGTTTGTTGATTTTGGTGTTTGTGAGCTTTGTGTAAATTTTACCGACGCATGTCGTGGTTCTCGGCAGACGGGGGCGCCGTCTGCCGAGAGGGTGTTCAGCCCCTGTGTGGGGCGAGCTGCGTCTCCTGCGCCGGGCCCCGCTTGAGCGCGTCGGGAAGACACCGAACCATCCAGCTGATGAGCAGCGGGATCAGCACCAGATCGTCGACTATCCCGATCACCGGCAGCACGTCGGGGATCAGGTCGATGGGCGAGAGCAGGTACAGCGCCACCAGCCCCACCGCAGGGCGCAGCCAGGCGGGGCGTGCCGGATGGCGCAAGGCGTGCCACAGGATTCGGGCGTCCTGGCGGACGAGGGCGTACAGGGCAGCGAATTTCTTGAACATCGGGCGGGCCTCCGGTGGTGGGGTAATTTGTCTTAGAGGCTTGCGGGGGCGGCAAAGTGCCCCGGGTCGTCCAAGCGGACATTGCGCCGTGGCCTTGGGGGGGGCTGCGGCATATGGTCGCAGTTCGGCGGGGCTGCCTGACGCGGGCCGGGCTGCGGGTTAAAGTCGATGGGCTTAACTAAAAGGAGATTCGAGCATGAACTATTCCCTCAAGTTTGCGGGCCTGGCCCTCGTCGGGCTGTTCTCGGCCGGGATTGTCGCGGCGGCCGACCTGGAGGTGGCCAGCCCGTGGGTGCGTGGCACCGTTCCGGCCCAGAAGGCCACCGGGGCCTTCATGCAGTTGAGCAGCAAGGGCGGTGTGAGCCTGGTGGGCGTCGGAAGCCCCGCCGCCAACATCGTCGAGATCCACGAGATGGTGATGGACAACAACGTGATGAAGATGCGGGCGGTGCCGCGGCTCGAGGTCGAAGCGGGCAAGGTGCTCGAGCTCAAGCCGGGCAGCTATCACGTGATGCTGATCGACCTCAAGAAGCCCCTCGCCAAGGGCGACATCGTCCCGATCACTCTGCGGGTGGAGGGCAAGGACAAGAAGGTGGAAGCCGTCGAGATCAAGGCCGAGGTGCGCGACCTGACCGCCCGGACGCCGGCGCCAGCGATGGAACACAAGCACTGACCGATCCGCTGGGGCGGCCGGTGGCCCCTCGCTGCCGGCCGCCAGCGGGGTCGTCCGCTCCCCCTTGTCCTAAAGCCTGAGCCCGAATGTCCGATACCCCCGGATGACGACGCCCTTGACGAGGTGATTCTTGTGCCGGGCGGCCCGACGCGATGGTGTTTCATGCATTCGGGGGTAGGCTTCGGCAAACGAAGGGTTAATCCAGGGAGACTGTGCGGATGAAGGTGCACCAATGAATGTGTCGGACGATCCGCTCGTCTTTCTCGACGAGGAGGATGGCACGGCCGAGCCGTCGGCCGATTTCTCGCCACCGTGGCGCATTCTCGTCGTCGATGACGACGCTGACGTCCACGAGGCCACTCGCTTCGCCCTTGCCGGCATCCACATCCTCGGCCGCCCGCTTGCGCTGCTGCACGCGATGTCCGGGCGCGAGGCGCTGGAGACTCTCCGCACGGAGGGCAACATCGCGGTCATCCTGCTCGATGTGGTGATGGAGAGCGAGGACGCCGGCCTGCGTCTCGTCGATGTGATCCGCAACGAGCTCAAGCTCGCCAACGCCCGCATCATCCTGCGCACCGGCCAGCCCGGCCACGCGCCGGAGTGCGAGACGATCGCCCGCTACGACATCAACGACTACAAGACCAAGGGCGAGCTGACCCAGGAGAAGCTGTTCGCCACCCTGACCTCGGCGATCCGCGCCTACGACCAGCTGCTGCGCCTCGACGCCAACCGGCGCGGTCTCGAGAAGATCGTTGCAGCGAGCAACCAGTTCATCGCCGACCAGGGCCTGCAGGCCTTCGCCGAGGGCGTGATCACCCAGATCGCCGGGCTGCTGGGCGTCGAGCCGGAGGGGCTGGTGTGTGCGGCGGCCGAGGACAGCCCCGGGGACGGCCCGCTGGAATACCGGGTCATCGCCGCGGCGGGGCATTTCAGCCACCTGATCCAGCGCCGCCTGTCGGAGCTCGACGACCCGTGGATCGAGTCCCAGCTCACCGGGGCCCTGCGTGACCGCCACAATCTGGTGCACCCGCGCAGCATGGCCCTGTACTTCCGCAAGAGCGAGGACCAAGGCTTTGCCGCCTTCATCGACTCGGCCAAGCCGATCCGCGAGGTGGACCGCGAGCTGCTCGAAGTCTTCTGCACCAACATCGCCCTGTGCGCCAAGAACGTCGACCTGGTGGCCGAGCTGCGCCGCGATGCCTTTGTCGACCGCCAGATGGGCCTGCCCAACCGCACTGCGCTGGTGTGCGCGCTCAATACCCGCCTGCGCGCCGACGGCCGGCCAGGGGCGCTGGCGATCGTCGACGTGGACCAGTTCGCCTCGGCCAACGACGTGCTCGGCCACGACTACGGCGACGCCCTGCTGCGCCAGACCGCCCAGCGCCTGGACTGCGCGCTGCCGGGCGAGGTCTTCGTGGCGCGCCTGGCCGGCGACGCCTTCGCGGTGCTGGGCGACGCCGAGGTCGTCGATGGCCCCAACATCCAGGCCTGCTTCGGCGAGCCCTTCGTGGTCGAGGCGGTACGCCACCCGGTGTCAGTCTGCGCCGGCATCGTGCGGCTGGCGGGCGACCACCGCTCCGGCATCGAATATCTCAAGGACAGCTACCTCGCCCTCAAGCGGGCCAAGGCCCAGGGGCTGGGGCAGACGGTGGTGTATTCCCGCGAGCTGGGGGCCGAGGCCCGCGAGCGGGCGCAGCTGCTGCGCGACCTGCGGCTGGCCTTCGACCAGGCGCGGCTGTTCCTCGTCTATCAGCCCCAGGTCGATCTGCGTACCGGGCGGGTGGTCGGCGTCGAGGCGCTGCTGCGCTGGGTGCGCGACGATCGCACCGAGATCTCCCCGGCTCACTTCATCCCGATCGCCGAGCAGTCCGGCCTGATCGTCGGGATGGGCAACTGGCTACTGCAGATCGCGCTGCTGGCGCTGCAGCGCTTCCGGGCCCAGGGCTTTCCGCAGCTGCGGATGGCTGTCAATGTGTCGCCGGTCCAGCTGCGCCAGCCGGACTTCCTGGCCCAGGTCCAGGAGGCCCTGGCCGAGACGGGGACCGGGGCCGAGGGGCTGGAGCTCGAGGTGACCGAGTCGATCGCGGTCGGCGGCCTCGAGTCGGCGGTGGAGCACCTGCGGCGCCTGCGGGAGATGGGCGTCACCGTGGCCATCGACGATTTCGGCACCGGCTATTCTTCCCTGTCCTACCTCGAGCGCCTGCCGGCCGACCGCCTCAAGATCGACCGCAGCTTCATGCTCTCCCTCGCCAACGGCGATGCCGGCGGGCGGATCGCCCGGACCATCATCGTGCTTGGCCGCGAGCTGGGGCTCACGGTGCTGGCCGAAGGGGTCGAGAGCGAGGCCGTCGCCGCCGAGGTGGCGGCCCTGGGCTGCGCCGAGGCCCAGGGTTTCCATTACGCCCGGCCGATGTCGGAGGAGGCGCTGGTTGCCTGGCTGCAGGCCCGGGAAGGCGCGGCCTGATGTGGCGCGGCCTGCTCGTCGCCATGGCGGCGCTTTTGCTCGCGGCCTGTGGGCCCGGGGAGCCATTGCGGATCGGCTTCATCGCCGAACTCACCGGCCGCTCGGCCGACCTGGGTGAAGGCGCCCGCAACGCCATGATGCTGGTCGTCGACGAGTTCCGCGCCGGGGGCCAGCTCGGCCGGCGCCCCGTCGAGGTGATCGTCCGTGACGTCGGCGCCGATGCCACAAGCGCCCGCCGCTCGGCCGAGGAGCTGGTGGCGGCCGGGGTCGAGGTGATCGTCGGGCCGATGAACAGCGGCAGCATCGACGCCATCCAGCCGGTTACCGAGGCCGCCGGCGTGCTGCTGCTCTCGCCGACCGCCTCGGCGGTCAAGTTCCATGGCAAGGACGACCACCTGTTCCGGCTCAACTCCACGACCCGCGACAACGGCCGGCACTACGCCGAGCATTACCACGCGCGGGGCATCCGGCGCATCGCGGTGGCGGTCAATCAAAACAACCGCGCCTTCTCCGAGAGCTGGCTGGAGGAGTTCCGGCGCGCCTACGAGGCGATCGGCGGCGAGGTACTGAGCGCACCCTTCTTCGACTCCGGCGCGCCGAGCTACGAGCCGCTGGTGCATCAACTGCTGGGCGAGCGGCCCGACGGCCTGCTCGTCATCGGCAACGCGGTGGATTCCGCCCGCCTGGCCCAGCAGGTGCACAAGCTCCGGCCCGGCACGCCGATGATCGTCGCCGAATGGGCGGGCACCTCCCAGCTGATCGAGCTGGGCGGCAAGGCGGTGGAGGGCCTGATGCTGCTCCAGAACTACAACCACGAGGACGATTCACCCCGTTTCCAGGCTTTCCAGGAGGCCTATCGCAAGCGCTTCGGCAAGGCCCCGGTGTACTCCAGCGTGCTCACCTACGACGCCGGTATCGCCGTGCTGACCGCCCTGGCCCGCCGCGATGCGGGCATGAAGATGAAGCAGGCCTTGCTCAGCTTCGGCCCCTACGAGGGCCTCCAGCAGAAGATCGGCTTCGATGCCAATGGCGACGCCCGGCGGGCCGCCTACTTCATGACCGTAAAGGACGGACGTTTCGTCCGGGAGTGATGCTCGGCACCCGGCAATGGCATCTGCGCACCTGGCTGATCTGGTTGCTGGGCGTCAGTTCGGTGGTGAGCTTCGTCGTCATCGGTGCGCTGCTGTTCCTCGTCCGCGTCCCGCAGATCTCCGCTGAAACCCGCGCCGGCCTGCAGGTCGAGGCCAGCGACCTGGCGGGCCGCAGCGAGCTGATCCTCGGCGCCCTGCAGACCCAGCTCGAGCTCCTCGGCGTGCTGCTGGCGAGCCACCCCGAGGCGGACGTGCAGGTGGCCCTCGAGCGGGCCGTTGCCCAAGGCGGAGCCTTCTCCGCGGTGTATCAGATCGGCGCGGGCGGGGCCATCGTGCGGGCGGCGGTGACGCCGGCGGCGGGGCAGGGCCGGCGGGAGGAGGTCATCGGCAACGACCTGTCCCGTGACCCGCTCTTCCTGCGGGTCGGCAGCCGCCACGACGCGGTCTGGAGCGACAAGTACATCTCCCCCGTCTCGGGGGCCGTCACGGTGGGCGTCGGTGTCGTCGCCGGCAAGAGTGTGCTGGTCGGCGAGGTGCCCCTCGACTACGTCCTCAAGACCCTCTGGACCGCCACCGGGCGGAGCGCCCTGATGGTGTCTATCCTCGACCGGCGCGGCGAGGTGCTGGCCGACAGCGACAGCCCGGCGCGGGTCGGCACCCTCAACCTGGTCGGCGAGGAGATCTTCCGGCGGGCCCTCGACGCCGATCTGCCGGTGGGCACCCTGCGGCTTGAGGGCCATGCGTTCGACGCGGCCATCGCGCACTCTAAGCGGCTCGACTGGTTCTTCCTGGTGCGCACGCCGAGCGGCATCCAGAACCCGCGCATCGCCTCCACTCTCGACCTGGGCATCGCGGCGCTGGTCGGCTCGCTGCTGTTCGGCCTGCTGCTGGCGCCCGTTTGGGCGACCGGAGTGGCGCGCCCGATCAACGCCATCACCGAGCGCGCGCGTCGGGTGGCGGAAGGCCAGGCGCCGGGCGAATGGCCGCAGCTGCGCAGCATCGAACTCAACGAGTTGTCCTTCGACCTGGCGCGCATGGACTCGGTGCTGCGCGCCCGGGAGGAGGAGCTGCAGGCCATCTTCGACGCCTCGCCGGTGGGGATCGGGGTGGTTGACCCGCAGGCCGATTACGCCTTCGTCAAGGCCAACCAGGCGGTCGGCCAGCTGCTGGGCTACCCGGTTCAGCAGCTCATCGGCAAGACCGGCCGCGACCTCGGGCTGTGGCAGGACCCGGAGGCCCGGGCCCGGTTCTACGCAAGCCTCGAACGCGACGGCCTGGCGCAGACCGAGGCCTGGCTGTGCCGGGGGGACGGCCGCATCTTCCTGGCGGCCCTGAGCACCCGCACGCTGCCCATCGCCGGCCAGCTGCGTACCGTCTGGGTGATCAGCGACATCACCGAGCTGCGCCGCATCGAGGGCGAACTCCGCGAGCTCAACGCCGAGCTCGAGCAGCGCGTGCAGCGCCGCACCGACCAGCTCAACCAGGCCAACGCCGAGCTCTCGTCCACCGTCCAGCGCCTCCAGCTGACCCTCGACGAGCTGGTGCGCGCCGAGAAGCTCGCGTCCCTCGGCTCGATGGTGGCCGGCATCGCCCACGAGCTCAACACGCCCCTGGGCAACGGGGTGATGGCGGTCTCCTCGCTGCGCGGTGCCATTGCCAGCTTCCGCAGCCAGAGCGAGCAGGGCCTGCGACGCTCGATGCTCAACCAGCTGCTCGAGACCATGAGCACCGGCACCGACATCGCTGCCCGCAACCTGGCCCGGGCCGCCGAGCTGGTGAGTTGCTTCAAGCAGGTGGCGGCCGACCAGGCCAGCTCCCAGCGGCGCGGCTTTGCGCTGCACGAGGTCACCGGCGAGATCGTCCTCACCCTGCGCCCGCTCCTGCGCCGCAGCGAGGTGAGCATCGAGGTGAGCGTGCCCCAGGACATCTGGTTCGACAGCTACCCCGGCCCCCTCGGGCAGGTGCTCACCAACCTCGTCTCCAACGCGGTGACCCACGCCTTCGAGGGGCGCAGCGAGCGACGCATCCGCATCGAGGCCGAAGCCCTGGCCTCCGGGCGGGTCGGCATCCGGGTGGCCGACAACGGCTGCGGCATCGCCGAAGACCTGCTGCCGCGGATCTTCGACCCCTTCGTCACGACCCGCATGGGCCGCGGCGGCACCGGGCTCGGCCTGCACATCGCCCACAATCTGGTGGTGCAGGTGCTGGGGGGCGGCATCAGCGTCGCCAGCCGGCCGGGCGAGGGCTGCTGCTTCACCATCGAGCTGCCCCGCAAGGCGCCCCTCGCAGCCGATCCAGCCGAGGCCGGCACCGGCCGGACAGGCTAAACTCCCGGCCGCGCGGCGGCTTCCGTCGCGGCGACCCCTCCTTTCGACCCCCACGTCCCTTCATGAGCCACCCCGGCAACCGCATCGGGCTCCTCTTCGCCGTCCTCGGCGCGGTGGGCTTCTCGTTCAAGGCCATCCTGATCAAGCTGGCCTACCCCTACGGCGTCGACGCGGTGACGCTGCTCGCGCTGCGCATGGGGCTCTCGCTGCCCTTCTTCCTGGCCCTCGGCTGGGCCGACCAGCGGCGACGTCAGCCGGTGCCGCTCAACGGGCGTGACTGGGGGCTGATGCTCGGGCTAGGCTTTTCCGGCTACTACCTGGCGAGCTACCTGGATTTCCTCGGCCTGCAGTACATCTCGGCGGCGCTCGAGCGGCTGATCCTGTTCGCCTACCCGACCCTGGTGGTGCTCTTCTCGGCCTTCTTCCTGGGCAAGCCGGTGACCCGCCGGGCGGCCGGGGCGATCGCCCTGTGCTACGCCGGCATCGCCCTCGCCGTCGCCCACGATCTCGACCTCGCCGGCACCGCCCGCGACGTGTGGATTGGCGGGGCGCTGGTCTTCGGCAGCGCCGTTTCCTATGCGGTGTATCTGATGGGCAACGGTCAGGCCGTCGGGCGGCTGGGGGCGGCGCGGGTGACAGCCTGGGCCAGCACCATCGCCTGCGTGCTGTGCCTGGCCCACTTTGCGGCGACGCGGCCCCTCGCGCTGCTCGTCCAGCCGGCCCCGGTGATGGGGCTGGCGGCGGCGATGGCGCTGTTCTCGACGGTGCTGCCGGTGTGGATGGTCTCCGAGGCGATCCGCCGCCTGGGCGCCGGCCCGGTGTCACTGATCGGTACCCTCGGTCCGGTGGTCACGCTCTTCCTTGGCTGGCTGATCCTCGCCGAGCCGATCGGCGTGTACCAGATCGTCGGCGGTGCGCTGGTGGTGGCGGGGGTCGTGCTGGTGGGGCGGAAGAGCTGAGCGCCCCCAGGGCCGGGCTTTGCCCAGCCCGCCCCCGAGGGGGTTCAAGGAAGCTTGGGGCGGCTCCGCGTTTCCTTGAGAGCCGTCAGGCCCCGCCTGCTTCGTCGAGCAGGCGCTCGCACTCGGCCATCAGCGACAGGGCGAGTTCCGACTGGTGGTTGGGATCGAGGGCCTCGTTCATCTCGTGGCTGATGAAGAGCCCGGCCTCCCGCGACACCGAGCCTTCGATCTGGCGCGCCAGCCGGTCGCTGAGGGCCGCCAGCCGGCGCCGTTCCTCCACCGTCAGCTGGCGTTTCGAGCGGCCGAGCCAGTCGGCGGCCAGGCTCGTGGCCTGGGCCTCGGTGAGCCACTTGCCGTGTTCGTAATAAAGGGTCAGCCGTTCGGCGGCGAGGGCGAAGATCAGCGCGATGCGGATGCCGCGCTCGGTGGTGGTCGGGGGAAGGGAGCGGTCGAAGGACATGGCGGGAGGCTGGCCGGGGGCGGCGCAGCGGGTGACGAGTTGGCGAGCCTGCGCGAGTCGCGTATCGTGACGGGCCTGCCCATCGGCGGCAAGCTGTGCGTTTGCCCAGGCCTCGCGGCCCGGCCGGTGGCGTTTGCGTACATGTACATTTCCCGCGTCGCCCGGCGCGGGGTTTCGGGGTAGGTCACCGTGAGTCTTGCTTTCGTCGTCGTCCTGGTTGTCTTGCTGGTCTTCGCCAACGCGCTGTTCTTCAGCGAGCGCTTCCTGTTCGTGCTGCCGCTGAAGGGCCCCAAGAGCCTCTTCCTGCGCTTTGTCGAGCTCGCCCTGCTTTACGGCGCCTGCCTGTTGCTGGGCCGCCTGGCCGAGAGCCGCCTGCACGGGGCGCCCTATCCCCAGAGCTGGGAGTTCTACGTGATCGGCATCTGCCTGTTCCTCGTCGCGGCCTTCCCCGGCTTCATCTACCGCTACATGTGGCGCAAGGACGTCTGATCTCCCCCGCTGCAGCCGCGGCAGCTTGAACCCGGTACCCACGCATCACAATTCCGTACATTTGAAAAACAGTTGAGCAAACATGGTTTGCGAGACTGGCCTCCTGACAAGCGACCATCCGCGGACACCGCAGCGCCCCCTGGGGCGTGGGCCGGCAGAAGCCGCGGAGGCGCTACCGAGACAAAACCGGAGGAGGAGTGGGTATGTCCGACGCCCGAGGGACAGCCGCGGATGCCGCGAGCCTGGATACCTTTCCGCGGCTGCTGATGCAGCATGCGCGGCAGCGGCCTAACAGGCCGGCAATGCGCGAGAAGGAGTACGGCATCTGGCAGACGTACACCTGGGCCGAAGTGGCCGACAAGGTGCGCGCGATTGCCGGTGGCCTGGCCGAGCTGGGTTTTCGCCGCGGCGACCGCCTGGCGGTGGTGGGTGACAACCGGCCGCGCCTGTACTGGTCGGTGGCCGCAGCCCAGTGCCTGGGCGGCATCCCGGTGATGATGTATCAGGATGCGGTGGCCCAGGAAATGGCTTACGTGATGCAGGACGCGGAGATCCGCTTTGCCTGCGTCGAAGATCAGGAGCAGGTGGACAAGATGCTTGAGATCAAGGGCGACCTGCCCCTGCTTGAGCACGTGATCTACGACGACCCCCGCGGTCTGCGCCACTACAACCAGACCTTTCTGCACGGCCTGGATGAAGTGCTGGAGATGGGGCGCATCCACGACCAGAACCACCCCGACTTCCTGGGCAACGAGATCGACAAGGGCAGCCCCGAGGACGTCTCGGTGATGTTGTATACGTCCGGTACCACCGGCAAGCCCAAGGGCGTGTGCCAGAGTCATTCTGCCTTCATCGCCGCGGCGCAGGGCGGCTGCAGCTTCGACAAGCTCACCGACCAGGACGACATCCTGTCTTACCTGCCGATGGCCTGGGTAGGCGACCACCTGTTCTCCTACGCCCAGGCCCTGGTGGCCGGCTTCACGATCAACTGCCCGGAATCCGGCGAGACGGTGATGGGTGATCTGCGCGAGATCGGCCCCACTTATTACTTCGCCCCGCCGCGGGTGTTCGAGAACCTGCTGACCCAGGTGATGATCCGCATGGAGGACGCCAGCAGCATCAAGCGCAGCGTCTTCCAGCACTTCATGGACGTGGCGAAGCGCTGCGGCGCCGACATCCTGGACGGCAAGCCGGTGTCAGCCGGCGACCGCCTGCAGTACGCCCTGGGCAACATCCTGGTGTACGGCCCGCTCAAGAACGTGCTGGGCATGAGCCGCATCCGTGTGGCCTACACCGCCGGCGCTGCCATCGGGCCGGACCTGTTCCGCTTCTACCGCTCCATCGGCATCAACCTCAAGCAGCTCTACGGCCAGACCGAGACCTGTGCCTACGTGTGCCTGCAGCCCGACGGCCAGATCAAGCTGGATTCGGTGGGCACTCCGGCGCCGAACGTGGAGGTCAAGCTGGCCGACAACGGCGAGATCCTGGTCAAGGGCCCGATGCTGCTGAAGGCCTATTACAAGCGCCCCGACGCCACCGCCGAGTCCATCAACGCCGAGGGCTACTTCATGACCGGTGACGCGGGCTTTTTCGATGAGGACGGTCACCTGAAGATCATCGACCGGGCCAAGGATGTGGGCAAGCTCACCAATGGCGGCATGTTTGCCCCCAACTACATCGAGAACAAGCTCAAGTTCTTCCAGCACATCAAGGAAGTGGTGTGCTTTGGCAACAAGCGCGATTTCGTCACCGCCTTCGTCAATATCGACCTGGAAGCCGTGGGCAACTGGGCCGAGCGCAAGGGCATGGCCTACGCCGGCTACACCGATCTGGCCTGTCAGCCCCAGGTGTACGAGCTGATCCGCGAGTGCATCGAGCAGGTCAATGCCGACCTGGCCAGCGACCCGAACATGAGCGAGTCCCAGATCAAGCGCTTCCTGGTGCTGCACAAGGAGCTCGATGCCGATGACGGCGAGCTGACCCGGACCCGCAAGGTGCGCCGCAACTTTGTGGCCGAGAAGTACGAGGTGCTGATCGACGCCCTCTACGCCGGCCGCAAGGAGCAGTTCATCGAAACCCAGGTGACCTACGAGGACGGCCGCACCAACAAGGTGTCCGCCAACCTGCGCATCGAGGACGCCAAGACCTTCCCGCCCCAGGCGCGGAAGGCGGCCTGAGACGGAGACCGACATGGCCAGACAGATTGGCGACGTGATCGTCGACCTCCAGAACATCTC
>JAEUNU010000293.1 GCA_016789125.1 Zoogloea sp. | reverse complement strand
CGCGTCCCGGCCCCGACCCCCCACGCCGGCCGGCCCCCCGGGCCGACCGGGGGCGGGTTCAACGCCCCCCCCCCCCAACACCACCGCCCCCCGCGGCCCCCGCGCCGGGGGGCAGAAAGGCTTCGAGCTGGACACAGGGCGGCAGGGCGTTGTCGGCAGTGAATTCGCCAACCTGGATGCTCACCTCGCCGGGCAGGCTGATCGTCTGCTGCCGGAGAAGGCGCGATACCTCGCTGCGCACGGCGGCCGGCTCCTGGCGAGCCTGGCAGAGGCCGGAGAAGCTCGTCAGGGCGATCAGCAGCAGGGCGGTGAGGGTGTAGGCGGGTTTCATCGTGGGGGGGGGCAGGGCGCCTCGCGCGCAGGGTCGATGGCTGCCATTGGAACATGTGGGCGCCCTTGCTGCCGGTGGAAATAGCGGCGCTTTCGCAGCGCAATTGTGCGCCGGGCCGCTGGCCCGCGGCCTGGGCTGCCGCCCGGCACGGAGCGGCCGGCAAAGTTTGCCGCTGCGGCAAGCGGCGTGACGGAAGTGCGGCCTGCCGCAGGGTGGAATGGGGTGGAAATTGCCGCCTGTTCGGCCCATGGCGGGCCGGGGTGCCCGGGTAGGATGGCTGGCATGGAAGCTGCAATGGAGTCATTGCAGATACAGCCCCAAAGGTGACCGGAATGACCGACAGACTCGATGCCACGATGCGTTTTCACCAGACGGCGCTGAACGCCCGCGCTTATCGCCAGCAGGTGATCGCCTCGAATATCGCGAATGCCGACACGCCGAACTACAAGGCTCGCGACCTGGATTTCCGCCAGGCCCTGTCCGGTGCGCTGGGTGCCAAGGGCGACGCCCTGGCCCTCAAGACCACCTCGCAGCGCCACATCGCCGGCGCCGCCAGCAACCCTCTCGAGGCGGCCCTCAAGTTCCGCACCGAGGAGCAGGGCGCCGTCGATGGCAACACCGTCAACATGGACGTCGAGCGCAGCGCCTTTGCCGAGAACTCGGTGCACTACCAGGCCAGCCTGACCTTCATCAACGGCATGCTGACCACCATGCAGCGGGCGATCCAGAACCAGTAAGGGGCACATCATGAGCATGTTGAATGTCTTCCAGGTTGCCGGCAGTGCGCTTCATGCGCAGTCCCTGCGGCTCAACACCACCGCCAGCAACCTGGCCAACGCCGACAGCGTCGTCTCGAGCGACGGCCAGCCCTACCGCGCCAAGCAGGTGGTGTTTGCCGCCACGCCGATGGCCGGCCCGGCGGCCCAGGGCGTCCGCGTGACCCAGGTGGTCGAGAGCGCCGCGCCGATGCGTCTGGTCTACGACCCGAAGAGCCCGGCCGCCAACGCCGAGGGCTACGTGACGATGCCCAACGTCAACGTGGTCGAGGAGATGACCAACATGATCTCCGCCTCGCGGGCCTACCAGACTAACGCCGACGTGATGGGCACGGCCAAGACCCTGATGGAAAAGACCCTGGCCATCGGCCAGTAATCGAACTTCCGGAAGCCAGATCATGAGCACTGTCAATTCCACCACCAGCTCCGACGTCATCAACAAGCTCCAGAAGACCTCGTCGACGGGCGCGCCCAAGGCGATGGAGATGGGCACCCAGTCCAGCTTTCTGAGGCTGCTCACCGAGCAGCTCAAGAACCAGGACCCGCTGTCCCCGATGGACAACGCCCAGATGACCTCCCAGCTGGCCCAGATCAGCACCGTGGATGGCCTCGGCAAGCTCAACACCACCCTCTCCACGCTGCTCGAGAGCTCCCAGTCTGGCGAGGCCATGCAGGCCGCCGCGCTGGTGGGCAAGGGCGTGATGGTGAGCGGCAGCGGCCTCTCCCTGTCGAGCGGCAAGGCCTACGGCGGCTTCGAGCTCACCAGCCCGGCCGACAAGGTCAGCGTGACGATCAAGGATTCCAACGGCCTCGAGGTGCGCACCCTCGAACTCGGCGACTACGACGCCGGCGTGTACAACTTTGCCTGGGACGGCCTCACCAACAACGGCTCCAAGGCCGTCGACGGCAACTACAGCCTGTCGGTGAAGGCCACCCGCGGCGACACCAGCCTCAGCCCCACCGCCCTGCAGCTCGGCTCGGTGAACAGCGTGCTGCGCACCAGCGCCGGCAGCGTGTCCATCGACGTGGGCGGCGGCAAGCTGGTCACCCTGTCCGACATCAAGCAGATCCTCTGAGCGGAGACCCAAAATGGCATTCCAGCAAGGTTTGAGCGGCCTCTCCATCGCTTCCAAGGCGCTCGACGCCATCAGCAACAACGTTTCCAACTCGGGCACCGTCGGCTACAAGCAGGCCGGCGCCCAGTTCGCCGACGTGTTTGCCGCGTCGCTGTCGGCCGGCAGCTCCACCCAGGTCGGTATCGGCGCGTCGGTGGCCACCGTGGCCCAGCAATTCACCCAGGGCAACATCTCCACCAGCAGCAGCACGCTGGATCTGGCGGTCAATGGCCAGGGCTTCTTCCGGATGAGCGACAACGGCGCCATCACCTACACCCGCAACGGCCAGTTCCATGTCGACAAGAACGGCTACGTGGTCAATAGCAGCGGTCTGCGTCTCACCGGCAACACCTACGACGCCAAGGGCCTGCCCAACGGCGTCGGCGGCGACATCCGCCTGAGCTACGGCGATGCCGACCCGAAGGCAACCACCGAGGCCGGCTACAACGTCAACCTCGACTCCCGCTCCACCTCGCCCGCCGCGCTCACCGTCGCCACCCTCTACGGCACCGGCGTGCCGGCCACCGTCGGTACGCCGCTGGTGCTCACCGCCGCCAACAACCAGCTCACCATCGCGGTCGACGGCGAAGCCAGCGCCACCGTGACGATCCCCGCCGGCAGCTACGCCGACTCCAGCTCCCTCGTCGCCGCGCTGCAGACGGCCATCGACCAGACCTCCCTGAAGAACCGCGTCGTCGCCTCCAGCGACAGCAACGGCGTGCTCAGCCTGGCCTCCGAGCGGGGTGGGCGGCTGTCCAGCCTGCTGGTCAGCGGCAGCGCCGCCACCGGCTTGAGAATCCCTGCCGGCACCACCGTGAATGGCAGCAACGCCGTGGTCGCGACCCTCTCCAGCGCGTCCGTCGCCCCCTTCACGATCGCCCCGGTGCCGGCTGCCGGCACCACCAGCACCCTGTCGATCGCCGTCGATGGCGGCGCAGCCATCCCGGTCACCATCAACGCCGCCACCTATCCCGACTCCGCCTCGCTGGTCGCTGCGCTGCAGACCGCCGTCAATGCCACCGCCCTCAACGGCAAGGTCGTGGTTGGCGCCGATGCCGACGGCCGCATCACCTTCAGCTCCACCCTCGCCGGTGGCCAGTCGTCGATGGCCGTCACCGGTGGTGTCGCCACCGACCTGTCGATGCCCACCTTCACCGCCACCGCCAACAGCGGCGGCTTCAGCATCACCGACCCCACCAGCTACACCAGCACCACCTCGCAGACGGTGTACGACTCCCTGGGCAACCCGCACACCCAGTCGCTCTACTTCGTGAAGACCGCCCAGGCCAACAAGTGGGACGTGTACACCAGCCTCGACGGCGGCTTCCCGCCCGAGATCGACCCGATCACCGGCCTGCACAGCCCCACCACCGTGAGCTTCGACAGCAACGGCGGGCTGCTCACGCCCAAGACCATCGCCACCACCTACACCGTCACCACCGGCGCCACCCGCGACCTGACGATCACCGTCGACCTGAACAACTCCACCCAGTTCGGCAACAGCTTCGGCGTCTCCTCCCTCAGCCAGGACGGCTACAAGCCCGGCACCCTCAGCGGCCTCACCGTCGAGGCCGACGGCACCATCCTCGGCAACTTCAGCAACGGCCAGTCGCGCACCATGGGCCAGGTGCTGCTCACCAACTTCCGCAACCCCAACGGCCTCGTCTCGGTGGGCGCCAACCAGTGGCAATGGACGCCCGAGGCCGGTGCCGTGGATGGCGCCGGTGCCCCCCCGGGAACCGGCACCCTCGGCGTGCTGCAGTCGGCCGCCATCGAAGAATCCAACGTCGACCTCACCTCCGAGCTGGTCAACATGATCACCCAGCAGCGCGCCTACCAGGCCAACGCCCAGTCGATCAAGACCCAGGACCAGATCCTGCAAACCCTGGTCAACCTGCGCTGAACCCGGAAAGGCCTGAGCCATGGACCGCCTGATCTACACCGCGATGACCGGCGCCTCCGCCACGATGGGGCAGGAGGCGGCGGTGGCCCACAACCTGGCCAACGCCACCAGCACCGGCTTCAAGGCCGAGCTGCACCGCCTGCGCGCCGTGCCGGTGCAGAACGCCCTGATGCCCACCCGCGCCTTCGTCGTCGACGCCAGCGTGCAGGACGACCTCTCCACCGGGCCGCTGCAGCACACCAATCGCCCCTTCGACGTGGCGGTTCAGGGCAAGGGCTGGTTTGCCGTGCAGATGCCCGACGGCACCGAGGGCTACACCCGCGAGGGCAACTTCGAGGTCAGCGCCAACGGCATCCTGCAGACCCGCGGCGGCCTGCCGGTGCTCGGCAACGGCGGGCCGATCACGGTGCCCCCCGACGTCGAGGTGGCGATCGGCGTCGACGGCACGATGTCCACCGTGGCCCGCACCGGCGCCCGCAACAGCACCAGCGCGGTCGACCAGCTCAAGCTGGTCAACCCGCCCGAGGCCGACCTGCGCCGCGGCCCCGACGGCTTCTTCCGCCTCGCCGCCGGCGGTGCTGCCCCCGCCGACCCCGCCGTCAAGGTGGCCGCCGGCTACCTCGAGGGCAGCAACGTCAACGTGGTCGAGCAGATGGTGTCGATGATCTCCCTGGCCCGCCAGTACGAGATGCAGACCCGGATGCTGTCCACCGCCCAGGAGATGGACCGCTCCGCCGGCCAGCTGGTCGCCAAGAGCTGACGGCCCGCGGCCGGCCCGCCTCCAACGCCTCCCGCCGGCCCAGGCATCAACGGGTCGCCGGGGGGCGTTCTTGCCTTGTGTTCACCCGATATTGCCCCGCGGAGAGGCAATGTTTCATTCCGGCCGGGCAATGTTTCATTCCCGGGAGGCAATGTTTCATCCCGGGGAGGCAATGTTCCATTCGGGCAGGGCAATGTTCCATCCCGGGGAGGCAATGTTTCATCCGGGCCGGGCAATGTTTCATTCCGGAGAGGCAAGGTTTCCTCCGCGAGACCCAACAATGCCGCGTCCCCACCCAATGTTTCCTCCCGCCAACCCATTTCTGCCGCGCCGCCGTCCGGGCGCCCCGTGTCGGCAGGGGTGGCCGCCTGCCGTCCGGCAAATATTTCCGCTCCGCCGGCCGTCGCTGCCGCATTCCCCTGGCCGCCGGGCGGGCGGCGGCAAATAGGCCGCCTTTTCACCGCTTCCTCCGGGCCTGGAACGGGACTTGCAAAGCTTAGGATGAGCCTGTCGCCATCGTATACCTGTCACTGAGGCGGCCAACCCCTCGCCCCCCGCGGCGACACCGAACATCTGGAGCCCCCCATGATCCGCTCCCTGTGGATTGCCCGCACCGGCCTCGAAGCCCAGCAGACCCAGCTCGACGTCATCTCCAACAACCTCGCCAACGTGTCCACCAACGGCTTCAAGCGGGCGCGGGCGGTGTTCGAGGACCTGCTCTACCAGAACCTGCGCCAGCCCGGCGCCCAGTCCACCCAGCAGACCACCATCCCCTCGGGCCTGCAGATCGGCACCGGCGTGCGTCCCATCGCCACCGAGCGCATCCACACCCAGGGCAACCTCACCCAGACCGGCAACGCCCTCGACGTGGCGATCCAGGGCGAAGGCTTCTTCCAGATCCTCACCCCCGACGGCACCACCGCCTACACCCGCGACGGCGCCTTCCAGAAAGACGCCAACGGCCAGATCGTCACCTCCAGCGGCTACCCGCTGCAGCCGGCCATCACCATCCCCGCCAACGCCCTGTCGGTCACCATCGGCAAGGACGGCGTGGTCTCGGTGACCCTGCCCAACCAGGCCGCCGCGGCGCAGATCGGCAACATCCAGCTGGCCAGCTTCGTCAACCCGGGCGGCCTGCAGAGCGTGGGCGAGAACCTCTTCCTCGAGACCGCCGCCAGCGGCACCGCCAACCCCAACACCCCGGGCACCAACGGCGTCGGCAGCCTCAACCAGACCTACGTGGAAACCTCCAACGTCAACGTGGCCGAAGAGCTGGTGCTGATGATCCAGACCCAGCGCGCCTACGAGCTCAACTCGCGGGCCATCTCCACCTCCGACAACATGCTCGGCAAGCTCACCTCGCTGTAAGCGGGCCGCGGACACCCATCATGCGCACACTTCACTGCCTGCCCGCCCTGCTGCTCGCTGGCCTCACCGGCTGCGCGGCCCTGCAGGCCACCCCGCCGACCGCGGTGCACCAGCCGATGAGCGTGCGCCCCGACGCCCGCGCCGCCCAGCCCTCCGGCTCGGGCTCGATCTACCAGCCCAGCTTCACCCGGCCCCTGTTCGAAGACCGCCGCGCCCGCTTCGTCGGCGACATCATCACCGTCAACCTCGTCGAGCAGACCGCCGCCAGCAAGAAGTCGTCGGCCAACGCCGAGCGCAACGCCAGCCTCGCCGCCTCCATCACCGCACTGGCCAAGCTGCCCCTGGGCGGCCTCAACGGGCTCGACGCCGCCGCCTCCGACGCCAGCAAGTTCGGCGGCAAGGGCGACGCGGCGGCCAACAACGCCTTCACCGGCACCATCACCACCACCGTCATCGAGGTGCTGCCCAACGGCAACCTGCTGGTGTCGGGCGAAAAGCAGATCGCCATCAACCAAGGCAACGAGTTCATCCGTTTCTCGGGCATCGTCAACCCGGTCAGCGTCACCGGCGCCAACACCGTGCAGTCCACCCAGGTGGCCGACGCCCGCATCGAATACCGCGCCAACGGCTACATCGACGAGACCCAGCAGATGGGCTGGCTGCAGCGCTTCTTCGTGAACGTGCTGCCTTTCTGAGGAACCACGCCATGTCGCGCCTCATCCGCCTCGCCGCCGCCTGCGCCTGTGCCCTCGGCCTGCTGGCCAGCACCCCGGCCAGCGCCGAACGCCTCAAGGATCTCGCCAGCATCGGCGGCGTGCGCCACAACCAGCTGGTCGGCTACGGCCTGGTGGTCGGCCTCGACGGCTCCGGCGACCAGACCACCCAGACCCCCTTCACGGTGCAGAGCATCATCAACATGCTCGGC
>JAEUNU010000275.1 GCA_016789125.1 Zoogloea sp. | reverse complement strand
CCGTGCCGGGCACCGGCTTCGTCGGCCGCAGCCGCGAGTTGCTGGCCCTGGAACGGCTGCTGCGCACCGAGCGCTACGCCGTGCTGCGCGGCCAGGGCGGCGAGGGCAAGACGGCGCTGGCGGCCGAGTTCGCCCGCTGGCAGGTGCGCTCCCATCAGGTGCGCCGCGCGGCCTTCGTCTCGGTCGAGACCCACGGCGATGGGCGCGCGGTGCTCGATGCCCTGGGCCAGCAACTGGTCGGCGCGGCCTTCACCGCGGCGGGCGATCTGGAGGGGGCGATCCTCGAAGTGGAACGGGCGCTCCGCGAACAGTCCACGCTGCTGGTGGTGGACAACATGGAGAGCGTGCTGCTGCCACCCTACGTGGGGCAGGACACCCCCGAGGCGCTGTCGGAAGAGGCGGCGAAGGAACTCGCGGCCATCCTCGCCCTGTGCGCACGGCTCATGAAGGCGGGCGAGACGCGGCTGGTGTTCACCAGTCGGGAAGGACTGCCGGCGCCCTTCGACGGCGCGCGGCAGCGGCGCGAGCTGCACCGGCTCGCCCAGGACGATGCGGTGAAGCTGGTGGAGCGGGCGCTCAACGCCGCCGGGGGCGACGCCGGCGCGGGCGACGCGGCGCGCGAGGCCATCGAGCGGCTCGTGGACGCGGTGCACGGCCACGCGCGCACCCTGAGTCTGCTGGCGCCGGCCTTGCGCGAACGCGGGGTGGAGCGGACGCGCGCGTCGCTCGCCGAGCTGATGGCAGAGATGGCGCGCCGCTTTCCCGCCGGCCATCCCCATGCGCGGGAACAGTCGGTCTTCGCCAGCGTGGAACTCTCGCTGCAACGCCTGTCCCCGGAAAACCGCGAGCGGGCGCGCGTGCTCGCGGTGTTTCACGGCGGGGTCGATCTCGATGTGCTGAGCATGATGATGGCGTGGGAAAAGGCGGACGTGGCCGAACTGGCCGCCGAGCTGATCGGGACCGGGCTGGCGACGCCCAACCCCTACAACCATCTGAACCTCAATCCCGCGCTCTGCCCCTACCTGCGCGGGCGGCTGGAGGCCGAGGCGCGCGAGGCGCTCACGGCGCGCTGGGTCGAGGCGATGCGTGCCTATGCGCGCTTCCTCGTGCAGCAGCAATACCAGAACACCGAAGTCGCCGCGACCCTGACCGGGCTGGAGCTGCCCAACCTGTTTGCCCTGCTCGAGCTCGTGGAACGCGCGGGCGATGCCGAGGCGACCATCGCCCTGGCCACCGATCTCTACAGCCTGCTGCAAAATGCCGGCAAGCCGCGGCTGCTGGCGCGCGTGGGCGAGGTGCGCGACGCCGCGGCCGGGCGACTCGAAGCACAGGGCGACGCCTGGAGTCACGCGCGTTTCCAGGCGGAGAGCACCCGCATCGAGCAGCAGCTTGACGGCGGGCGCTTGCGCGAGGCCTTCGACGGCGCGCGGCAGCTCCTCGACCGCGCCCGGGCGGCGGGCAGGGCGGCCTACGCGGACGCCGATTACGATCTGGCGGGGGCCTGCTGGCTCATGGCCCGCGTGATGCGGACGGCCGGTGGTGCGGAACAGGCCCTGCCGCTGCTGGACGAGGCCCACCAGCGCATCGAGGCCATCGCGCAAGAGTGCACCAACGAAGCCGCGGAAGGGATGACCTCCACCTGCCTCGCAGAACAAGGCGACTGCCTTCTCGACTTGGGCCGACTCGACGAGGCGGCGGCGGCTTACGAGGAGGCCATCCGCCGCGACGAGTGGCGCGGCGCCGAGCGGGATGTCGCCGCCGGCAAGGGTCAGCTCGGCACCGTCCGCCTGGCGCAGCGCCGCTACAAGGACGCACTGGAAGCCTACGAAGAAACACGCAAGCGCTTCACCGCCCTGGACGAACCGGGCTCCGTCGCCGTGATCTGGCATCAGACCGGCAGGGTGTATCAGGTGGCGGGCCAGCCGGAAGCGGCGGAAGACGCCTACCGCAAATCGCTCGCCATCAAGGTGCGGCTCGCCGATGTCGCCGGGCAGGCGAGCACGCTCGGGCAACTGGGCAACCTGTACGCCAGTGCCCTCGACCGCCCGGAGGAGGCCGCGGCCTTCTTCCGCCAGGCGGCGGACAAATATGTCGAGATCGGCGATCTGACGGGCGAGGGTTGCGCGCGGAACAACCTCGCCATCACCCTGCGCATGCTCCGCCGCCTGGACGAGGCGCAGCAGGAAATCCACCGGGCGATCGAGTGCATAGCGCCCTTCGGCCATGCCGCCGAGCCATGGACAACCTGGGCCATCCTCGCCGCCATCGAGACCGATGCCGACCAGCCCGCCCCCGCCGAAGACGCCCGGCGCAAGGCCGTCGCCGCCTATCTCGCCTACCGCCGCGACGGCGGCGAGAACCACGACCTCGACGGCCGCCTGACGCTGGCCGTGAGCCAGAGCATCGCCGCCGGCCAGAGCGCCGAGATCGCCGAAGGCCTCCTCCAACTCGCCTCCGACCCGAATTTCCCGGCAGATATGCGCCCCTACCTCCACGCCCTCCAGGCCATCGCCGCCGGCAGCCGCGACCGGGGCCTCGCCGACGCGCCCGACCTGTACTACCGCTCAGCCGCCGAACTTCTCCTCCTCATCGAAACCCTCGAATCGCGCGCCTGAGCCCCTCCGCCGCCCAACCACGGGGAAACGGTGTCCACGGGGAAACGGTGTCAGGTCTTTCATGATCACATGTCGGGGTTCTTCCAGCAGGACTTGTCAAAACTGCCATGCGGCAAACTGCCACTGACCGTGTTAAAGGCGGGTGACCAGCTCGGGTAGGGAGTGAGAATTCGCCAGATTGCTAAGCTGGCGCACAGATCGAATGACCGCTGAAGGACAGGTATCTAAAGCATTGCGGACCGGCAGAGGTCGCAGGCTCAAGGGCAGCTGAGGCCGACGATTGGTCCTCGGTCGAGGAAGCTCCGGGGCGACGTCAGGTAACGATTGACTTTTTTATCCGGTGGGGCCTCTGCTTGGGGGTTCAAAAACCAAGGAATTGGTTTGAACCCTACAGTTTTCGCCGAGAGTTTGAGGCGTTCTTCCGTTTGGAACACCCGTGCTACTAGCGAGGTCTGATCTTTACCAATCGCCATCGTTGGATGTACGAGATCGATTGCCATAGCGATCATCGATCCAATGGAAGTGGGATCGGCTGTTTGGAAATGGCAAGCTTGCAGACTGATGGTTCTAGCCGCAGATCTTTGCGGGTAGATTTGCGGGTAGAAGCTGAAATCGCAAAGTAAAAAGTTTAGAAAAAACAACCGGTAATGTGCTACTTGCGATTCCCTATCTGCGCCATTAAAAAACAAGCGCTTACATGAAAATCCGAAAGTGCTTGGAGACCTGAAAGTCCTTG
>JAEUNU010000233.1 GCA_016789125.1 Zoogloea sp. | reverse complement strand
ACGATCATCGCCATCGGGTTGGCCTCGTACATCAGGCGCAGCTTGCCGCCCTTGTCCTTCATCTTGCTGTCCATCGGGTACATGAAGATGCCGCCCCGGGTGAGGATGCGGTGCACGTCGGCCACCATCGAGGCCACCCAGCGCATGTTGACGTCACGCTCCCGCGGGCCGTCCTTGCCGGCCTGCAGCTCGCCGATGTAGCGCTGGACGGGCGCCTCCCAGTAGCGGGCGTTGGAGGCGTTGATGGCGTATTCCTTGGTGTCCTCGGGAATCGTCATGTTGGGATGGGTGTAGATGAAGCTGCCCATCTCGCGGTCGAGGGTGAAACCATGCACGCCATCGCCCACCGTGAGGATGAGCTGGGTCGACGGGCCATACACCGAATACCCCGCCGCCACCTGGGCCGTGCCGGGCTGCATGAAGTCGGCCTCGGTGGGTGCGGTGACGCCCTCGGGGCAGCGCAGCACCGAGAAGATCGTGCCGACCGAAATGTTGACGTCGATGTTGGACGAGCCGTCGAGCGGATCGAAGAGCAGCAGGAAGCCGCCGCGCGGGTAGTCGGTGGAGATCGGGCGGATCTCCTCGACCTCCTCGGAGGCCATCGCCGCCAGGTGGCCGCCCCACTCGTTGGCCTGGATCAGGATGTCGTTGGCGATCACGTCCAGCTTCTTCTGGGCCTCGCCCTGGACGTTGTCGCTGCCCGCCTCGCCGAGCACGCCGGCCAGGGCGCCCTTCGAGACATTGACGGCGATCGCCTTGACCGCGCGGGCAACGACCTCCATCAGGAGGCGCAGATCGGCGTCCATCAGCCCCTTGCGCTGCTGCTCGATCAGAAATTGGGTGAGCGTGACTCGACGCATGTCATGTTTCTCCAAAAGTGGGCCTTTAAAGCCGAGATTATCGCCCGGATCGCCCTCCTCCGTCGTTTATGATTGCTCACCTCGCGCCGGGGCGGCCGCCTGCCGCCCTCCTTTGAGTCTTTTCGCAGGGCATCATGGAAGTTCTGGTGATCGGCGCCGGCCTCGCCGGCGTCACAAGTGCGTGGTATCTCGCCCAGGCCGGGTGCAAGGTCACCGTGGTCGACCGCCAACCCGGGCCGGGGCTCGAAACAAGCTTCGCCAACGGTGGGCAGATCTCGGTGAGCCACCCGGAGCCGTGGGCCAACCCTTCGGCACCGGGCACCATCCTGCGCTGGCTGGGCCGCGAAGACGCCCCGCTGCTGTTCCGCCTCCGGGCCGATGCGGCCCAGTGGCGCTGGGGCCTGTCCTTCCTCCGCGAGTGCCTGCCGCGCCGGGCCGCGCGCAACACGGCGGCAGTCGCCAGCCTGGCGCTGTACAGCCGGCATCAGCTCCGGACGCTGCGGCAGGAGACGGGGATCCGCTACGAATCCCGCGAAGGCGGCATCCTTCACCTCTTCGAGACGCCTGCCGAGGCCGGCCGGCTGCCGGAGCGCCTGGAGGCGCTGCAGGCGCTCGGCATCGAGGGGCGCATCCTCAGCCCGGACGAGGCCGTCGCCGTCGAGCCCGCCCTCGCGGCCCTCGGCCCGCGCCTCGCCGGCGCCCTGCATGGGCTGGACGACGAGAGCGGCAACGCGCATCTGTTCTGTCGGGGGCTCGCCACGCTTGCCGCCGATGCGGGCGTGCGTTTCGCGTTCGGCGTGCGGGTGAACAAGTTCGACGTCGTCCACGGCAGCCTCGCCGGGGTCCGCGTCTTCGATGAGGCAGACCGGAGCGGCGTGATGCGCGCCGACGCCATCGTGCTGGCGGCAGGCAGCTACAGCGCGGAGCTGGTCCGCCCGCTCGGCCTGAAATTGCCGATCTACCCCGTCAAGGGCTACTCGATCACCGCGCCAATCATCGACCGCAGCCTGGCGCCAAGGGTGAGCCTGACCGACGAATCCCGCCGGGTGGTGTGCTCGCGGCTCGGGCAACACCTGCGGGTCGCCGGCACGGCCGAGCTCAACGGCTTCGACCTGAGCCCCAGGCCCGAACGCAGCGCGGCCCTGGTGCGCTGGCTGGAAGAGCATTTCCCGGGTGCCGTCGACCTCGGCCAGATCGAGCACTGGTGCGGATTGCGCCCGGCCACGCCGAGCAACGTGCCCCTGATCGGCCCGAGCGGCATCGACAAGCTCTACCTCAACACCGGCCACGGCACGCTGGGCTGGACCCTCGCCTGCGGTTCCGGCCGGGCGATCGCCGACATCGTGGCGGGCAGGCAGCCGGAGCCGGCCTTCCCGTTCCTGAAGCCCCGCTGAGCGCGGGGAGGCTTCAGCCCTCCGCGGATTCCTCGAAGAGCACCCGATAGACGAAGGCCGACAGCACGACCTGCAGGTTGTGTGGGAGCGCGTCGAACTGCACCCCGTGGTTGATCTGGGATACGTCGCCTTCCGATGCCGCGCCGGCATGAACCGACTTCAGCACGGCCGGGACGTTCAGATATTCCTCTATCTCGTTCACCACGACGCGAAACTTCAGCATCAGACGGTCGTCCTTCGCGCCCATCGGCTGCCTGGCCGTCAGCATGGCGCCGCCGGTGCTGAGATCCACCAGGGAGGCCGCGTGGGAACGGCCGTCGGCGCCAACGACGGCAGCAATCAGGTTGACCCGCGCCCGGGCGCCACGCCGGACCACCAGGCCGCGCACCTGGCTCGGGTAGTTCAGGTGCAGATGGGGAAAGGGCACGTTCGCCACCTTCTGGATCGAGGTCCCGAAGGCATATACGCTCTTGCCCGAGAACATCCGCACCACGAAGCCCTGCCCCTCGCGCATCAGCAGCACCTTCCCGTCCTGGGTAGGCGTCGTCACGATGATGCTGCGCCCCTTGAGATAGCCGATGAGCCGCACGTAAAAGCGGCTCTGGGCGCCCTCCCCCTGGGATTGCAGCTGCAGCGTGTCGCCGATGTCCAGCTTGATGTCGTCGAAGGCGCAGAGATTGTCGGTGGGCTTGTCACCGCCCTCGGCATTCAAACGGGTATCGCCGCTCGCGAGTTTGCGGAACAGGCCCCGCTCGATGAGGGCCTTCTTCTGGGATTCGGACTCGACGATGACGCCCTGCGCAAACAGCACCTGCTTGCGATCATCGTACAGCGCCCACGGCACCGGGCGCCCCACCTCGATTTCCCCACTTTTCACTTGCACGAAAGACATCACCCACCCAAGCTGTGTAGAACGTCCGCCTGATAACGTCACATGGCACGCGGACTTGAACAGCACGAGGGGTCTGGCTCAGGGCAAGGGCTCGGGGGCCGCGGGCGGCGCCTGGGTGCGGGGATTCAGACGGGCCAGGATGGCCGACGCAACGTGGGACAATCCGGCCGCCTCGACCCGCAGCAGCAGGCTTGTCAGGCGACGCGCGGCATGCGCCGAGGCGCCTTCGTCGCCCCCTGCCGCGAGGGCCTCGCACAGGGCGCGCAACTCACGTAACTCGAGGATCGCCGGCGGCACGTAGCCGGCATTGCGCAGGATCCGGTTGCTCATCCGCAACTCGGCCGGCACCAGCGCATCGTCGTCGAACTCGAGAGGGCGGCCTTCACCGGGCAGCCCGGATAGCTGCCCCTGCGCGAGGGCTGCCCGGATCTTCTCTTCGGCCAGCTGATCGAAGATGCTCACCTGCCAGGCGCCAGGCTTGAGAAGTCTCAGGCGGGCTGGGATTCGACCGTGGTGCTTGCGGCCGGAGGCGTGCAGCAGGCCGACGAACCATCGCCGCAGTCCTCCTTCGGCGGGTTGCGGATCTCGCCGGTCTCGGTGTCGAACCCGATGCTCTGGATGTACGAAGCCAGGGCGGCATCCATCGTGGCCACGTGGTTGTCGAACCAGAGGGGCAGCTCCTGGATCAGTTGCCGCCCGAGCGCCGTGTCGCCGCGCTCCATGCGCTTGCGGACATCACGGCAGACGGCGAGGACGCGGTCGTGCTCGGCCTTGTGACAGCCGGGAAAGCCGATCAGCTCCATCCAGCGGTTTTCCTGGTCGAAGTGCTCGACCGTATGCACGATGAAATCATCCATCGCGGCGAGCAGCTCCGCCCCGGAGAGGCTCAGCAGACGGTTGTAGGCATCGACGAACTCCACGTGGGTCTGGTCCATCGGGCCCAGACCGAGGGTGAGTTTTTCAGTCCATTCCATGGCGGCCATTTCAAAACCTTTCAGACAGAGATTGCGCGCGACTCTAAAGGCTCTGCGCGCACCGTGCCCTGCGCCAGATCAAGCAGCGTCAAGGCAGCGCGATGGACGGAAGCTACTTGACCAGCTTGAGGTGGCTGCGCCCGCCGCCCTTGGGCGGGCTCGGCTCTTCCGCGGCACCGGAAAGCGGGCCGTCGGACAGGCCGGGCTCGAGCTCCGGGCTCGCCTCGAGCTCGTCGTCGCCGGAGCTGCCGGCGCCGACCTCGAAGGCCATGCCGTGACCATTCTCGCGGGCGTAGATCGCCGACACGTTATCGACGGGCAGGGAGATGTTCTGGGCAACGCCCCCGAAACGGGCCTGAAAGGCGATCATCTCGTTGCCGATCACCAGGCTCTGGGTCGCATCGGCGCTGACGTTGAGGACAATCTGCCCATCCTGGACGAACTGGCGCGGGACCAGCGTCCGGTGATCGACGACGACGGAAATATAGGGGGTCAGCCCCTGATCGGAACACCACTGGTGGATGGCACGGATCAGGTAGGGCTTGGTGGAGATTTCACTCATGAGCCGGACCTTCGAGCAAGGGGAGACAACGAGAAGGAGAGCCCGATGACGGGGCCGCAGAACCCACGGCCCCGACGGCGACTCAGCGCCGCATCACCTTTTCGGAGGGCGTCATCGCGTCGATGAAGCCCTGGCGGCTGAAGATGCGCTCGGCGTACTTCATCAACGGTGCGGCAGAGCGCGGCAGCTCGATGCCGTAGTGGTCGAGGCGCCACAGCAGCGGCGCGATGGCGACGTCGAGCATGGAGAACTCGTCGCCCAGCAGGAACTTCTGCTTGGCGAACATCGGAGCCAGCTGGGTCAGCTGGTCGCGCACGTGGGCCCGCTCCTTGTCGGCACCCTTCGGATTCTTCTCGAGGGCGTCGATATGGGAGAACAGCTCGAGCTCGAAGGTATGCAGCAGCTGCCGGGCGCGGGCGCGCATGATCGGGTCGGGCGGCATCAGCTGCGGATGCGGGAAACGCTCGTCGATGTACTCGTTGATGATGTTGGACTCGTAGAGCACCAGATCACGATCGACCAGCACCGGAACCCGGTTGTACGGGTTGATGACCGCGATGTCTTCCGGCTTGTTGAAGAGATCGACGTCAATCACCTGGAAATCCATGCCCTTTTCAAAGAGCACGATACGGCACCGGTGACTGAAGGGATCTGTCGTTCCGGAATACAAATTCATCATCGTTGTGTTACCCCACGGATACTCTGAATCACGCACCACGCGCCGGGCGCGTGGTGCGTCTTGCTCAGTTGCGGCAAGAGACTGCATCGGCAAAACCAGGCCGATTAATGGATGTCTTTCCAGTAATTCTTCTTGAGAAGATAGGAAAGGACGAAGAGAAGACCAAGGAAGGCCAGCACGACAGTGCCGATCGTCTTGCGGGTTTCGGCCATCGGCTCACCCATCCAGACCAGGTAGGAGACGAGGTCGGCGGTGGCCTTGTCGTACTCTTCCTTGGACATCTTGCCGGGCTTGCCCAGCTCGAGGGCGATCGTCTTGACCTTGCCGCCGTGGCCGTCGTCCGCCTCGGAGACCTTGGCGATCTGCTCGCCTTGGAGCTCGTAGAGGACGTGCGGCATGCCGACGTTTTCGAAGATCACGTTGTTCCAGCCGGTCGGACGCTCGCTGTCGCGATAGAAACCGCGCAGGTAGGTGTACAGCCAGTCGGCACCGCTGCCGAACTCGGAAGCACGCGAGCGGGCGATCACGGTGAGGTCGGGCGGCGCGGCGCCGAACCACACCTTCGCCTCTTCACGCTGCATCGCGATGCGCATCGGCTCGCCGATCTTGTCGGCGGTGAACATCAGGTTGTCCTTGATCATCTGCTCGGACAGACCGATCTGCTGCAGCCGGTTGTAGCGCATGTAGCTGGCGCCGTGGCAGTTCAGGCAGTAGTTGACGAACAGCTTGGCGCCGTTGGCCAGCGCAGCCGGATCGGTGGACACCGGGGCCTTGTCGAGGTGCAGTTCGGGGCCGCTCGCCACAGCGAGCAGCGGAGCGAAGAGTGCCGTAGCCAGGAGCTTTTTCACGAGACTGATTCCGCGGATTTTCATTTTCAGCTAACCCTTTCCGGAACGGGTTTGGTCTTGTCCATCTTCGAGTACACCGGCATCAGCAGGAAGAACGCGAAATAGATCACCGAACAGATTTGCGACACCAGGGTACGGCCCGGGGTGGGGGGCAGCACGCCAAGGTAGCCGAGGATGAAGAAGGAGATGACGAAGACCGTCAGGATGATCTTGAACAGGCCGCCCTTGTAACGGATCGACTTGACCGGACTGCGATCGAGCCAGGGCAAGAAGGCGATGATCACCACCGCGGCGCCCATGGCGACGACGCCCCAGAACTTCGCATCGATGCCGAACAGCGGGTAGGTGACCGCACGCAGAATCGAGTAGAACGGTGTGAAGTACCACACCGGCGCAATGTGCGGCGGAGTCTTCAGCGGGTCGGCCGGGATGAAGTTGTTGAACTCCAGGAAGTAGCCGCCGCCTTCAGGCGCGAAGAACACGATGAAGGAGAAGACGATCAGGAAACCGACCACGCCCACGATGTCCTTGACGGTGTAGTAGGGGTGGAAGGGGATGCCGTCCAGCGGAATGCCGCGAGCGTCCTTCTTCTTCTTGATCTCGACGCCATCCGGGTTGTTGGAGCCGACTTCGTGCAGCGCGACGATGTGGGCGGCAACCAGGCCGATGAGGATCAGCGGCACGGCGATGACGTGGAAGGAGAAGAAGCGGTTGAGGGTCGCGTCGGACACCACGAAGTCGCCACGGATCACGACGGAGAGGTCGGGACCGATGACGGGGATCGCGGAGAACAAG
>JAEUNU010000232.1 GCA_016789125.1 Zoogloea sp. | reverse complement strand
CCTGGAAAATCGGGAAAGTCCGCAGGGCAATCGTGGACACGGAGCTGGTTACGGTCATAAGGCCTCTCCTAAGCAGGATGCAAATTAATTGGCAAACGGCACAAACTGGCCGTCATGCACACACAACGGCAAAGTATAGAGCAAACTTGAGTCGCATCTAAGGACATGGGCCCACCGGGTGGCCGCGCCGCAGGGCTGACGCTACACCGGAGGCAGGCCGCCCCCTTCGCGGGAACGGAGCGCCTTATAATCTGTCTCCCTTGCTCCAGACACACGAAAGACCCACAAAGATGGCCACCCGTCACATCAAGCTGCTCATTCTCGGTTCCGGCCCCGCCGGCTACAGCGCGGCCGTCTACGCCGCCCGCGCCAACCTGAATCCCGTTCTCATCACCGGTATCGCCCAGGGCGGCCAGCTGATGACCACCACCGAAGTGGACAACTGGCCCGCCGACGCCGACGGTGTGCAGGGACCGGAGCTGATGGCGCGCTTCGAGAAGCATGCCCTGCGCTTCAACACCGAAATGATCTTCGACCATATCCACACCACGCACCTGGCCGAAAAGCCGATCCGCCTGGTGGGCGACGCGGGCGAATACACCTGCGATGCGCTGATCATCGCCACCGGCGCCAGCGCCCAGTACCTCGGCCTGCCCTCCGAAGAAGCCTTCTCCGGCAAGGGCGTGTCCGCCTGTGCCACCTGCGACGGCTTCTTCTACCGCAACCAGGAGGTCTCGGTGATCGGGGGCGGCAATACCGCCGTCGAAGAGGCCCTCTATCTGGCCAACATCGCCAGCAAGGTCACCCTCGTGCATCGCCGCGACAAGTTCAAGGCCGAGCGCATTCTGATCGACAAGGTCATGGAAAAGGTTGCCGCGGGCAAGATCGTGCTGGAACTCGATTCCACCCTGGACGAAGTCCTGGGCGACAAGACCGGCGTCACCGGCATGCGTATCAAGAGCACCAAGACCGGCGCCACCAAGGACATCGACCTGAAAGGGGTGTTCATCGCCATCGGCCACAAGCCCAACACCGACATCTTCGAAGGCCAGCTCGAGATGGAAGGCGGCTACATCGTCACCCAGGGCGGCCGTCACGGCAACGCCACCGCCACCAGCGTGGCGGGCGTGTTCGCGGCCGGCGACGTGCAGGACCATATCTATCGTCAGGCCGTCACCAGCGCCGGCACCGGCTGCATGGCCGCCCTCGACGCGGAGCGCTACCTGGACAGCCTCGGCCTGGCTGGCTGAGCCTATCCGGCACACACAGGCGGACCGGGATTCCCGGTCCGTTTTCATTCACCCCACGCATCGCAAGCCATGGGCAAGGACAAGCACGGCAAGGGCCTGGAGGCTCTCAAGACCCTGAAGAACCGCGTTCCGGCGGCTGCCGCCTCACGCCCCAGGATCGTTGTGCCCGCCACTCCGGCCGAACCCGACGACGCCACCCTGTTCCGCCGCGAGGTGGGACGCATCCAGCCCCTCAGGGCTGACGACCACGCCGACCTCGCCCGCCCCAGGCCGGCGCCGCTGCCCCGCCCGAAAACCATCGAGCCCGAACCCGAGGCCCCGCGGCGCCCGGTGCGGATCGACGAGAACGACCCGGTCGCGGTGTTCCGCGCCGCCCTCGGCGACATCACCCCCATCAAGGACTTCCACCGGGTCGACCTCAGCGCCCAGCGCCAGCAGGCCAGCGGCCAGATCCGCGCCCTGAACCAGTTCGAGCCCCCCGCTGCCCGCGTCGACGCCGAGCGCCTGCACGACCCCGCGGCCCTGTTCCGCCACGTCGCCGGCGAGGTCGCCCCGCTCAAGGACCGCAACCTGGCCGACCTCGAACGCCCGCGGCCCGCACCCCTGCCCCGCAAGCGCGAGGAAGACGAGCGCGAGGTGCTGCGCGAAGCCCTCGAAAGCCCGCTCACCTTCGAAGACCGCCTCGACACCGGCGACGAAGCCGCCTACCTGCGGGTCGGGCTGCCCCGCCGGGTGCTCACCGACCTGCGCCGCGGGCGCTGGGTGGTGCAGGGCGAACTCGACCTCCACGGCCTCACCCGCGACGAGGCCCGCAGCAGCCTGGCGCATTTCATCGCCCTGTCCCTCCAGCAGGGCCGCCGCTGCCTGCGCGTGATCCACGGCAAAGGCAACGGCTCGCCGGGCCGCCTGCCGGTGCTCAAGCACCTCTCCCGCGGCTGGCTGGCCCAGCGCGAGGACATCCTCGCCTTCTGCCAGGCCCGCCCCCACGACGGCGGCGAGGGCGCACTGCTGGTGCTGCTCCAGGCCGCCAGCTCCGCCCGGCCCTGAGTCCGCCGGCGCCGGCTCCCGGCGCCCCGCCCTGCACGGCGGGCGACATTCTTGCCCCCGGTCAATTTTTTTCGGCCGGCACCGGCTTATTGTCCGCTGCGACAGATTGTCGCAGGGGCAAAGTGTCGCAGCCCGACCACCTTACCCCTGCCTCGTCTTGGAACGCCGCTGCACAAAGCGGCATGGACGCTTTCGGCCCAGGGATAAGGGAGAGCACTAATGAGCAACGAAGACATCAAGCATGACGACCAGAACCTCGTTCCGGGCCGTCGCAAGTTCCTGAACACCGCCGCGCTGGCTGGCCTCGCCGGCGCGGGCCTGTCCGTCGGCCTGTCGTCCTGCAAGCAGGAAGCCGCGCCGCCCGCCGCCGCGCCTGCGGGCGCCCCCGCGGCGCCTGCTGCCGCCCACGGCGCCGCCGGCGAACTGAACCTGCATCCGGCCCCGGGTCAGCTCGACACCTACTACGGCGTGTGGTCCGGCGGCCACTCGGGCGAGGTGCGCGTCCTCGGCCTGCCCTCCGGGCGCGAGATCAAGCGCGTGCCGACCTTCAACATCGACTGCATGAGCGGCTGGGGCATCACCAACGAGTCGAAGGCCATCATTGGCACCAAGGCCGACGGCAACCTCAAGTACAAGACCGGCGACACCCACCACATCCACGGTTCTTACACCGACGGCACCTACGATGGGAAGTTCTACTGGGTGAACGACAAGATCCACGGCCGCATCGCACGGATTCGCGGGGACATCTTCGAGTGCGACAAGATCACCGAGATCCCCAACATCCAGGGCTTCCACGGCATCTTCCCGGACAAGCGCGACCCGGTCGACCAGGCCATCAACCACACCACCCGCGTCTTCTGTGGCAACGAGTTCCACATCCCGCACCCCAACGACGGCCGTGACGCGGACGATCCGACCAAGTACAAGACGCTGTTCACCTGCGTCGATGCCGAGACCATGGAAGTGCGCTGGCAGTGCCGCGTCGACGGCAACATGGACCTCGTCGCGACCTCCTACAACGGCCGCCTGGCCGCGGCCAACCAGTACAACGTCGAAGGCGGCGCCAAGTACGAGGACATGATGTCCGCCGAGAAGGACGCCTGCGTGTTCTTCGACGTGGGCCGCATCGAGAAGGCCATCAAGGACGGCAAGTTCACCACCATCGGCGACAGCAAGGTGCCGGTGGTCGATGGCACCAAGGAAGCCAACAAGGACCCGAAGACCGCCCTCACCTGCTACGTGCCGGTTCCCAAGAACCCCCACGGCGTGAACGCCAGCCCGGACGGCAAGTACTTCATCTGCTCCGGCAAGCTGTCGCCCACCGCCACGGTGATCGAGCTGGCGAAGGTCGAGGAGTTTCTCGACGGCAAGCTGGACGACCTCAACAAGAGCATCGCCGCCGAAGTCGAGATCGGCCTCGGCCCCCTGCACACCACCTACGACGGCCGCGGCAACGCCTTCACCACGCTGTTCCTCGACAGCCAGATCGTCAAATGGAACATCGATGCCGCAATCAAGTTCCACGCCGGCGACAAGAACGTCAAGTACGTGGTGGACCGCATCGACGTGCATTACCAGCCGGGCCACATCAGTGCCGACATGGGTGAAACCAAGGAAGCCGGCGGCCAGTTCCTGGCGGTGGGCTGCAAGTTCTCGAAGGACCGCTTCCTGCCGGTCGGCCCGCTACACCCCGAAAACGAACAGCTCATCGACATCCGCGGCGAGAAGATGAAGATGCTGGCCGACCACCCGGTCTACCCCGAGCCCCACGACTTCATCATCGTCAAGCGCGAGAAGGTGAAGACCAGGCAGGTCTTCAACGTCGATGACTTCCCCAACGCCGTCAAGGACGCCAAGGATTCCGGCGTCTTCCGCGAGGGCAACAAGGTCACCGTCAAGCTGGTCTCCCAGGCCCCGGCCTACAGCCTGCGCGACTTCAAGCTCAAGAAGGGCGACGAGGTCACGATCATCCTGACCAACCTCGACAAGGTTGAAGACCTCACCCACGGCTTTGCGATTCCGAAGTACGACATCAACTTCATCGTGAATCCCCAGGAAACCAAGTCGGTCACCTTCAAGGCCGACAAGCCGGGTGTGTACTGGTGCTACTGCACGCACTTCTGCCACGCGCTGCACCTAGAGATGCGCACCCGCATGATCGTCGAGAAGTAATCGGCACCCTGCAACACGTCGATAAATGAAGAAGTAGTTGGGGGAGGCGCTTGCGTCTCCCCGCTTTTTTTCCAGCCGCTGGCAGCCCCCAGCGGCGCCTGCCCGGAGCCCTCCGATGCGCCTCACCAAAAGCCTCGCCGCGGCGCTGACCGCAAGCCTCGTCCTCCTGGCCGCCAGCCCCGCCGCCCTCGCCAGCCCCAACAAAACCACCGCCGACCTCGCCGAGCAGAGCCGCATGCTCGCCCCCCGCGCCACCAAGGCCTACCTGATGGTGCAGCAGGGCATCGACCCGGAGGGCGGCCGCCGCCTGCTCGCCGACTCCGTCTCGCGCCTCGACCAGAACCTGGCCGCCCTGCGTTCCGCCGGCCTCGACGATACCTCCCGGACCAAGCTCGGCGCCGTCGAGGCCCGCTGGGCCAACGTGCGCACGCGCCTCACCGCGGCGCCCGACGCAAGCGGCGCCAAGGCGCTCTACGACGACACCGAAGCCCTGCAGACAGCCACCCAACACCTCGCGATGGCCATCAACAGCCAGGGCTCCGAGGACGCCCGCCGGCTCACCCTGCCTGCCCGCATGCGCCTCCTGTCCCAGCGCATCGGCATGTTCTACCTCTACCGCGACAGCGGGCTGATGACACCGAACGCCCCGACGATGGAGCTGAGCTACGCACGCAGCGAGTTCTCCGCCAACCTCGCCCGGATCCGCCGCAACGACGCCCTGCCGGCCGAAACCCGCCGAGCCGTGGAAGCCCTCAGCCAGATCTGGTCCGGCTACGACGGCGCGGCCGGCAAGCCCGTCGCACCGGGCGAGCTGAGGAAGCACGCCCCCGCCGTGATGGAAATGAGCGAGCAGGTGCTGGGCGCCACCGAAAAGCTCGTCGTCAGCCTGCTCGGCACGGCACGCCCCTGAATGCCGGCGGTGCGATGCTGCAGGCCGCACCGCCAATTTCTGGTGCTTGACCCAGCTTAAGGACACCCCCTCACGGCCACATCAGAATTTCATGAAACGCTGATTCATCGGAGCCCCCATGAAGCCCCCCCTCCTCACCCGCCTGCGCCGGCAGGCCGCCACGCTGCTCGCCGGCCTCACCCTGGCGGGCGGCAGCCTGGCCGACACCTACGAGGTCAAGCTGCCGCCGGAGCTGTCCAGCTCGCCCAGGATGTGCGACTACGCGCCCTGCAAGGACGTGATGCCCGGCGCCACCTCGTTCTCCGAGCGCAAGGGCCAGCCGCCCTATGTCGAGGCCTACGCCGACGCCGGTGGCCAAAAGAAGCTCATCGGCTACGTGATGCTGTCCACCGACATCACCGACATCCCCGCCTACTCGGGCAAGCCGGTGGTCACCCTGATCGGCATGGACACCGCCGGCAAGTTCTCAGGGGTCAAGATCCTCAAGCACTCCGAGCCCATCCTGCTGCTGGGCATCCCCGAATCGGCGCTGATCAAGTTCAACAACCAGTACCTCGGCAAGTTCGTCGGCGACAACATCGAGATCGGCAAGTCGCGGCCCGAGGAAAACCTAATCGGTCTCGACGCCATCACCGGTGCCACCGTCACCGTCATCGCCCAGAACCAGGTGATGATGCTGTCCGGCGGCGAGGTCGCCAAGCAGGTCGGCATCCTCAAGCCCGTCGTGCGGCCCCAGGCCAAGTTTCCGCCGGTCACCACAGCACCGGGCTGGGCCCAGCTCGTCGAGGACGGTAGCGTGCAGCGCCTCACCGTCAAGCCCGAGGAGGTCGGCCTCAAGAACGACGGCCGGCCCTACATGGACCTCTGGTTCGGCTACCTCAACCAGCCCACCGTCGGCCAGGCCATCCTCGGCAAGGACGGCTACGACGGCCTGATGGGCCGCCTCAAGGAAGGCGAGCACGCGATCTTCATCATCAAGACCGCCGGCATGGACTCCTTCAAGGGCTCCGGCTTCGTGCGCGGCGGCATCTACGACCGGGTGCAGGTGCGCCAGGGCGGGGATGCGTTCACCTTCCGCGACCTAGACTATCTCAACCTGTGGGGCGTCTCGGCGGCCGGCGCGCCGGCCTTCGACGAGTCGGCGATCTTCATCATCCGCGGCAAGAGCTTCTCGGCGGCCTTCCCCTGGAAGCTGGTCTTCCTGGGCAACAAGATCGACAAGGAGACCGCCGCCAAGACCTTCGCCAACTTCGACCGGGAATACTGGCTCGCCGACGCCTACCTCGAAGGCGGTCGCCCGAAGATCGTCAAGCCCGACCCGACCTGGCTCAAGGTGTGGAAGGACAAGGCTGTCGACATCGGCATCTTCGTCACGCTGCTGCTCGTTATATCCATCGCCTACGCCAGCCGCGACAAGCTGGTGCGCCGCTCCAGCCGCCACAACAAGTGGCCGGTGAACGCCTTCAAGTACACCGGCTGGGTGGTGAGCATCGGCTTCGTCGGCTTCTACGCGATGGCCCAGCCGTCGATCACCCAGGTGCTCACCTGGTTCCACAGCCGGCTGTTCCAGTGGAACTGGGAACTCTTCCTGTCGGACCCGCTGATCTTCATCTTCTGGATCTTCATCATCGTCACCGTGTTTATCTGGGGCCGCGGCCTGTTCTGCGGCTGGATGTGCCCCTTCGGCTCGCTGTCCGAGCTGCTCTACAAGCTCGGCGGTGCGATCGGCCTCAAGCGCTTCCAGACCCACCTGCCCCAGGCTCTCCACGACAAGCTGAAGTGGCTGAAGTACGTGATCTTCTTCGGGCTGCTGGCCGTGTCCTTCTTCAGCATGGGCCTGGCCGAAAAGCTGGCCGAGGTCGAACCCTTCAAGACCACCTTCCTGGTCGGCATCCTCAACCGCAGCTGGCCCTACAGCCTGTTCGCGGCGGGCCTGCTGGGCATCTCTATCTTCGTCGAGCGGCCGTTCTGCAAGTACCTGTGCCCCCTCGGCGCCGCGCTCGCCATGCCCACCACCTTCCGCTGGTTCGGCCTCAAGCGCAAGGACGAATGCACCAGCTGCAAGGCCTGCGCCAAGGGCTGCGGCTCGCTGGCCATCGACGTCAAGGGAAACATCGACCAGCGCGAGTGCATGCTGTGCCTCGACTGCATGGTGCTCTACTACGATGACCACGCCTGCCCGCCTCTGGCCCAGGAACGCAAGCGCCGCGAGAAAACCGGCCAGCCCCTCACCCCCATCAACGGCAAGGGCTATTTCATCCCCATCAAGCCCGTCCCGATGGACAAGAAACCGCAAGGAGCCCAGGCATGACCATCGCCGACCGCAACGAACTGCGCCAGCCCGCCTACGGCGAAGCCAGCGGCCCCGCCTGGCTGCTTGCCGAGCTGCGCGACCACCTGTGGCCCTGGGCCGGCAAGGGCCAGCCTGCCAGAAAGGCCGTCCAGGGCGGCGGCTTTGCGATCGCCATCGCCGCCACCGTGGCCTGGATGATGGCCGCCCTCGGCCATCTGTCGGCCGGGGCGATCATCGGCTGGTGGTTTGGGTGGAGCGTGTTTGAAGTCTTCGTACGGATGGACGCCAAACCCTACGTGAAAGAAGGCCCCTGGTGGGGCCGCCTGTACCGCCGGGCCACGCTGATGGACATGCTGTGCTATGTGAGCTTCAAGAACCTGCTGATCGGCGCGGCGCTGTTCATCGGCCTGAAGGCCGCGGGCATCCTGCAGGTCTGAACCGGTCAGCGCCTTTCGACGGACAACACGCTGGCCTTCTCGAGCCGGTCTTCAAGCTCACCGATATGGGCCGCGAGGCCGTTGCCGGACTGCTCGATCTGCACCCGCAAGTCCCGCTCGAGCCGCTCCATACGCTCGAGCAAGGCGGCCTGGGACGCTCCGTAATCCCCCTTCTGGGCGCCCCGCCCGGCAAACTCGGCCTCGAGGTAACTGCGCAGTTCGGTGAAGCGCGACGCCTCGGCCTGGTCGGCGAGATCCCGGCTGGCGCGGATTTCCTTGGCCTGACGGCGGGTTTCCAGCAGCACCGAGGTCTGCAGGAAGAGCACAAAAACCAGAAACAGCGCGGTGATGGCCAGCAGCAAGCCCAGCATCACCAGCCCCAGGGGCATCTTGACCATGCCCACCCCCAGGCTGAGGTCGACAGGGATGACGATCGCCCCCCAGTTCAGCGTCACGAAGGCCGCCGTCCCGGCGAGCACCAGCAACAACAGCACGATTGCAACTCTCATCGGACCAACCCTCCCTGAACGGCTTCACAAGTTCACTTCAAACACGGCGCTGCAGCACGCCGCCGGCCTGCGCTAAAGTGCGGCCATGCACCCCACCCACCCCATCGCCGAAGACGAAGTGGAGTTCACCGCCATCCGCGCCCAGGGCGCCGATGGCCAGAACGTCAACAAGGTTTACAGCGCCGTTCATCTGCGCTTCGACATCAATGCCTCGAGCCTGCCCGACGCGGTGCGTACGCGGCTGCTCGCACTGGGTGACCAGCGTATCAGCAAAAATGGCGTGATCATCATCAAGGCGCAGGAACACCGTAGCCTCGAGAAAAACCGCGCCGAAGCGCTGCGCCGCCTGCAGGCGCTGGTGGATGAGGCGTCACACGTGCAAAAGGCGCGCCGCCCCACACGGCCCAGCCGCGGCGCCGTCACCCGCCGCCTCGACGGCAAGGCCCGGCGCAGCGCCATCAAGGCCGGGCGCGGACGGGTCGAATGATCGGCGCGGACGTGGCACCAACGGCCGCCCCCCCCACTCACTTGCGCTCTTCGTCGTACTTCGACAGGCTGACCCCCGCTCCCGCCAGGCATTCCCGCAGGTGCTTGATTTCCTGCTTGGCAAACTCGTTGCCGTGATGGGGGTGATGCACGAAGAACTCGTGCCGGTTGAGCAGGATGCGGAACCGGGCGCCGTGCCCGGGCTCGACCGTCGCCCCCAGGTGGTTGAGCAGCGATTCGACCTCGCGCCACTGGATGTTGCTGCTTACCGGGTCGCGGAAGATCGCTTCGAGAACATGCCGGTGCTTGTTGCTCATGACGTTTGCTCCCTTTGATTATCCCCGTCATTCTTGCACTACCTGCGCCCCGTGGATATGCCCGACGCCACAAATGACAAGGCCCCCGTGGTAGCGCTTTGCCAAACCCGGAGCACCGGCGTAGCCTCCGGGCCATCCCCGATCCGCCAGAAAGGTCTTTCCATGCCTGTACTCCTGCAAGTCGATTTTCCGTTCACCGGCCCCTGGGGCGAGGCGATGACCGAAGCCCTCCGGGGCCTCGCCGAATCCATCGCCCAGGAGCCGGGCCTGATCTGGAAGATCTGGACCGAGAGCCCCGCCACCGCCGAAGCGGGCGGCATCTACCTATTTGCCGACCGCTCCAGCGCCGAGGCCTACCTCACGATGCACACCGCCCGCCTGAAGGGCTTCGGCATCCCGCGGGTGAACGGCAAGATCTTCGACGTGAACCCCGAACTCTCGGCCATCGACCGGGCCCCGCTCTGAACGCGGCGGGCGGCGCAGCCGGCCAAATAGTCGTGGGCGCCGCCAGCCCCGGCCGCTATCATGCGCGGCCCTGCTCCAGCCATCCCCACCCATGATCACCCTCAAGAACGTCACCCTCCGCCGCGGTGCCAAAGTGCTGCTCGAGCGCAGCTCCGTCACCCTCAATCCCGGCGAGAAGGTCGGCCTGGTGGGGCGCAACGGCGCTGGCAAATCCTCGCTGTTCGGCCTGTTCAACGGCAGCCTGCACGAGGACGGCGGCGACTACTCGATCCCGGCCCACTGGCGCATGGCCCAGGTCGCCCAGGACATGCCCGAAACCACCCAGAGCGCCACCGACTTCGTGATCGAGGGCGACACCGTGCTGCAGGCCGCCCAACAGGAGGTCACCGCCGCCGAAGCCAGCGACGACGGCATGCGCATGGCCCACGCCTACATGGAGCTCCACGACGCCGGCGCCCACGATGCCGAAGCCCGCGCCCAGGCCCTGGTGCTCGGCCTCGGCTTCAAGGTGTCGGAACTGTCGCAGCCGGTGAACAGCTTCTCGGGCGGCTGGCGGATGCGCCTGCAGCTGGCCCGCGCGCTGATGTGCCCGTCCGACCTGCTACTCCTCGACGAACCCACCAACCACCTGGATCTCGACGCCCTCGTGTGGCTCGAGGCCTGGCTCAAGCGCTACACAGGCACCCTCATCGTGATCAGCCACGACCGGGAGTTCCTCGACGCCATCACCACCGTCACGCTGCACATCGACAACGCCCGGCTGGTACGCTACGGCGGCAACTACAGCACCTTCGAGGACATGCGCGCCGAGCAGATGCTGCTCCAGCAGGCCGCTGTCGCCAGGCAGGCCGACAAGATCGCCCACCTCAAGAAGTTCATCGACCGCTTCAAGGCCAAGGCCAGCAAGGCCAAGCAAGCCCAGAGCCGGGTCAAGGCGCTGGAGCGCATGGAGAAGATCGCCCCGGTGCTGGCCGACGCCGAGTTCAACTTCGAGTTCCAGGAGCCCGCCAACCTGCCCAACCCCATGCTGGCGATGGTCGATGTGGCCGCCGGCTACCCGCCCGCCGTCGACGCCCCGGCCGGCACGCCGCCCACCGTCATCGTCCGCAACATCAACCGCTCGGTGCATGCCGGCCAGCGCATCGGCATCCTCGGCGCCAACGGCCAGGGCAAGTCCACTCTGGTCAAGACCATCGCCCGCACGCTGGACCCGGTGAGCGGCGAGATCACCGAAGGCAAGGGCCTCAACATCGGCTACTTCGCCCAGCAGGAACTCGACGTGCTGCGCCCGCTCGACACGCCGATGGAGCACATGATCCGCCTCGCCAAGGACACCATCGCCGCCGGACGTAGCGGTTGGGTGGCCGGCCGCGAGCAGGATCTGCGCGGCTTTCTCGGCACCTTCAACTTCAGCGGCGACATGGTCAAACAGCCCGTCGGCACCATGAGCGGCGGCGAAAAGGCGCGGCTGGTGCTGTGCATGATCGTCTGGCAGCGTCCCAACCTGCTGCTGCTCGACGAGCCGACCAACCACCTTGATCTCTCCACACGTGAAGCCCTCAGCGTCGCCCTCAACGAATTCGAAGGCACCGTGATGCTGGTCAGCCACGACCGTGCCCTGCTGCGCGCGGTGTGCGACGAATTCTGGCTGGTCACCCGCGGCGGCATCGAGCCCTTCGACGGCGACCTGGACGACTACCAGCGTTTCCTGCTCAACGAAGCCAAGCGCTCCCGCGAAGCTGCCTGAACCGGGCCGCCCCGGCGCTCAGCCGAGGCGGTGCTCGATCACGTAGCGGGTGAGTTCGGCGTTCGACTGGACGCCGAGCTTCTCGATGATGCGCGCCC
>JAEUNU010000218.1 GCA_016789125.1 Zoogloea sp. | reverse complement strand
GTCCGGCCACACCCAGAAGATCCGCGAGATCCGCATCGACTGCGACAACGACGTGGTCCTCCTCAAGATCGAGCAGGTGGGCGGCATCGCCTGCCACACCGGCCGGCGCAGCTGCTTCTTCCAGAAGTACTTCGCCGACGGACGCTGGGAGGCCGTCGAACCGGTTCTGAAAGACCCGAAGGAGATTTACAAATGATCGACATCGAAGTGCTGCACCGCGTGGCCAACACCCTTGCCGAGCGCAAGGAAGCCAGCCCCGATTCGTCCTACGTCTCCAGCCTGTTCCACAAGGGCACCGACGCGATCTGCAAGAAGGTCGCCGAGGAAGCCGCCGAGACCATCATGGCAGCCAAGGACAAGGATCTGCTGCACGTGGTCTGGGAAGTCACCGACGTGTGGTTCCACACCATGGTGCTGCTGGCCCATTTCGGCCTGTCGGTGGACGACGGGCTCGCCGAGTTCCGCCGCCGTGTAGGCGTCTCGGGCATCGACGAGAAGAAAGCGCGAACCGCCGGCTGAGGAAGGCATCCAACAATGCATGACTGCCTGTTCTGCCGCATCGTCCGTGGCGAGATCCCCGCGGCCAAGGTCTACGAAGACGACGAGGTGCTGGCCTTCCGTGACATCCAGCCCCAGCGGCCGGTGCATGTGCTGGTGATCCCCAAGCGCCACATCACGTCCCTGGCCCACGCCACGCCGGAAGACACGCCGGTTCTCGGGCGGATGCTGGCGGTCGCCAGCGGGATTGCTGTCGATCAAGGCAGCACCGACGGCTTCCGGTCCATCATCAACACTGGCCGCGTCGGCGGGCAGGAAGTCATGCATGTGCACATGCACATCGTCGGTGGGCCGGATCCGGTCGGGCCGATGCTCAAACGGTAGTTATTAGGAGAATTCAATGGGTTCCTTCAGCATTTGGCACTGGCTGATCGTCTTGGTGATCGTGATGCTCGTGTTCGGCACCAAGAAGCTTCGCAACATCGGCCAGGATCTCGGAGGCGCGGTGAAGGGCTTCAAGGACGGCATGAAAGAAGCCGAGGGCGGCGACAGCCAGAAGATCGGCGATGCCGCCAGCAAGCAGACCATCGACGCGGAAGCCCGGGAAAAGAACAAGTCCTGATCCAGGCCCGGCAGCAAGCGCGGCAGAGGGGCGCATCGAGCCGCCCCTCTTTTTGTTTGTTGCGTCCGCCGGCCCCAGGTTTTTCCTCACATTAGGCGAATCAGATGTTCGACATCGGTTTTTCTGAACTCATGGTCATCGGTATCGTGGCCCTGCTGGTGCTCGGTCCCGAGCGGCTGCCCAAGGTTGCGCGCACCACCGGGCACCTCCTGGGCCGCCTGCAGCGCTATGTTTCCGATGTGAAGTCTGACATCAATCGCGAGATGCAGCTCGACGAGCTCAAGAAGCTGCAGGAGGAGGCGCGCAAGTCGGCGATGGCCTTCGAAGGCTCGGTGAGGAGCGAGGTGGCCAATGTCGAGAACGGGCTCTCGTCTTCGCTGCAGTCGGCTTCGTCGGCGATCGGTGATCTCGAGAACACCCTGAAATCCGCGCCGCCGGCGAGCCCGGAGGCCGTGGATGCCGCCCACAGCCACGACGTCGTCTCCGATCTCCTCGACAAGCAGCTGGCCGAGGCCGAGCGGCACGCGGGCCCGGTGGCCTTCGTCGATGTCCCGCCCATCGCGGCGCCGGCCGCGCCGGTGCCGGCCAGCCCCGATCCAACCGAGCCCGGCGCCGCCGGCAAGAGCACCCAGTCATGAGCGAGCCGCAGGAAGACAGCTTCATTTCCCACCTGGTCGAGCTGCGCGACCGCCTGCTGCGGGCCGTGGTCGCGGTGGTCGTGGTATTCGTGTGCCTGATGCCCTGGGCCGGCGACATCTACGACATCCTCGCCCACCCGATGATGACTGCGCTGCCGGAGGGCACCAAGATGATCGCCACCGGCGTCGTCACGCCCTTCTTCGTGCCCATGAAGGTCACGCTGCTGGTGGCCTTCGTGATCGCGCTGCCCTTCGTGCTCTACCAGGCGTGGTGCTTCATCGCGCCGGGCCTGTATGCCCACGAGAAGCGCCTGGGCCTGCCGCTGGTGGTAGGCAGCACGGTGCTGTTCCTGGCGGGCATGGCCTTCTGCTACTTCTTCGTGTTCGGCACGGTGTTCAAGTTCATCGCCCAGTTTGCGCCGAAGAGCATCACGCCGGCGCCGGACATCGAGCAGTACCTGGCCTTCGTGATGTCGATGTTCCTGGCCTTCGGCATCACCTTCGAGGTGCCGGTGATCGTGATCGTGCTGGTCAAGCTCGGCATCGTCGACGTGGCCAAGCTCAAGGAGGCCCGACCCTACGTGATCGTCGGCGCCTTCGTTATCGCCGCTGTGGTCACGCCGCCGGACGTGGTGTCCCAGCTGATGCTGGCGGTGCCGATGTGCCTCCTCTACGAGTTGGGGATATTCCTGTCCCGCTTCGTCACCAGGACACGGGTCGATGAGGCGGTCAGCAGCTGACCTGGAGGGCGCCGTGAGGCGCCCTCGTCGCATCCGGGATGGTTTTGCCCAGAGCCGGAGATCGGGGCCAGTGGCTCAGCGGGTGCGCATTTCGATGAGCTCGCGCAGCGCTGCTGGCAGCAGGGTGTTCAGCCGCGTGCGGAGTGCGGGCGCATGGCGCTGGCAGAGGGTGCCCAGCCCGACGGTCGCCAGACCGATCAGCGTCAGCACGAACGGAAACTCCAGGCTGAAAAGGTAGTCCCGGTAGGCCAGGTAAATCAGGCAGGTCGTGATGCCCAGCCCGCCAAACACCACGAAGACCGGGCGCAGAAATCAGATGGAACCAGAACGCGTAGTCCTTGTGCCCGCGACGGCCTCGGATATCCACGGTCAGGGCCAGCCCGATGATCAACAGCCCGGAGCCCGCGGAGACCGCACTGCGCCGCAGCCATGAGTCGTATTCAGGCCCGAAAAGGTACGGCGCCAGATCCATGCTCATGTACCACAGGGTGACCGCGATCGGCATGGTCAGGAAAGGCAGCCGGTAGCGCCACAGCAGGAGGGTGCCGCTCAGTAGCGTAGCCAGCTCCATGAGCTGCCAGCGCCAGTCGATCAGGTAGTGGTAGTCGCGAAAGGCGAGTTCGTCGGCCTCCGACCACCATAGCCATTGGTACTCCATCTGGAAGCCGTAAATGGCCAGCGGCGTCAGCACGACGACGATGGTGGCCGTGATGCCTGCCGGGATGGCCAGGGCATGGCGCCGCAGCAGGTATTCGGTGAGCAGCAGCCCGATGCCGGCGTAACCCAGCGCGATCATCATCAGCCCCTGGCCGCCGAGGCTCTGCCAGCCCAGATTCATGAACAGGCTCATGGCCCCGATCGCCAGCAGGCCGCCCGAGTAATAGAGGATGTGCGTGGGGCGGAGGCCCGGCTTGTCGCGCTCACGCTCGGTGAGCAGGGTCCGGAGGGCGTCGGCCTGCTGCGGATCGAGCCGCTCTCGGTCCATGGCTTCGGTAAGCCGTTTTTGGTCGATGTCCATGATGTGCATGCGATCCTGTATTTTTTAACAGTTTAATCGTAGCGCATTCATGGTGTGTTTAAAAATGCTTTTGATGTATGCCTTTGATGTTCTTTCCCGTCCCCGAGGCGCTCTCGACGGGGGCCGGCGATGGGGCGACGAGCCCGGGCCTGTCTTGGCGGAAGCCGCGCGTGGTGGCGGCCGGGTGGCTTTTTGCCGGCGGTGCTTGATTCCTCGAGAAGGCAAGGCCGCGCGGTGGCTGGGGCTGATGGCCGACGGGCGCAAAAAAGTGCTCAAGCATCGGGTTGAGGTGTCCGTAATCGAACGTACTATCCCGATCGAGATGCTCCATGCGCGCTTCGTGTCGCGGCCCGGGCTTCGCGCTCCGCCTGCTGGCGTTCCTGTTCTGCGCTGCCGCGCTTTTCACCGCGTCTTCGGCCAGGGCTGACCTGCTCTCGGACCTCCGCCAGCGCGGGGTGATCCGGGTGGGGATGGCGGTGGGGGTGCCGCTCTTCAGCTATCTCGATGCTCGCCAGGACCTCGCGGGCTCCGACGTGGATACTGCGCGCCTGCTGGCCAGCGGCCTGGGCGTCCGGCTCGAGATCGTCCGCCTCACCAACGCCGAGCGGATCACGGCGATCGAGACGGGCGCGGTGGACGTGGTCGTGTCGAGCCTGTCGATCACGCCCGAGCGGGAGCAGCAGGTCGGTTTCTCCATCCCCTATGCGCGGCTTCACGTCGTGCTGGCCGGGCGCCCGGCGCTGCGGGTCAACGGCTACGCCGACCTCGCCGGCCTGGAGGTGGGCGTGACCCGCAATACCGCCAGCGGGGCGCTGGTGGCCCGTTTTGCGCCGCGCGCCAGGCTCGTCGCCTTCGACAGCGACATGTTCCTGATCGAGGCCGCCGTGGCCGGCCGGCTCGACCTCTTCTCGACCCAGGGCGCCGTGCTCGACGCGGTCAATCGCCAGGCCGGCTACAAGATGTTCGAAGAGAAGTTCGTCCAGCACGAGTTCGACCTCGCCGTCGCCATGCCCCGGCGCGAGAGGGCGCTGCGTACCTGGATCAACGCCTGGGTTTTCGAGCAGCTGAGGAGCGGCCGCCTCAATGAGATCTATCGTCGCCACCATGGGCGCGACCTGCCCGCGGAACTGCGGCCAGCGGCGAGGGTGCGCTGAGATGCGGAGCCTGTCGCGGCGGGTCTGGCTGCTTTCCGCGTTCCTCGCGATCGTGCTGGTCCTGCCTGGCGAGCTGCGTGCCGACCTGCTCGGCGACGTCCGCGGCCGCGGCGCATTGCGGGTGGCGATCGCAGGTTCGGTGCCGCCCTACAATGCCTATCGGCCCGACGGTGCTGCCGAGGGCTCTGATGTGGACATCGCCCGGGCGTTGGCGCGGGACCTGGGCGTCCGGCTCGGGATCGTACGGATCACCAACTCCGAACGGGTCGCCGTCCTGCTCTCACGGCGTGCCGACGTGGTCATTTCGGCGCTCTCGATCACACCCGAGCGCGAGCGGCAGATCGCCTTCTCGGTGCCCTACGGGAGCATCGGCGTGCTCATTGCCGCGCCGCGGCCGCTGCAGCTCTCGTCCCTGCTCGATCTCAAGGGGCGCCGGGTGGGCGTGCTGGCGGGGAGCTCCAACTTCGAGCACCTGCTGCGCCACGTGCCGGAGGCCAGGCTGCTGGCCTACGCCGAGCATGACCTGCTGGTGAGCGCCTATCTGGCGGGCGATTTCGAGATCATGTCGGCCACCGGGAACGTGGTGGCCGACGTCAATGCCCGCCAGCCGCGCCGGCCCCTCGTCGAGCAGTTCCAGCAGACCGAGTTTGACCTGGCGGTGGGCATGCCAAAGGGCGAGAAAGCGCTGCGGGACTGGATCAACGCGTGGATCGTGGCGCGCCTGCGCGACCAGTCCCTGACAGCCATCCATTTCCGGCACCACCGGCACAGCCCGCTGACGGTGTCGCGGCCGGCAGCGGTGGGGCGCTGAGATGGGCCCGCTCGTGCGGCCTCATGGCGGCTTCCGGTGGCTTCTGTCGGCGGCCTTGCTGTGCATCGCGGCCCCGCTCGCCGCTCTCGAGACGGTGGATGGCGTGCGCACCTTGCGCTCGGCCGACGTCCAGCAGACCGACTACCCTACCGTGCAGGCGGTGCATTTCATGAGCCAGAGCCTGCACCGGCAGTCGGGCGGCAAGCTGGCCATCCAGGTGTATTCGTCGGCCCTGCTGGGCGACGAAGCGGCCCTGCTGCAACTCACCCAGAGCGGCGAGCTCGACCTCAACCGGGTCAGCGCCCAGGCGCTGGAGGATGTCTTCCCGCTGATCCGGGTGCTGTCGCTGCCTTTCCTGTTCCGCGACGTGGACCACGTTGGGCGGGTGCTCGACGGCCCCATCGGCGCCGAGCTGCTGGCGGCGATGAATCGCAAGGGCCTGGTGGCGCTGGCCTTCTTCGAGGCGGGAGGGCGTTCGATCAGCACGGTCAGCCATCCCGTGCGGCGCCTCGAGGATCTGCAGGGGCTGCGCATCCGCGTGCAGCCCTCGGCGCTGGCCTTCGCGGTCTTCGAGGCCTGGGGCGCGCGGCCTATCAAGCTGCCCTTCTCGCAGACCGGCAACGCCCTCGCCACGCACCTGATCGATGCGTCCGAGAACAACCTGCTGGCCTACGCCAGCGCCGAGCATCACCGCCATGCGCCCCACCTAACTTTGACCCACCACACCTTCTCGCCGGAGGTGCTGGTCATGTCGCGGCGCAGCTGGGACGCGCTGTCGCAGGCCGAGCAGGCGATGCTGCGCCGTGCGGCCCGCGAGGCCCGGCCGATGATGCGCGACATGTGGCAGCAGCGCGAAGAGCGGGTCGAGGCGCTGTTGCGCCTGGGCGGGGTGAGCTTCGTGGAGCTCCCGCCGGCGGAGCGGGCGCGCTTCGAGGCTGCGCTGCGGCCGCTCCACGCGCGCTTCGTCGGGAGCGCCGAGCAGCGCCGGCTGATCGCCAGGATCCGCGCCCTCCGATGAACACCCCGCTGCTCGCCCGCGTCCGCCGCTCCATCGACGCCTGGCTCCGCGCTGTCTCCCTCGGGCGGCGCCTGACCCTGCTTTCGGTGCTCAGTGTGGCCGGCCTGACGATGCTACTGGCGCTCAACCTGCTGAGCAGTACGCTCAAGGACGCCTACTTCGACTCCATCGAGGCGCTCAATCTCCAGCAGCGCCAGCTGCAGCACTTCAAGACCGAGACGGCGCGCCTGCAGGCCTCGATCCGGCAGTACCTGGCGATACCCGACGAGTCCCTGGTGCGGCAGATCGACGGGGCCACCGAGCTGCTTTTCGCCGCGCTCGACACCGCCGAGAAGAGCCGCGGCGATTACGCCGACGAGCTCGCCTCGCTGCGCCAGTCGCTGCGGAGCTTCGTCGGCGGCTACCACGAGCTCAAGCGCATCAACCTGGAGATCGACCGCATCTACCACAGCGAGCTCCTCGAATCGGGGCAGCAGTCGGCCCGCCTGCTCTCGCTGATGCTCAGCAGCAGCGCCGAGGCCAAGGGCCAGACCCTGATCGGCCCGGCGTCCCGCTCGCTGATCGACGCCTTCGTGGATGCGCTGCTGAAGATGAATGCCTACTACGCCCGGCGGGAGCTCAACGTGAGCCTCGCCACGCGCACCTCCCTGGAGCGGGTGGCGCAGCTCTCGCCCCTCATCGGGCAGCTCACCCACAACGAGTTCGAGCGGGCCGTGCTGCGCGACCTGGGCGAGCGCACCCATCGCATGATCTCCGGCCTGGGCAGCCTGCAGCGGGCCTACGCCCGGCGGGGTGACGTGATGGAGCGGCAGATCGAGGCCAGCCAGCACGACATCGCCCGGGTCGCCTCGTCGCTGGACGAACGCTACGCCGGCATCGAGGCCAGCCTGCGCGCCCGCTATACGTCCCGCCTGGCGGTAGTCAATGCCCTGTCGGTGATGATTGGCGTGGTCGTGGTGGGCATCACCCTGTTGCTGGGGGTGCTCGTCGCGGCGTCGATCCGCGAGCCGCTGCGGGCGCTGCTGCGCACTGTCGAGGCCTTCTCGCGCGGGCGCTTCGACGAGCCCGTCCCCGACGTCGGCGACAACGAGCTCGGCCGGCTGGCCGGGGCGCTGCGGGAGTTTCGCCAGAGCGCCAGCCAGCGGGCCCTCGCCGAGCGGGCGCTGCGCGAGAGCGAGGCGCGGCTGCGCACCCTGTCTGACATGTCGAGCGACGTGTTCTGGGAGATCGACGCCGACTTCCGCTACACGGCCCTCTCCGGCCTCAGAGCCAGCGAGTTGCTCGCCCAGCGCGTCCTGCTGCTCGGTGTGTGTCCGTGGGACAACCCGGGCATCAAGGGCGAGCCGCTCGAATGGAGCCGGCTGCGGGCCGCCCTCGAAAGCCATCAGCCCTTCCGCGACCTCCAGTTCCGGCTCGAGCTCGCCGACGCGGGCGCCATCCATCTCCAGGTCAGCGGCGACCCGGTGTTCGGGCCCGACGGCGACTTCTGCGGCTTTCGCGGTACCGGCAAGGACATCTCGAAGCAGAAGGCCGTCGAGGCCGAGATCCGCCGCCTCAACCAGTCCCTCGAGCAGCGCGTGGCCGAACGCACCACCGAGCTGCGCCAGACCAACGAGCGCCTGGCCCACGCCCTCGAGCACCTGGTGCAGGCCGAAAAGCTCGCCTCCCTGGGCAACCTCGTCGCCGGCGTGGCCCACGAGCTGAACACGCCGCTCGGCAACACCCTGCTCACGGCCTCCCACCTGCGCACCCGGGTCCACGAACTGCAGGGCGTCTTTGCCGCCGGCGCCATGCGGCGCTCCGAGCTGGCGTCCTTCATCGAGCTCTCCGGCGACGGGCTCGAACTGATCGAGCGCAACCTCAACCGGGCGGCCGGCTTGCTGGCCAACTTCAAGCAGGTTGCCGTCGACCAGACCAGCGCCCAGCGGCGCCACTTCGATCTGCGCAAGACGGTGGATGAAGTCGTCGCGACCCTGATGCCGGGCCTGCGCAAGCGCAAGCTGGTGCTCACGGTCGACATTCCCGAGGGGCTGGAACTCGACAGCTTCCCCGGGCCGCTGGAGCAAGTCATTGCCAACATCGTCACCAACGCCACCGTGCATGCCTTCGGTCCCGACGAGGCGGGCGAGCTCACGATCGAAGCCGGGCTGGCGGGGGGCGCCGAGATCGAGCTGTGCATCCGCGACAACGGCCACGGCATCCCGCCGGAGATCCAGGGGCGGGTGTTCGACCCCTTCTTCACCACCCGCATGGGGCAGGGCGGCAGCGGGCTGGGCCTCTACATCGTGTACAACATCGTCACCAGCCTGCTGGGGGGCGGCATCGAGGTGAGCAGCACGCCCGGCGGCACCTGTTTCACGATGCGTTTCCCGGCCTGCGCGCCGGATGCCCCAGAGGGGCTGGCCAGCGTGCTGGGCGTCGCCCAGACCCTGCCGCTGCCCGGCCGCGCTTGACCCCGCGCCGATCGCGGGAGTACAAAAGCCGGGGGGTGCCCAGGCGGGCGGCCCGGTGGTTCCGGCAAGCGCAGGCCTTCACGGGGGCAGCTCACGATCATGAAGATCAATCCCTTCGCCTACCATCTGTGGCAGCGCTTCTGGGCCATCGCGTCGCCCTACTGGCGTGGCGATGAGCGGCTCAGGGCCTGGGGGCTGCTGGCCCTGCTGGTCGTCCTGCTGCTGGGGCAGACGCGCTTCGCGGTGATGCTCAACGAGCAGACCGGCGAATTCACCTCGGCCCTGGCGGCCCGCGACGAGGTGCGCTTCTGGGATTCGATCCAGTTCTGCGTGGTCCTGCTGCTGCTGGCGGTGCCGATCTTCGCCTTCTACTTCTACGTCCGGGACACGCTGGGCATTCATTGGCGGCGCTGGCTGACCAACCGCTTCCTCGAAAGCTACTTCAGCCACCGCCAGTTCTACGAACTCAACGCCAGCGCCATCATCGACAACCCGGATCAGCGGATCGCCGAGGACATCAGCACTTTCTGCTCACGCTCCCTGTATTTTCTGCTGATTTTCATCGGCTCCTTCCTGCAGCTGATCGCCTTCAGCCGGGTGCTTTGGTCGATCTCCCACGAGCTCGTGTATGTGCTGGTGGCGTACGCCGTCTCGGGCACCCTGATCGCCATCGTGTTCTTCGGCTCGCGGCTGATGAGCCTCAATTTCCAGCAGATCAGGCGCGAGGCGGATTTCCGCTACAGCCTCCTGCGGGTGCGCGACAACGCCGAGTCGATCGCCTTCTACCGGGGCGAAGCCCAGGAGCTGCACCAGGTGCGGCGCCGCTTCAGCGCGGCCTTCAAGAACTTCAAGCAGCTGATCCGCCAGCAGCTGGGGCTAAACTTCTTCCAGTACACCTACAGCCTGATGAACATCGTGCTGCCCAGCGCCATCGTGGCCTCCCAGGTACTGTCGGGCGAGCTCGAGGTGGGGCGCGCGGTGCAGGCGGCGGGCGCCTTTGCGGCGGTGCTGAGCGCCATCTCGCTGATCGTCGAGAACTTCGAGAGCCTCTCCCGCTTCACCGCCGGCGTCGATCGCCTCGACACCCTGGCCCGGGTGCTCGGCCCCGCCGCCGAGCTGCAGCCGCGCAAGGGGAGCACCATCCGCTCGGCCGAAGCCCCCCACCTGGCCCTGCAGGACGTCACCCTGCACACGCCGAACTACGAGCGCATACTGGTGCAGAACCTGTCGGTGGTGGTGAAGCCGGGCGAGAGCCTGCTGATCGTCGGCGACAGCGGCTGCGGGAAGAGCTCGCTGCTGCGGGCCATCGCCGGGCTGTGGTACGCGGGTAGCGGCAGCATCCTGCGCCCACCGGCGAGCGAGATGCTGTTCCTGCCCCAGCAGCCCTACATGCAGTTCGGCACCCTGCGCAGCCAGCTGCTCTACCCGCACAAGACGGGCACGGTGTCCGACGCGCGCCTCCTGAAGGTGCTGGAGCAGGTCAACCTGGCCGACCTGGCCGAGCGTTTCGGCAGCCTCGAGGTGGAGATGGACTGGGAGAAGGTGCTCTCCATCGGCGAGCAGCAGCGCCTCGCCTTCGCCCGGGTGCTGTTGTTCCAGCCTCGCTACGCCATCCTCGACGAAGCCACCAGCGCCCTCGACAACGCCAACGAGGCCTCGCTTTACCACCTGCTGCTGGAGGCCGGCACCACGCTGATCAGCATCGCCCACCGGGCCGCGGTGCTGAAGTACCACAGCCAGGTGCTGGAGCTCACCGGTGACACCGGCTGGGTGCTGCACCCGGCGGAGGGGTATCGGTTCGGGCTGTAGCGCACGCGGTGGCGCCTCCAACGCAAAACGCCGGGTTTCCCCGGCGTTTTGCGTGCAGCCCGTGAAGCGGAGGAGGCTCAGACGTTGAACAAAAAGTTCAGCACATCGCCATCCTTCACCACGTATTCCTTGCCTTCGGAGCGCATCTTGCCGGCTTCCTTGGCGCCGGCTTCGCCCTTGTACTTGATGAAGTCTTCAAAGGCGATGGTCTGGGCGCGGATGAAGCCGCGTTCGAAGTCGGTGTGGATCACGCCGGCGGCCTGGGGGGCGGTGTCGCCCACGTGGATGGTCCAGGC
>JAEUNU010000198.1 GCA_016789125.1 Zoogloea sp. | reverse complement strand
CGGCGTCCCAAAGCCGCTTAAACGAGCTCTATGAAGACTACGAGTGGATTCGTCCGTCACTGGAAGCGCTGAAGCGACAGTTCGTCCCAATGTTGCGCTCCCAGCTCTTCCAGCTGTGGGAGGAACACCACGTCCTGCAGGCCATCGAATCATCTACTTATGGGGAGGTGTCAAAGACGCCGGCTGGACTGACAGACAGCCTAGGGTTAGAGGCGTTGCTCGAAGCAATGAAATCCGTCGCCGTGATGGATGAACGAAGCAATGGCAAAATCAATGTACCCGACATCTACCGGGTCGAGGCTGGCATCCTGCGCAAGGGCGGCGTAGCTGTGCCGAAGCGTTTTTAGGTTGCAGGGCGACCACGCCCCCAAGCATGTCGCCGTCTTCTCGATCGCTTCGCCGGGCCTTGAAGTGCCGATATGGACGCCCCACTCCCTGCAACACCCCCTCGTTACACGATCACACCGCCGTGTGATCGCGATTAGCCCCCTCGTGATCAAGACTCGATAGCGCGTTCCCTTGATACGAGGCCGCATGATGATGATTAGCCCTATGATTTCTCGATCACGATAGCCAAAGCTCGAATCACAAGGGCTCGTGATTCGAATTTTTCCTATCGTTTTCGTATAACGCCGCCGCGTGATAAAGATTCGCGGCCTCGTTATGCCATCACGCCGCCGCGTGTTCGTGAAATGCGGGCGCAAGATCGTAATTCGCCTCGGCTTGCCCGCATCACGAGGCGGCTAATCCGTATCGCGCAGCCTCGAATCACGGGCAAGCGCCCGCGTGATCGTGATTCGAGACCTCGCGGTGCGATCACGGCGGGTGCGAGTCGCCCTCACCTCAGCCCCCACAACACCGCCATCCCCGCCACGAAGGGCAGCCACGGGTTGCGTGACAGGGTGACAGCCAGCACCGCGGCGATGGCGGCGCCGAGTTTGGGGTTGAAGAGCTCCGGCGCGCCGTTCACCAGCACCACGTCGGGCACCACGATGGCCGCCAGGGCGGCGGCGGGGGCGTAGCGCAGGGCCTTCTGCACGGCCTCGGGCAGGCTGGCGCGCTGGCCGAGCACGATGAAGCTGGCCCGCGGCAGGAGGGTGGCGAGGCCGATCAATATGAAGGTGAGCCACAGGCTCGCGTCGTAGTTCATCGGGCCTCCGCCTTCTTCTGCAGGTGTTCGGTGGCAAAGCCCGCGGCGATGCCGGCCACGATCGCCGCCATCACCCCCAGGCGCAGGGGCAGGCCGCGCAGCAGCACCGACAGCACGCCGCCGGTGAGCATCGCCACCAGCATCGGGCGCACCCGCGCCATCGGCACCAGGAGCACCAGCAGCGCGATGCTGGCCATGAACTCCAGCGACCAGCCCCGCGGGATGGCCCCCGCCGCCAGCACGCCGGTGAGCGTGGAGCTCTGCCACACCAGCGCGCACCACAGGGACGGCGCCAGGTAGTAGCCCAGCCGCCAGACCGGGTCGGCGTCGCTGCGCAGGCGTTCGAGGCAGGTGGCAAAGACGCCGTCGGTGAGCAGGTAGCCGCACAGCCAGCGCTGCAGTAGCGTGCCGCCGGCGAGGGGCCCGGCCAGCGCGGCGCTGAAGATGAGGAAGCGCAGGTTGACCACCAGCGCGGTGGCGAGGATCAACCACCAGGGCGCACCGATGGCGATCAGCGGCAGGGTGCCGAGCTGGGCGGTGGCGCCGAAGACGATGAAGCTCATGCCCATCGCCTGCACCGGCGTGAAGCCGGCGCTCACCATGGCCAGCCCGGTGACCAGCGCCCACGGGACCAGGCCCACCGACACCGGCAGGCACACCCGGAAGCCCTCCCGGGCCCCGGCCTTGAAACTCGGCGACATGCGCGCTCCTGCGAAAGGGGAGCGCAAACTTAGCACGGGATGTCCGCCTGCGACGCAGCACGGTGCCAGGGCGTGGATGGACGGCGCGGGCCGGCCCTGTCGCGGCCGGGCTGCAGGCCGCCAAACGGTGGGCGAGCCCCTCGCGCCGGGGCGGTGATCGGCGCAGGCGCGGCCGCGGGCGGCAGCCGGCCGCCGCTGTCCGCCTAAACCCCCCGCGGGTACGGAAAGCCGGCCGGCGGCGGCAGGGTGCGGTCCACCCAGCGGCGCACCGCCGCGTCGCAGATGGCGTAGCCCCAGTTGATCAGGCGCTCCTGGGTGTCGTCGGGCATCGCGGCGAGGCGGGTGGCCAGGCGGCCCAGCTCGGCGGTGTGGGCGTCCGGGCAGGGCAGCGCGTCGGCGAGGCCGTAGTCGCCGATCTTCGAGCGCACGCTCCAGTAGGCGCCCATCCGGTCGCCGCGCAGGAAGCCTGCGATCACCTGGCGCTTGCGCAGCGCGCGCACCTGGTTGTCGACCATGTCGAGCACCCGCTTGGTGTGGCTCGCCCAGTCGATGCCGGGGTCGGGGTCGACGCCCATGGCGAGGCCGGCGTCGCTCACCAGGATGGTCTCGTAGCGCTTCCAGGCGGTCTCGAGGCCGAGGTTGTCATACACCCCGCCGTCGGTGAGGTAGACGTCGCGGGTGAAGGGCGGGTGGTGGAAGGCTTCGCCCTCGGGCGGGCTGAAGTCGGCCGGGTCGAGGCGCAGCCGCGCCGGCGAGAGCACCGGCGGAAACGCCGACGATGCCGCCACCGCCACCGCCAGCGGCAGCGTCGGGTGCTTCACCTCGCCCACCTGGTAGTCGCGCATGTAGGGCTTGGAGAAGCGCCACAGGCTGCCCGTCTGCACGTTGGTGGCGTTGATCACGAAGCGCGGCGGGTCGTCGGGCAGATCCTGCAGGGTGGCGTCGCCATAGAGGTGCTCGCGGTAGGCGTCGGCCACCTTGTCGTTGATCGAGCCGGGCAGGAACACCCCCTTCAGCACCGAGCCCACGTCCACCGCGTGATGGGCGAAGGCGCGGATCGGCTCCACCACCTGGGTCACCAGCCCCCGCGCCACGCCGCCTTCAAAGTCGAGCTGGCGCCAGCGCAGGCCCAGCAGCCCGGCGGTGATAGAGCCCCCGGATACACTGGAGATGCGATCGAGCCGGGCAAGGTAGCCCAGCTCGTTGAGCCGCCACAGCACCCCCAGGTGAAAGACCATCGCCCGGTAGCCGCCGCCCGACAGGCACAGGGCCACGCCCGGCCGGGGCCGCGAGAGACCGTCGTCGTCCACCGGCGACAGGGCCAGCTGTTGCTCCGCTTTATCGATGGGCATCTTCCCCTCCCTTGCGCCCGCTGCGCCGGGCGTTACGCCGCGATCACCCTTGTCGGTCAGCCGTGAGAAACGCGAAAACGGTAACACCTGCCTGTAGGTGCGAATTCATTCGCACGCGGAGGTGGAATGAAGGACCTCGCCCAATCTTGCCGGCTGAGTGCGAATAAATTCGCACCTACAGCGCCCCCGGAGGCGCGCCGAAGGCCTGTGTCAAAAGACGCTATCGCCGACAGGGTCATTGCCGCTCGATTCAGCATAGCCAATGGCGGCCGGCTGGCAAGGACGGAGCGGGAGGCCGGTGGCTCAGCGGGGCCGGAAGGGCTCGAAGCGGGCCGTCTCGGTCTGGCCGTCGGCGAGCTTCAGGGTCACCACCACCTTCATGCCCGGGTCGGCGGCGTAGCGGGCCTTGCCCTCCAGGCGGTCGCCCGCCGGGGCCAGCACCACGCTCTGCTTGCCGGCCGGCGAGAGCAGCAGCGCGCTGGCGCTGGCCCCGGCCACCGGCATGGGCTTGCCGCCGTGGTCGCTGAGGTAAACGCGCACGGGGGCAGGCGCGTCGGCGCGGGCGTCCTTCGCCAGCACCAGCTCCAGGTGATATGCGCCAGACATGCGCAGCTGGCCGCCGTGGGGTGCCGCCATCGCGTCGAGGGTGGCGTCGTCGTGGGCGAAGGCCGGGGCGGCAAACAGCGCGGCAGCGGCGAGGACGAGAGTGTTCAGCTTCATGGTGTGTCTCCTTGGGACGGATCGGAATCGAGGGACGCCAGCGCCGGCCCGCCATAGCGGCGGAACAGCAAGGGCGTGAGCAGGACATCGAGCAGGGTCGAGCTGACCAAGCCACCAAAGATCACCACCGCCACCGGGTGGAGGATCTCCTTGCCCGGCGCCTCGGCGGCCAGGAGCAGCGGCACCAGCGCCAGCGCGGCGGTGAGGGCGGTCATCAGCACCGGGGTGAGGCGCTCGCGGGCGCCGCGCACCACCAGGGCATCGCCGAAGGCCTCGCCCTCGGCCTGATGGAGGTGCAGGTAGTGGCTGATCTTGAGGATGCCGTTGCGGGTGGCGATGCCGGTGAGGGTGACGAAACCCACCAGCGCCGCCACAGACAGCGGCTGGCCCGCCAGCGCCAGCGCCGCCACCGCGCCCACCAGCGCCGCCGGGATGCCGACCATCACCATGCCCACCAGGCGCAGCGAGCGGTAGCGCCCGTAGAGCACCAGAAACACCAGCGCCAGCGACAGCGCGGCCAGCCCGGCGATGCGGGTCTGGGCTTCCTCCTGGGCCTGGAACTGGCCTTCGATGTCCACCGTCACGCCGGCAGGCAGCGGTGTGGCGGCCACCACGGCGCGCATCTCGCGGACCACCTCCGACAAACTGCCCGCGGCGTTGGCCGACACCACGATGCGCCGCCGGCCGCGGTCGCGGGCGATCTGGTTGGGGCCCTCGCCCACCTCGATGCGCGCAAGCTGGCCCAGCGGCACGCTGCCCAGGGGCGTCGCCACCGGCAGCGTGGCAAGGCGCTGGGGGTCACGCTCGGCGTCGGGCAGGCGCATCACCAGGTCGAAGCGTCGCCCGCCATCCACCACCTCGCCGACCCGCTCGCCACCCACCAGGCGCTGCACCACACCCAGGGCCTGGGCTGGAGCGATGCCGTGGGCGGCCAGCGCCGGGTAGTCCAGCACCACCCGCAGCTGGGGGATGCGCACCTGCTTCTCGACCTGCAGGTCGGCGATGCCGGGCACCGCGGCAAAGCGCGCGCGCAGGGCTTCGGCCAGGCTGCGGATCTCGTCGAGGTCGTCGCCGCTCACCTTGACGGCGATCTGGGCGCGCACCCCGGAGAGCAGGTGGTCGAGCCGGTGGGCGATCGGCTGGCCCACCGACACGCTGGCCGGCAGCCCGGCCAGGCGCGTGCGGATGTCGGCGATCACCTGGGCGCGGGGGCGGCCGTCGGGGCGCAGGTCCACGTCGAGCTCGCTGGAATGCACGCCCTCGGCGTGCTCGTCGAGCTCGGCCCGGCCGGTGCGGCGGCCCACCTGCAGCACCTCCGGCACGCCACGCAGCAGGGTCTCGGCGAGCTGCCCGACGCGCTCGGACTCGGCCAGCGCGATGCCCGGCTGGAGGATCACGTTGACCGTCAGGGTGCCCTCGTTGAAGGGCGGCAGGAAGCTGCGCGGAAAGAAGGGCACGCTGGCCGCGGCGGCCAGCACCAGCGCCAGCGCGGCCAGCAGCACCCGGCCGCTCTTCGGCAACGCCCAACCCAGCAGGCGCGCCTGAGCGGCCTTCAGCTGCGCCACCAGCCAGCCGTCGCCGTGCATCAGGCGCGGCATCTGCGGCAACAGCAGCACGCACAGCACCGGCGTCACCGTGACCGCCACCGCCAGGCTGGCCAGGATCGCCACGATGTAGGCCAGCCCCAGCGGCACGAACAGCCGCCCCTCCATGCCGGGCAGCGCAAACAGCGGCACGAACACCAGCACCACCGTCGCGGTGGCCAGCACCACCCCGGAGCGCACCTCGCTGCAGGCCCGCGCCACCACCTGCAGGGCTGGCAGCGGGCGGGCCGCGCGGCGGTTCTCCTGGAGCCGGCGCAGCACGTTCTCCACGTCCACCACCGCGTCGTCCACCAGCTCGCCAATCGCGATCGCCAGCCCGCCGAGGGTCATGGTGTTGATCGACAGCCCGAGCAGCCGGAACACCAGCACCGCCGCCAGCAGCGATAGCGGGATCGCCACCAGCGAGATCGCCGTGGTGCGCACATTCAGCAAGAAGGCGAACAGCACCACCGCCACCAGGATCGCCCCGTCGCGCAGGGCCTCGCCCACGTTGCCCAGCGCCGCCTCGATGAAATCCGCCTGGCGGAACAGGAAGCGCGGCGCCGCGATACCCGCCGGCAGGCTGCCTGCCACGTCGGCCAGCACCGCCTCGACCGCGCGGGTGAGGGCGATGCTGTCGATGCCCGGCTGCTTCTGCACCGACAGGATCACCGCCGGCTTGCCGTCGAAGCCCGCCCCGCCCCGCGCCACCGCCGGCGCAAAGCCCACCTCGGCCACCTGCGACAGGCGCACCGGCACGCCCCGCGGCGCGCCCACCGGCAGGCTGGCCAGGTCTTCGATGCGGCGGCTGCGGCCGATGCCGCGGATCAGCCATTCCTGCCCCTGGCGGTCGATGAAGCCGCCGGCGCTGTTGGCCGCGAAGCCCGCCACCGCCGCCTCGACCGCGTCGAGCCCGACGCCCAGCGCGCGCATCCGCGCCGGGTCGGGCATCACCCGCCACTGCTTCACGCCACCGCCGATGGGGATCACCTGGGCCACTCCGGGCACCGCCAGCAGGCGCGGGCGCAGCACCCAGTCGGCGTACTCGCGCACCGCCAGCGGGCTGGCCCGGGCCGGGTCGATGGGCAGCGCGATGAGCAGCACCTCGCCCATGATCGAGGCGATCGGCCCCATCTGCGGCACCACCCCGGCGGGCAGGCGCTCGCGCACCGCGGCCAGGCGCTCGTTGACGCTCTGGCGCTTGCGCCAGATGTCGCTGCCCCAGTCGAACTCCACATACACCAGCGACAGCCCCACGCCCGACACCGAGCGCACCCGGGTGACGCCGGGCATGCCGTTCATCGCGGTCTCGAGGGGGAAGCTGACCAGCTGCTCGACCTCCTCCGGCGCCATTCCGCCGGCCTCGGTCATCAGGGTCACGGTGGGCTTGTCGAGGTCGGGGAAGACATCCACCGGCAGGCGCTGCAGCCCGAAGGCCCCCGCCGCCAGCAGGGCCAGCGCGGCGGCCAGCACGAACAGGCGGTTGGCCAGGCTCCAGCCCACCAGGCGGTCGAAGAGGTTGGTGCGGGCCGGCGTCATCGCACCGCTCCCAGCAGCGGCGCACCCTGCACCACCACCCGCTCACCGGGCGTGAGGCCGCCCTGCACCCGCACCCGGCCCGCATCCAGCGGCGCCACCTGGACCCGCCGCGGCGCAAACACCTCGGGCGCCTCATGGACCCACACCGTCGCCGCCTCGCCGCTGCCACTCACCGCCGCCAGCGGCAGCACCACGCCCCTGGCGCCCTGCCCGGGCAGGCTCGCGAACACCTTCACCGGCTGGCCCACCGCCAGCAGCGGTGCGCCCTCCACGCGGAACAGCAGCGGCAGCGTGCCCTCCCGCAGGCTGCGCCCGCCGCCGGCAAAGCGCAGCGCGAAGCTGGCCCCGCCGGCCTCGCCGCGGGCGCTGCCCGCGCCCATCGCGGCGCCGATGGCCGGGTCGTAGGCCAGCGCCTCGACCATCAGGCGGTCGGGGCGGACCAGCTCGAACAGCTCGACGCCGGCCTCGACCCGCTGCCCGGCAAGCACGAAGCCCGCCGCCACAACGCCGGCCAGCGGCGCCCGCAGCGCCTCGCGGCCTGCGAGCGCAGAGCCGAGGGCGGCGTGCTGGCGGGCCAGGCCGTCGGCCTCGGCGCGGGCGGCGTCGATGTCCTTCTGCGCCACGCTGCCCTCCAGCTGGGCCAGGCGGGCGGCACGCTGGCGGGCCACGGCGAGACGGGCGGCCACGTCGGCCTGCTCGGCGAGGCGCGCCGAGCGCTCCATCGGGGCCACGCTGGGGCGCAGCCAGGCGAGCACCTCGCCGGCCTTCACCGCCTGGCCGGGCAGCGGCAGGCCCTTGGGGCCGGGCTCGACGATGCCGGCGAAGGGCGCCTGCACCCGCCCGCCCGCCGACGGATCGGCCACCACCCGGCCGGGCAGCTCGACGGCCGGCGCCGCGTCCTCGAGCACGGCGATGCGGGTGCGCAGCTGCCAGCTGCGCTGGGCCGGCTTGGCCAGCATCACCCGGCCGTCGGCGAGGCGGCGCGGAGCATCGGCGGCGGGCGGCGCGGCATCGGCAGCGTGGTCGTGGCCTTCGTGGGCGAAGGCCTGCGGCGTGCCGAGCAGCAGCGCGAGGCAGACGGCCCGCAGG
>JAEUNU010000172.1 GCA_016789125.1 Zoogloea sp. | reverse complement strand
AGGGTGTCGGCGTCACCGCCGTTGGTGATCCACATCTTGGCGCCGTTGAGGACAAAGCGGTCACCCTTCTTGTCGGCGCGCAGCTTCATGCTGACGACGTCGGAGCCGGCGTTGGGCTCGCTCATCGCCAGCGCGCCGATGTGGTCGCCGGAGATCAGCTTGGGCAGGTATTTCTGCTTCTGGGCCTCGGTGCCGTTGCGGCGGATCTGGTTGATGCACAGGTTGGAGTGGGCGCCGTAGGAGAGGCCCACCGACGCCGAGGCGCGGGAGACTTCTTCGAGGGCGATGATGTGGGCCAGGTAGCCCATGTTGGTGCCGCCGTATTCCTCGGGGGCGGTCATGCCGTGCAGGCCGAGGTCGCCGAGTTTTTTCCAGAGGTCGGCCGGGAACAGGTTGTCCCGGTCGACGTCGGCGGCGCGCGGGGCGATCTCTTTGGCGGCAAAGGCCTGCACGGTGTCGCGCAGGGCCTCGATGGTTTCGCCCAGGTGGAAGTCAAGGCTGGGAATGTGCATGGGTGGGTCTCCTCTCGTGCGTCTGTTTTTATGGGACTGCTCCGCCAGCTACTTTAACCCCGAAGGAAGAGCACATGGCGGCGGCGTTTTCCTTCGTCCGGCGGCAGCCTGGCCAACGAGCAGCTTGGCTTGCCGACGCCGTTTTGTTACGTTTACGTAAACGTAAACCAACCACCAAAAAAATCAAGTGCTCTCGTTGAGCTTCACGCGGGCGACGAGCTCGGCGCGGGCCTCGGCGGCACCGGCGGGGTTCTCGGCCAGCAAGGCGCGGCACTGGCGCTCGAGCATGCCGATCTCGTCGAGCACCGCGACGATGTCCTCGCGCTGCTGTTCGAGGGCGCGGCGGCGCTCGTCGAGCACATCGACGAAACGCTTCAGCTGGGGCACCGAGTTGCGGACACCGTCGTACATGCCGATCAGCTCGCCGATCTCGGCCAGCGACAGGCCGAGGCGCTTGCCGCGCAGGATCAGGCGCAGGCTGGTGCGGTCGCGCTTGGAGTAGATGCGCTTGCTGCCGGCCCGCTCCGGCGAAAGGAGGCCTTCACCTTCGTAGAAACGGATCGCCCGCGGGGTAATCCCGAACTCGCGGGCAAGATCGCTGATGGTGTAGGTTTGTTGCTGGCTCATGGGTCGGATCAGATCGGGCAGGTGCCCGGCGGCGGTCGACAGGCGGGCCAGTTAATCAGATTTCGTCGGCACGGGCAACGCGCCGCCGATGCACAACAACAAGCAGGAGAACAGATGGCCCCCGAACTCGAATACCCCTTCCCCACCCTGCCGGCCCCCGGCGAGACCATAACGGTCGCCCCCGGCGTGCACTGGATCCGGATGACCCTGCCCTTCGCCCTCAACCACATCAACCTGTGGCTGCTCGACGACGGCGAGGGCGTGGCGATCGTCGACACCGGCTACGACATCGACAGCACCCGCGAAGCTTGGGACGCCATCCTCGGCCGCCTCGGCAAGCCGGTGACGCGGATCATCGTCACCCACTACCACCCCGACCACCTGGGCCTGGCCCAGTGGCTGGCCGAGCGCACCGGCGCCCAGGTGAGCATGAGCCTGGGCGAGTTCCTGGCCGGCCACGCCGTCTGGAACGCCCTGCCCGGCTACAACGAGACCGATATGGTGGCCCAGTTCCGCCGCAATGGCCTCGACGAGGAGCGCTGCCAGGCCTTCGTCAGCCGCGGTAATGCCTACCGACGCGGAGTCCCCTCGCTGCCCGCCAGCTACCGGCGCCTCTACGGCGGCGACCGCCTCGTCATCGGCGGGTGCGAATGGGAGGTGATCACCGGCTACGGCCACTCGCCCGAGCACAGCTCGCTGTGGTGCGCCGAGGCTGGCGTGCTGATTTCCGGCGACATGCTGCTGCCGCGCATCTCCACCAACGTCAGCGTTTTCGCCGCCGCGCCGGATGACGATCCGCTGGGCCGTTTCCTGGCATCGATCCGCGGTTTCGAGCGCTTGCCTGAAGCATCTCTCGTGCTACCATCCCACGGTAATCCGTTCCGTAACATCGGCTTGCGTGTGGCGCAACTGATCGAACATCACGATGCACGATGCGCGGAATTGCTTGCGGCCTGCGCCGAACCACGCAGCGCCGGGGAGCTTCTCAGCACGCTCTTCCCGCGCCAGCTGGATACGCACCAGGTCATGTTCGCCATGGGAGAGGCGATCGCCCACCTGAACCATCTCGAACACAAGGGAGATGTGCGCAAGGTCGAGGGGATCGATGGCATTGTCCGTTTCGTCAAAAGCAATTAACAAGGAGAGCCACAATGGCTGCGCCCGAAAGAGAAGCTACAAAATCCGAACTGCCGGATCCCAAAGAAGTCGCCAAGACCTACGCCGAAGTTGCACAACGGGCCTCCAAACTGCTGTCTGACCACATTCAGAAGCAGGTCAAGAAGGGCATCAGCGCCCCGGCCGACGAACTCGGCATCGCCCAGGCCTTCATGGACATGATGGGCAAGCTGCTGGCCAACCCCTATCGCCTCGCCCAGGCCCAGATGAACCTGGTGTGGGACTACTTCTCCCTGTGGCAGCACTCGATGATGCGCTTCTCGGGCATGACCCCGAGCGCACCGATCGCCGCCCCCGACAAGAGCGACAAGCGCTTCAAGGACGAAGAATGGCAGGAGCACTTCCTGTTCGACTTCATCAAGCAGTCCTACCTGATCACCGCCCGCCACATCCACGACACCGTGTCGTCGGTGGACGGCCTCGACGACCAGTCGCAGAAGAAGGTCAGCTTCTACACCCGCCAGTACATCGACGCCCTGTCGCCGTCCAACTTCGCGCTGACCAACCCGGAAGTCTTCCGCGAGACGGTCAAGAGCCACGGCCAGAACCTGATCAAGGGCCTCAACAACCTGCTGCGTGACGTCGAAGAAGGTGACGGCAACCTGCGCGTCAAGATGACCGACACCACCGCCTTCGAGCTGGGCAAGAACGTTGCCACCACGCCGGGCAAGGTCGTCTTCCAGACCGACATGATGCAGCTGCTGCAATACACGCCGAGCACCCCGGACGCCCTCAAGCGCCCGCTGCTGATCGTGCCGCCGTGGATCAACAAGTTCTACATCCTCGACCTGCGCGAGAAGAACTCCTACATCAAGTGGTGTGTCGATCAGGGCCACACCGTCTTCGTGATCTCCTGGGTCAACCCCGACGAGCGCCTCGCCGAGAAGAGTTTCGACTCCTATCTGCTCGAGGGCACCATGGCTGCCGTCGACGCCATCGTCGAACAGACCGGCGCCAAGGAAATCAACGCGGCCGGCTACTGCCTGGGCGGCACCCTGCTCGCCACCACGCTGGCCTACATGGCCGCCAAGAAGGACAAGCGGATCGCCTCCGGCACCTTCTTCACCACCATGACCGACTTCGCCGATCCGGGCGAACTCTCCGTCTTCATCGACGAAGGCCAGATCAACAGCCTCGAGAAGAAGATGTTCGAGCGCGGCTACCTCGAAGGCTCCGAGATGGCCGGCACCTTCAGCATGCTGCGCGCCAACGACCTGATCTGGTCCTTCGTGGTGAACAACTACCTGATGGGCAAGGACCCCTTCCCCTTCGACCTGCTGTTCTGGAACTCCGATTCCACCCGCATGCCGGCGAAGATGCACAGCTTCTACCTGCGCAACATGTACCTCAAGAACCTGCTCAAGGAGCCGGGTGGCATCGAGGTCGCAGGCGTGCCCATCGACCTCTCCAAGATCAAGGTCCCGACCTACTTCATCTCGGCCATCGAAGACCACATCGCCCCGTGGAAGAGCACCTACTCCGGCGCCCTCAACTTCGGCGGCAACGTACGCTTCGTGCTGGGTGGCTCCGGCCACATCGCCGGCATCGTCAACCCGCCGGCGGCCAACAAGTACGGCTACTGGACCAACCCGGGCAGCAAGCTCCCCGCCACCGCCGATGAGTTCTTCGCCGGCGCCGAGCAGCACCCGGGCTCCTGGTGGACCGACTGGCAGGCCTGGCTGCTGGCCCAGGACGACAGCAAGGTGCCGGCCCGCGACCCCGTCAAGGGCAACCTCAAGGTTCTCGAAGACGCGCCGGGCTCCTTCGTCAAGGCCCGCCTCGGCAGCAATGCCGCCGCGTAAGCAATATCCGCAGTAATCCGGAAGGGGGCTTCGGCCCCCTTCTTTTTTGCCGTGCTCCCTCTCCAAGCTCCACCGTGGCCACCTACACCCTCGAAACACCGCTACCCGCCGGACTGCCCGTGGTGCTCGACACCAACGCCGTGCTGTCCCTGTGGATGTTCGAAGACCCCGCCCTCGCCCGGCTGCGCGCCGCCATCGATGAGGGCGCCTTCACGCTGTTCACCCGCGACGACTGCCTAGGCGAGCTCGCCCGGGTGCTGGCCTACAGCCAGTTCAAGCAGAGCCCGGAACGCCAGGCGGAAATCGCCGCCGCCTACCGGGCCCGCTGCACCCTCGTGCCGGCCAGCGAGGCCCCCGCCTGCGAGCTGCCCGCCTGCCTCGACCGGGACGACCAGAAGTTCCTCGAGCTGGCCCGCGACAGCGGCGCCCGCGCCCTCCTCACCCGCGACAAGCTGGTGCTCAAGCTGGGCCGCCGCCCGGTGATCGCCGCGCGCTTCGCGATACTCCCGCCCGAGCGCCTGCAGTCACTGCTGCCCAGCGCAGATCTGACATTCACGGCACAATAGTTTGCGTTTCATGCCACAGGCCTACTTCAAGTCTGGCTAGACTGGTTCGAACCCATTCTGAGGAGTATTTGTCATGTCATCCGCGCTGAATTTCGATCTGGGCAGCTTGGTCACCACCTATCTCATACCGCTGGCGTGGCAGCTCGCCGGCGCCATCCTGCTGTGGGTCGTCGGCGGCTGGGTGATCAACCTCGTCGGCAATCTGTCGAACCGCGGCATGACCCGCCAGAAGGTCGAGCCGACCCTCATCCGCTACGTCGAGGCAACGCTGCGGGTCGTCATGCGCATCGTGCTGGTGATCGTCATCCTGTCGGTGTTCGGCATCGAGACGACCAGCTTCGCCGCCCTGCTGGCCGCAGCCGGCATCGCCATCGGCGCCGCCTGGAGCGGCCTGCTCGCCAACTTCGCGGCGGGCGCCTTCCTGATCATCCTGCGCCCCTTCAAGGTGGGCGACTTCATCAGCGGCGGTGGCATCACCGGCACCGTCCGCGAGATCGGCCTGTTCGCCACCACCATCGACCAGCCCGACAACGTGCGCACCACCATCGGCAACAACAAACTGTTCGCCGACAACATCGTCAACTTCAGCGCAAACTCCGCCCGCCGGGTGGACCTCACCGCCCAGCTCGCCCATAGCGTCGACCCGCAGCAGGCGATGACGCTGATCCGCACCCGCATCGCCCAGATCCCCAACGTGCTGCCCGACCCGGCTCCGGACGTCGAGATCCTCGAGTTCAACGCCGCCGGCACCAAACTGGTCGTGCGCCCCTACTGCCACAACGACCATTACTGGCAGGTCTATTTCGACACCAACAAGGCCCTGGCCGAAGTCGGCGGCGCCAACAACTGGCCGATCCCGGCCCCGCACCAGGTGCTGCGTCAGCCCTCCTGAAGCCTTCACGCACCGCCAGCCAGCGCCCACCCTTGCGGTGGGCGTTGTTTCATTCCAGGCCGGCGAGCTTGCGGCGCAGCGCCGCCAGATAGCGCAAGCCAGCCGCCGCCCGGCTGCCGTACCAGGACGCCATCTCCCCATCCACCAGGCATGCTGGCCGGCCCGCGGCCGCCTCGACTTCAGCCAGGTGCCGGTCACGGAAGCGGTAAGGCTCGGACGACAACAGCACGCGATCCACCGCCGCCAGCCACGGCGCGCCCCACTCGAAGGCCGGATAGCGCGGCTCCACCTCCGGCGGCCAGCTGTCCCAGCCGACGGCAGCCAGGGTCGCCGAGATGTAGGTGCTACGCGCCACCGTCATCCAGGGCTCCCGCCAGATCAGGTACAAGGCCTTCTCGCGGGGCAGGCTCGCGCCGGTCTGACGCGCCTCGTCGAGGGCCGCATGCAGGTCCGCCGCCAGCGCCGCCGCCTCGGCCGGGCGCCCGAAGATGCCGCCCAGCAGGCGATAGACATCCAGATTGTCCTCCGGCGCGCACGGATGGGTGACGATCACGTGGGGCACGAAGCGGGCGATCTCCTCGGCACAGTCGCGCCGGTTCTCATCGATGTTCACGATCACGTGGGTCGGTGCCAGCTCACGCAGGCGCTCGAGGTTCACATCCTTGGTGCCGCCCACCTTGGGCACCCGACGCAAGGCCTCCTTCGGGTGGATGCAGAAACCAGTGCGCCCGACCAGCTGGTCCGTGAGCCCCAGCTCGCACACCAGCTCGGTCAACGAGGGCACCAGCGACACGATGCGGGCGGGCCCGGCGTGGGCCCGATGGATCTGCCCGGCCGCGTCGGCCCAGGCATGTTGCGAAGTATTGATCGTCATCATGCAAGTATCTCAGGGCATCGGCCCTAATGGGAACGTGCGGCGGCGAGTCGACTCTCAGCCAAGCAAGGCCAGCCCATCCACCACGGAGGAAATCATGAAGATAGGCGTCCCGAAAGAAACCAAAAACCATGAGTACCGGGTCGGGCTCACCCCCGGAGCCGTGCGTGAAGTCGTCTCCCACGGGCACGGGGTGATCGTCGAGTCCGGCGCCGGGCTGGGCATCGGAGCCAGCGACGCCGATTACCAGCAGGCCGGCGCCGAGCTGGCGGGCAGCGCCGAGGCGGTATTTGACGCCGCCGAGATGATCGTCAAGGTCAAGGAGCCGCTGCCCGAAGAGTCCGCCCGCCTCAAGCCCGATCACCTGCTGCTCACCTACCTGCACCTGGCCGCCAACCCGGCCCTGGCCGACGAACTCCTGGAGCGCAAGATCACCGCCATCGCCTACGAGACCGTCACCGCCCCCGGCGGCGGCCTGCCGCTGCTGGCGCCGATGTCGGAGGTTGCCGGCCGCATGAGTATCCAGGCCGGCGCCGCGGCCCTCGAAAAATCCCACGGCGGGCGTGGCGTGCTGCTCGGCGGCGTGCCGGGCGTCGAGCCGGGGCGGGTGCTGGTGCTGGGCGGTGGCACAGTGGGCAACAATGCGGCGCACACCGCCGTCGGCATCGGCGCCGACGTGACCGTGATCGACAAATCCCTGGCGGTGCTGCGGCACCTGGATGAAATCTACGGCGGCCGGGTCAAGACGCTGTATGCCACCCGCGACGACATCGAGCGCCTGCTGATGCAGGCCGACCTGGTGATCGGGGCGGTACTGATCCCCGGCGCCACCGCGCCCAAGCTGGTCACCCGCGACATGCTGGCCCGCATGAAACCCGGCGCGGTGATCGTGGACGTGGCCATCGACCAGGGCGGCTGCTTCGAGACCTCCCGGCCGACCACCCACGCCGACCCCACCTTCGTGGTCGATGGCGTGGTGCATTACTGCGTCGCCAACATGCCCGGCGCGGTCGCCCGCACCGCCACCTACGCCCTCAACGCGGCAACCCTGCCCTACATCCTGACCCTGGCCGACAAGGGCTGGAAGGATGCCCTGAAGGACGACGCCGGGCTGCGGGCCGGGCTAAATATATGCAACGGCCAGGTGACCCACCCGCAGGTGGCCGCCTCGCTGGGCCGCAAGTACCTGCCGGCGATCACCCAGCTCGCCTGAGGCGGCTCAGGTGTCGAGCAGACCGCGGGGCTTGCGCCCCGCGCGGGCGAACACCCGGTCGAAGAGCGGGTTGGGCAAGAGGCGCAGCAGCTTGGCGACGACACCCATCTGCCACGGGATCACCGTGTAGCCGGTGCCGGCGTCGATGGCCCGGGCGAAGCGCCGCGCGGCCTCATCGGCCGGCAGCATGAAGGGCATCGGGTAATCGTTGACCGCCGTCATCGGCGTCTCGATGTAGCCCGGCGCGATGGTGACGACCTTCACGCCACTGCCATAGAGCTCGACACGCAGGCTTTCGAGGTAGGCGATCACCGCCGCCTTCGAGGCGCTGTAGGCCCCTGCCCCCGGCAGGCCGCGGATGCCCGCCACCGACGCGATGCCCACCAGCCGGCCCTCGCCGCGTTCGCGCATCGGAGCGACGAAGGGCTGGAAGGTGGCAACCATGCCGAGCACGTTGGTACGCAGCACCCGCTCGAAGGCGGCCAGGTCGCCGGCCTCCTCGGTGAGGGTTCCCACCGACACGCCGGCGTTGGCGATGACCACGTCAGGCAGCCCGAAGCGGCCGCTGAAATCGGCCGCGGCCTCGGCCAGCGCCGCCGTTGCCGCCACGTCGAGGCGATACACCGCGTGCTCGCCGGGCAGGCTGCGGGCGAGCGCGTCGAGGGCGTCCCGCCTGCGGCCGACCAGCCCGAGCGTGGCCCCGCCGGCGGCATACTGGCGAGCGAGGGCGGCGCCGATGCCACTGGAGGCGCCGGTGATGAAGACCCGCAATGGCATGGGGGGATGAATCGGGAGATCGGCAGGTGCCGCCCGGGCGGGCGGCTCCACCAGCTTACTTCCGGCCCTGCTCGCCGCGGGCGCGGACGATCAGCTGGTCGGCCGACTTGAGCGCGGCCTCGTGGCTGCCGGCGATCGACGCCGACGTGAAGTACTTGCCGTCGATGGCCAGCAGCGGCACGCCCTGGACCTTGTAGTTGCGGCCCAGCTCTTCGACGCGCTTGAGGCGCACGTTGACGTTGAAGGAACGATAGGCTTCGGCGAACTTCTTGGCGTCGATGCCCTTCTTGACCGCCCACTCCTGGGCGCCCGCCTCGGTGTGCAGCGGCAGCTTCTCGGACTGCACCGCGTCGAAGATCTGCCCGTGCAGGCGGGCGTGGTCGCCGGTGGTCTCGAGGGTCAGGAAGAGCTTGGCCAGGCCGATCAGCTGCGGGTTGCCCCAGGTCACCGGCACGCGGACGAAGACCACGTCGGCCGGCAGCTTCTTGACCCACAACTCGAGCAGCGGATCGAAGCTCTTGCAGTGGGGGCAGCCATAGTGGAAGAACTCCAGGACCTCGACCTTACCCTTGGCCTCGGTGGGCTGGGGCGGCGCCACCAGCTCGTAGCCGGCGGGCTGGGCCAGGGCCGGCAGGCCCACGCCACCGAGAACCGCCAGCGCGGAAAGCTGTTTGAGGACGTCACGACGCTGCATCACGCTTACTCCTAGATTCTTCAAAGCACTCATTGAGGGGCCGGAACGGGTTTTGGTTCCTTCGGCTTGATCTTCACGATGGCGGTGCTGATGCCGCTCGCACTGAGCTGCTCGCGGGCCTTGCTCATCACGTCCTGGCCCATGTAGGGGCCGACGCGCACCCGGTGCATGGTGCCCTTGTCGGGCACCTCGACCTTCTGCACGCTGGCCTCCACCCCCATCAACGCAAGACGCGCCTTGAGGTTGTCCGCCTCGGACGGATCTTCGAAGGCGCCAGCCTGCAGGTAGAACTTCTCGGGCGCCACGGGCTTGTCGAGGAGGGCCGCCTCGGCCTTGGCGCGCTCGGCCTCGTCCCTGGCCTTGTCGCCCTTGTCGGCGGCCTTTTCGTCCTTGGCGGGCTTGGTCGCCTCGTCGGCCTTGGCCGGCTTGGGCTTGTCCGCCTTGTCGGCTTTCTCGGGCTTGACGATCTCGGTGGTCTCCTCGGGCTTTTCCGGGGCGGGGAGCGCGTCGGAGCCCTTGGGCAGCACGTTGTAGAAATCGAAGCGCGGCTTCTCGACCGGCTTGTCGCCCGCCTTGCCGGGCAGGGCGATCGGCTCGCTGGCGGGCCGCGGCGGCTGGGGCGCCGGCGCCGGCTTGTCGTCCGGCTTGGCCTTCGGGAAGGGCGACGACGAGGTGAAGTACAGCGCAATGCCCGCCGCGACCAGCGCACCGAGGATCAGGCCGACGAAAATCCCCACCAGGGTGCTCCCCCGGCTGGCCGACTTGGGTTTCTTGGTCTGCAGGCGAGGCTTTTGATCGCGGGTCATGACAGTCCGGAATTACATCGAATCGGGAGCGGAGACACCCAGCAGCGCCAGGCCGTTGCGGATCACCTGACGCACCGCCGCGGCCAGCGCCAGGCGAGCCAGCTTGAGGCCTTCGTCGTCCACCAGCATGCGCTCGGCGTTGTAGTAGCTGTGGAACTCACCGGCCAGATCCTTGAGGTAGAAGGCGATCTGGTGCGGCGCGTAGTCGGCCGCGGCGTTCTGGACGACCTCGGGGAAGGCGGTGAGGCGCGCGCACAAGGCGAGCTCGCGCTCGTTGTCGAGGCGGGCGAGGTCGGCGCCGGACAGGTCGGCCATCACGCCGTTCCACTGGCCGAGCACCGAGCACAGGCGGGCGTGGGCGTACTGGATGTAATACACCGGGTTCTCGTTGCTCTGGCTCTTGGCGAGGTCGAGGTCGAAGTCGAGGTGCTGGTCGGCCTTGCGCAGCACGTAGAAGAAGCGGCAGGCGTCGTTGCCGACTTCCTTGCGCAGCTCACGCAGGGTGACGAACTCGCCGGAGCGGGTGGACATCGCCGCCTTCTGGCCGTCGCGGTAGAGCACCGCAAACTGCACCAGCGCCACGTCGAGCTTCTCGGGCGGCAGGCCCAGCGCCTGCAGCGCGCCCTTCACCCGCGGGATGTAGCCGTGGTGGTCGGCGCCCCAGATGTCGATGATGCGGTCGAAGCCGCGCTCGTACTTGTTGGCGTGGTAGGCGATGTCGGACGCGAAGTAGGTGAACAGGCCGTTCTCGCGCTGCACCACGCGGTCCTTCTCGTCGCCGAAGGCAGTCGAGCGGAACCACTTGGCACCGTCCTGCACATAAAGGTGGCCGCGAGCCTCGAGCTCGGTGACGGCCTTCTCGACCAGGCCGGTGTCGAACAGCGAGCGCTCGGAGAACCACTTGTCGAAAGTGACGCCGAACTCCTCCAGATCCTCACGGCCGTCGCCGAGCTGCTCGGTGAGCGCGAAACCGTGCACCCAGGCGTAATCGGAGCCGAGCAGGTTCTTTGCGTTGGCGATCAGCGCGTCCAGGTGGCCTTCCTTATCGGCCTCGACGGAGGGCGCGCCCTGCAGCACGTCGGCGGCGCTCACCTTGGCGAAGCGGTCGGCGTGGGCCTCCTTGATCTGGGCCGCCATGTCCTTCACGTAGTCGCCCTGGTAGGCGTTGGGCGGGAAGGCGATGGCGATGCCGAACAGGTCGAGGTAACGCAGCCAGGTGGACAGCGCCAGGATGTCCATCTGCCGGCCGGCATCGTTGATGTAGTACTCGCGGGTCACGTCGAAGCCGGCAAAGTCGAGCACATCGGAGAGCGACGCGCCGTAGGCCGCACCGCGACCGTGGCCGACGTGGAGCGGGCCGGTGGGGTTGGCGGAGACGAACTCGACCTGCACCTTGACGCCGCTCTTCTGGCCGCGGCCAAAGGCCTCGCCCTGCTCGAGCACGCGCTGCACGACGGCCGTCTTGGCGTCGGAGACCAGCGTGAAGTTGATGAAGCCGGCGCCGGCCACCTCGGCCTTGGCGACCAGGCTGGAGGCCGGCAGCTCGGCCAGCAGCAGGTTGGCCAGGTCGCGCGGGTTGCGCTTGAGGGGCTTGGCGAGCTGCAGGGCCAGGTTGCTCGCGAAATCCCCGTGACCGGCCTGCTTCGGACGCTCCAGGTTGATGGGGGTATCGGCCTGATCGGGGGCCACGCTGAGGAGCGCGGCACGCAGGAGGTCGGCAAGCTGGGTCTTGGAATCGGCGCTCATGGCAAAAAACTGCGACTAAAAGTCCCGGATTATATCGAAGCGGGGGGCTTCCCGGCGGCCGCGCTCACGCCGGGCGCCAACAAAGTGCAGCGGAGGTGACGAAGCCCTGCCGGATGGCGTATGTTTGAGGGATCACGCAGCCCAGCGAGTCACGCCGTGAATCTTCGCCGCCGTACCCATTGCCACTTCCGGCCGTCCCTCCGCCGTGGCGCGGCCACCGTGCTGGCGGCCGCGGCCGTGCTGGCAACCGGCAGCGCGCTGGCCGAAGCCCCCACCCTCGATTGGCGCCTGCCGCTCCCGGCCGGCGTGGGCTGGCGTGTCGTCGAGTGGCGCGAAGGCCAGGGCGTCCGCCACGAGGAATACATCCCCCGCGACCAGGGGCTCGAGGACTACCGCGACCATCTGCTCGTGCAACGCTTCGCCGACCAGGGCATGAGCCCCGACGTCTACCTCGGCCACATCGCCAGCGGCCTCGCCTCCCACTGCAGCCCCTTCACCACCAGCGGCCTCACCAGCGGCGAGCGCGACGGCCTGCCCCACGCCACCCGCACCGCCTACTGCGGGCGTTTCGGCGAGCGCAGCTACGGCTACGTGCTGGCCCAGAAGGCCATCCGCGACGGCGACCACCTCTTCGTGGTCGAGCGGGAATGGCGCCTGCCCCCCTTCGGCGTCGATGCCGACGGCCTGGCCCGCCTCGACTTCGGCACGCCCGCCGCTGACGAAGCCCTCAAGCGCGACATCCGCAACACCGTGCGCTGGCTCGTCGAGCAGGTCCACCCGGGCGTCCCTCCGCCGCCGCCCGAGCGCCCGCGCCGCCGGCGCTGAGGCCGGCCCGCCGCTTTCACCGCCCGGGCTTTCCGGGCACAATCCGCGTTTTCCTCCAAGCCTGCCGCCGTGCGCCTCTTTCGCCTCGTCAAGATCATCTCCGTCAGCCTGAAATACGGCCTCGACCAGATGATCCTCTCCAACGAGCCGACCGGCCGGCTGGCCTGGCTCAGCCGCTACCGCCGCCGTTTCGACGAACCTGCCGGCGCCCGCCTGCGCCAGGCCCTCGAATCCCTCGGGCCGATCTTCGTCAAGTTCGGCCAGATGCTGTCCACCCGCCGCGACCTGCTGCCGCCGGCCATCGCAGAAGAGCTCGCCCGCCTCCAGGACCGCGTGCCGCCCTTCCCCACCGAAGAGGCGCTGGCCCAGCTCCACGAAGCCTACGGCAAGCCGGTGGACGAAGTTTTCGCCCGCTTCGACCGCGAACCGGTGGCCTCGGCCTCCATCGCCCAGGTGCATTTCGCCCAGTTGCCCGACGGCACCGAAGTCGCCGTCAAGATCCTGCGCCCGGGCATCGCCCCCGTCATCACCCACGACCTGGCTCTCCTCGACGCGGCCGCCACGGTGCTCGAGAAGGTGTGGCCCGAAGGCCGCCGGCTCAAGCCGCGGGAGGTCGTGGCCGAGTTCTCCAAATACCTGCGCGACGAGCTCGACCTGATGCGCGAGGCCGCCAACTGCTCGCAGCTGCGACGCAACTTCAAGGATTCCGAGCTGCTGGTGGTGCCCGAAGTGCACTGGGACTGGTGCACCACCAACGTGATGGTGATGGAGCGCATGAAGGGCATCCCCATCTCCCAGCTCGACAAGCTGCGCGCCCAGGGCATCGACCTCAAGGCCCTGTCCCGGGCCGGCGTCGAGATCTTCTTCACCCAGGTCTTCCGCGACGGCTTCTTCCACGCCGACATGCACCCGGGCAACATCTTCGTGGCCACCGAGGGCCCGGCCCGCGGGCGTTACATCGCCCTCGATTTCGGGATCATCGGCACCCTCAACGACTCCGACAAGAAGTACCTCGCCACCAACTTCCTGGCCTTCTTCCAGCGCGACTACCGGCGCGTGGCGCTGGCCCACATCGAGGCCGGCTGGGTGCCGGCCCACACCCGGGTGGACGAGTTCGAGGGCGCCATCCGCGCCGTGTGCGAGCCGATCTTCGACCGCCCGCTCAAGGACATCTCCTTCGGCAAGACCCTGCTGCGCCTGTTCCAGACCGCCCGCCGCGTCGAGATGGAGGTCCAGCCCCAGCTCGTGCTGCTGCAGAAGACCCTGCTCAACATCGAGGGCCTCGGCCGCCAGCTCGACCCCGACCTCGACCTCTGGAAGACCGCCAAGCCCTTCCTGGAGCGCTGGATGAACGACCAGATCGGCTGGCGTGCGCTGGTCAACCAGCTCAAGAACGAAGCCCCCGACTGGGCCGGCACCCTGCCCCAGCTGCCGCGCCTGATCCACCAGCACCTCACCGCCCCCCACAGCGACGCCCTGCCCGCCCAGGTCGCCCGACTGGCCGACGAGACCCGCCGCCAGAACCGCTGGATCGCCGCGATGGCCGGCCTGCTGGCGGTGCTGATCGGCCTCGAGGCCTGGCACTGGCTGCACTGACGCCCACGCTTTCCCGCAGCGTGCCGGCGGCCTGAACGAATGGGCCGCCCGGCTGCTCCAACGGGCAGGACTTCCGCCCACCCGCGAAGGATCATCATGCCCGTCCCGTTCG
>JAEUNU010000224.1 GCA_016789125.1 Zoogloea sp. | reverse complement strand
GGCAAGCGCTTCCTGCTGATCCACGGCGACCAGTTCGATCAGGTGACCCGCCATCACCGCTGGGTGGCGATGCTCGGCGACCGGGCCTACGACTGGCTGGTGCGGCTCAACTGCTGGTTCTCGTGGGGGCGCCGCAAGCTGGGCATCTCGGGCTACTGGTCGCTGGCGGGCTACGCCAAGCGCAAGGTCAAGACGGCGCTCAACTTCATCTTCGATTTCGAGGAGTCGGCGGTGCACCAGGCCCGCGAGCGCGGCCTCGACGGGGTGATCTGCGGGCACATCCACTGGGCGACGATCCGCGAGATCGACGGCCTGCAATACGTGAATTGCGGCGACTGGGTGGATTCGTGCACGGCCATCGTCGAGCACTTCGACGGCCGGCTCGAGCTGATCCACTGGGGCGCCCCTCAGTCTGCCCCCCAGGCCGCCGCCCGGGACGCGGCGGCGCTCGAAACGGCGGAGGTCTGAATGCGCATCCTGATGGTGTCCGACGTGTATTTTCCCCGGGTCAATGGGGTGGCCACGTCCATCGAAACCTTCCGCCGCACGCTGGCTGCGCTGGGGGTCGAGCTGCGCCTGGTGGCGCCGCGCTATGGTGCCGAGCCCGATGAGCCGGGCGTCGTGCGGGTGGCTGGCTGGCCGGTGCCGGGAGACCGGGAGGACCGCCTGGTGGGCTGGCGCGCGATGCACCGGGCGGTGCTGGCCGCGGCCGAGGGCTGCGATCTGGTGCACATCCAGACGCCCTTCGTCGCCCACTACGCCGGCCTCGCGGCGGCCCGCCGGCTGGGGCTGCCGGCGATCGCCACCTATCACACCCTGTTCGAGGAATACCTGCAGCACTACGCGCCCTGGCTCCCTGCCGGCTGGCTGAAGCGCCGGGCGCGGGGGCTGTCGCGGCGCCAGTGCAACGCGCTGGATGGCGTCATCGTGCCGTCCACGGCGATGCGCGAGCGGCTGCTCGGCTACGGCGTGGGCGTGCCGCTGCACGTGCTGCCGACGGGCATCCCGATCGAGCGCTTCCGGGGCTGCGACGGCGCGGCCTTCCGGGCCCGCCACGGCATCGCGCCGGAGCGTCCGGTGGCGCTCTTCGTCGGCCGGGTGGCCCACGAGAAGAACATCGGCTTTCTGCTCGATGCACTCCAGCATGCGCTGCGCCGGCGGCCGGACGTGCTGCTGCTGATTGCCGGCGAGGGGCCGGCACGGGCCGAGCTTGCGGCCCGGGTGAAGCGGGAAGGGCTGGGCGAGGCGGTGCGCTTCATCGGCTACCTCGACCGGGCCGATGCGCTGCCGGCCTGCTACGCGGCGGCCGATGTGTTCGTGTTCGCGTCGCGCACCGAGACCCAGGGCCTGGTGCTGCTGGAGGCGATGGCCGCTGGCCTGCCGGTGGTGGCGCTGGCCGAGATGGGCACGGTGGATATCCTCGGCCCGCGGCGGGCCTCGCTGGCGCCGCCGCCGGAGCCTGAAGCCTTTGGCGAGGCGGTGGGCCGACTGCTGGGCGACGCTCCGGCCCGCCAGCGCTTGGCGGCGGATGCGCCCGCGTATGCGGCGGAGTGGTCGGACACCGAGATGGCGGCGCGGCTGGCCTGGTTGTACCGGGATCTGCTCGAACGGCGTGCCCCGGCGGGCTTGCCGGCCGCGGCCGGGGCCTGAGCGCCCCGCTGGCGACGCTGCAAACGATCCGGGCCGCTTGCGCGGCCCGGTTGGTTTGGTGGATCAGGCCTCGCGGCCTTGAACCCTTACACCCTTACACCTTGTGGTAGATCTCGGCGCCGGTCTTCACGAACTCGATGGCCTTGGTCTCCATGCCCTTCTCGAGGGCCTCGGTCTCGCCGATGCCCTGGGCGGCGGCGTAGTCGCGCACGTCCTGGGTGATCTTCATCGAGCAGAAATGCGGGCCGCACATGGAGCAGAAGTGGGCGACCTTGGCGGATTCCTTGGGCAGGGTCTCGTCGTGGAAGCTCTTGGCCTTGTCCGGGTCGAGGCCGAGGTTGAACTGGTCGTCCCAGCGGAACTCGTAGCGGGCTTTACTCAGCGCGTTGTCGCGGATCTGCGCGCCCGGGTGGCCCTTGGCGAGGTCGGCGGCGTGGGCGGCCAGCTTGTAGGTGATGATGCCTTCCTTCACATCGTTCTTGTCCGGCAGGCCGAGGTGCTCCTTGGGGGTCACGTAGCACAGCATGGCGGTACCGTACCAGCCGATCATGGCGGCGCCGATGCCGCTGGTGATGTGGTCGTAGCCGGGGGCGATGTCGGTGGTCAGGGGGCCGAGGGTGTAGAACGGGGCTTCCTTGCAGTGTTTGAGCTGCAGGTCCATGTTCTCCTTGATCATGTGCATCGGCACATGGCCCGGGCCTTCGATGATGGTCTGCACGTCGTGCTTCCAGGCGATGTCGGTGAGCTCGCCCAGGGTCTCGAGTTCGCCCAGCTGGGCTTCGTCGTTGGCGTCGTAGATCGAGCCGGGGCGCAGGCCGTCGCCGAGGCTGAAGGCCACGTCGTAGGCCTTCATGATTTCGCAGATGTCCTCGAAGTGGGTGTAGAGGAAGCTCTCCTTGTGGTGCGCCAGGCACCACTTGGCCATGATCGAGCCGCCGCGGGAGACGATGCCGGTCATGCGGTTGGCGGTCATCGGCACGTAGCGCAGCAGCACGCCGGCGTGGATGGTGAAGTAGTCCACGCCCTGCTCGGCCTGCTCGATGAGGGTGTCGCGGAAGATCTCCCAGGTCAGCTCCTCGGCCTTGCCGTTCACCTTTTCGAGGGCCTGGTAGATGGGCACGGTGCCGATCGGCACCGGCGAGTTGCGGATGATCCACTCGCGGGTCTCGTGGATGTTCTTGCCGGTGGACAGGTCCATCACCGTGTCGCCGCCCCAGCGGGTGGCCCAGGTCATCTTGTCGACTTCCTCGTTGATCGAGGAGCCCAGCGCCGAGTTGCCGATGTTGGCGTTGATCTTTACGAGGAAGTTGCGGCCGATGATCATCGGCTCGCTCTCGGGGTGGTTGATGTTGTTGGGGATGATGGCGCGGCCGCGGGCGACTTCGGAGCGCACGAACTCGGGGGTGATCTCGGCCGGGATGCTGGCGCCGAAGTCCTGGCCCTTGTGCTGGCGGCCCAGCAGCTTGACCATCTTCTCGCCCATCGGGCCGGTGTTGCGCAGGTTCTCGAGGTATTGCTGGCGGTTCACGTTTTCGCGGATCGCCACGTATTCCATCTCGGGGGTGATGATCCCCTGGCGGGCGTAGTGCATCTGCGAGACGTTCCTGCCGGGCAGCGCGCGGCGCGGCTTGCGGTGCAGGCCGGGGAAGCGCAGGTCGTTCAGCGACGGGTCGGCGGCGCGCTGGCGGCCGAACTCGGAGGACAGGTCGGGCAGCACCTCGGTGTCGCCGCGCTCTTCGATCCAGCCCTGGCGCAGGGCCGGCAGGCCGGAGCGGATGTCGATCTTCGCCTGCGGGTCGGTGTAGGGGCCGGAGCAGTCGTACACAAAGATCGGCGGGTTCTTCTCGCCGCCGAAGCCGGTGGGGGTGTCGGCCTGGCTGATCTCACGCATCGGCACGCGGATGTCCGGGCGGGAGCCTTCGACGTAGATCTTGCGGGAGTTGGGCAGCGGGGCGACGGCGGCCTCGTCGACCTGGGCGGACGAGGCGAGGAATTTTTCGTTGGCGTTCATGAAGGCTCCTTGGGAGGGCCGCGGGCATGGGACGCGGCAGGAGCCACGTTTCCCTACGCCGGCACGACCCGGATCAGGTTCGGAGGGTAAGTCTCAGCCGTGCGGCCTGCGCACTGGCACCCCTAACGTTCGTGCGCAAAAGTACTGGAAGCAGGCGGTAAATGCAAGATTTGGCGGGATTATTCCGCCTTTCCGAGGGGGCGCTAAAGCTTTGCCCGGCGCGGGCCGAAATAAGGAGCATCTGGCCGCCTGTCGGCCCGCACCTTTCCCCCGGAGAAGTTCCATGCGCCACCGCATGCATCCCCTGGCAGCCCTCTTGATACTGGCTGGCTCCACCGCCGCCATGGCCGCCGACTGGCAGACCGTCGCGTCCGACAAGAAGCGCACGATAGAACTCGACCGCGCCAGCATCCTGCAGTCCGACCCGGGCACCAAGGTGGCCTGGGGCCGCATTGTGCTCTCCGAGAGCGAAGCCGCCGCCGCCGGCTACACTACGGTGAAGGCGCTCAACCGCTACGACTGCCGCAACCAGACCTTCGCGACGATCAAGCGGGTCTATCTGGATGCCGATTCCACCGTCGTGAAGGACGAGAAGGTCAAGGTCGAGAAGGACATGCCGATCGCCATCGGCAGCGTCGACGAGAAGCTGTGGCGCGACGTGTGCAAGCCGGCCGACATCTCTCAGCTGGCCAAAAACGCCTCCCGCGCGGCCCAGAGTGCCCAGGCCGCGCCGGCCGCCAAGCCCGAGGTGCGCACCGCCGACTATCGCCCCGCGCGGGGTGCCGAGAAGGCCGCGGTGACCCAGGTGGCCGAGGCCAAGGGCGAGCACGGCGCGGAGGCGCCGACGCCGATCAAGAAGAACTTCATCGACAAGCCGGCGCCGCCGCCCAAGGCCGAGCCGGCCGAGAGGGCGCCCGAAGCGCCGGCCCGGGCCGCCGAGAAACGAGCCCACGCCGAGGCGCCGCCGGAGGTGCATCGCGTGCCGGCCTATGTGCCCCCGCCCCCGCCGCCGCGGCCGCGCCCGCGGGTCGTCCGCACGGCGCCAGTGAGGGTCGAGTCCCACGCCGCCCACGGCCCGGCCGCCGCCGGAACGCCGCTGGCCCACCACGAGATCCACTGGAGCTACGAGGGCGAGGGCGCGCCGGCCAACTGGGGCACCCTGAAACCCGAGTGGCAGCTGTGCAACACCGGCGAGCGCCAGTCGCCGATCGACATCCGCGACGGCATCAAGGTGGAGCTCGAGCCGATCCGCTTCGACTACAAGCTGTCCCAGTTCCGCATCGTCGATAACGGCCACACCGTCCAGGTCACCGTGGGGCCGGGCAGCAGCCTCCAGGTGATGGGGCGCTACTACGACCTGGTGCAGTTCCATTTCCACCGCCCGTCGGAGGAGCGCATCAACGGCAAGGGCTTCGAGATGGTGGTGCACCTGGTGCACAAGGATCTCGACGGCCGCCTGGCGGTGGTGGCAGTGCTCCTCGAGCGTGGCCAGATGCACCCGCTGGTGCAGACCCTGTGGAACAACCTGCCCCTCGAGAAGCACGTCGATTACTCGCCCGAAGGCGTCGCCATCGACCTCAACCAGCTGCTGCCCTCCGCCCGGAGCTA
>JAEUNU010000133.1 GCA_016789125.1 Zoogloea sp. | reverse complement strand
CCACGTAATGCCCGCAATCCTCCATGACATTGAGCGCGACGCTCTTGCAGGAGCCGGACAGGCCGCTGATGATGACGAGTTGCATGACTAATCTGTTTCCGGGAAGACGACCGGTCTGAAGGTGCCAGTCTGTCAGGCGTTTGCGACAAGAGATGCAGCCCACGCCGCAACAGGATAAACAATGTGGGCGCACGCGCTACCGCGAAGCGCCACAAAAACTCACGCAAACGTGACTTTACGTGACTTCCAGAAAACCTTCGCTGCGCCGGGCCCGGCCGGCGCGCAGCAGCTCCTCCACCAGCCAACCGGCCAGGGCCTCCGGCGTGAGGCCGAGGAAGCGCCGGTTGGCCTCCCGGTAGAGGGGCACCTCTGCCAGGTGGGCCGGCAGGTCGTCGAGGGCCACGCGCCGGCGCTCGAGCAGCCAGAAGGTGACGCAGGCGCGGATCGCGTTGCGGGCGATGCGGGCACCGTCCTCCTCGAAGTAGCGCAGGCGCGCGAAGGCCGCCTCGAGGGCCTCGTCGACCTCGACGAAGGGCGCCCCGTGGCCGGGGATGACCCAGTCCACGGACAGCCGCGCGAGGGCCTCGAGGGTGGACCGGGCAGCCTCCAGGCCGCCGCCATCGCCGATCACCTCGGCGAACAGGATGCCGAAGCCGTTGCGCCACAGGGCATCCCCCGAGATCAGCCCGCGGGCATCCGGCGAGTGGAAGACCAGGGCGTCCATGTCGTGGCCGGGCGCCGCCAGCGCCTGCCACTCGAAGCCGCCCATTGAGAGACGCTCACCGGCCGCCACGTGGTGATCGGCCGCGAAGGGCTCGCCGCGCTGGTCCGCCACGCTGAGCAGCAGCGCCGCCTCGTCCCAGGCGGCGACGGCCGGCGCGATGCCGGCGGGCACGCCGATGGTGCAGCCGAAGGCCCGCTGGACGGCGGCGTTGCCGCCGATGTGGTCGGAGTGGGAGTGGGTGTTGAGGAGGCCGGCCAGCCGCCGCCCGCCCAGGGCCTGCCGCAGCAGCGCGACGGTCTGCCCGGCGTGGCTGACATAGCCGCTGTCGATGAGGCACGCCGCGCCACCGTCGAACAGCAGCACGTTGTTGGCCGACAGCCAGCCCCGCTCCAGCACCTGGATGGAGGGCGGCAGATGCACGCGCGTCACGCCGGGCCGCTCAGCCGGAGGCGTCGCCAGGGGTGCCGGCGACGGGCGTGAGCACTTCGGTGGCGACGTCCTGATCGGGCGCGGGGGAGTCGGTCTCGCCGAAGATCTCGTCGGCGCTACGGCCGCAGCCGACACAGTAGCCCGACTCGTCGATCTCGCAGATGCCGATGCAGGGGTTGTCCTGGCTCATGACGGGCTCCGCGGGTCGACGCTGGCGGCTGCAGCGGCGGCCTTGCGGCGGGCGACTTCGTGCAGGATCGCGCGCTTGCGGCCGTCGTCGGCGCGGCCCCATTCGGTGATCTCGGCGATGCTGCGCAGGCAGCCTTCGCAATAACCGCTGGCAGGGCTCATGCGGCACAGGTTGATGCAGGGGGAAGGGACACTCATGAAACGCTCTGGGGGTAGATGCCCGCCGCTCATGGGCGGCGGGTCGTCGTGGGTTGGGTGATGGGTTCAGTGGCAGCCCTTGGCGCGCTTGGCCAGCACGGCCCGGGCCACCTTGGAGGCCGGCGGGCGGCCGAGCCGCTCGCTGATCCAGCCGGCGGTGTCGACCAGTGCGTCCAGCGAGATGCCGGTTTCGATGCCGAGGCCGTCGAGCATATATACCACGTCCTCGGTGGCGACGTTGCCGGAGGCGCCCGGCGCGTAGGGGCAGCCGCCGAGGCCGGCCACCGCGCTGTCGAAGCAGGCCACGCCGGCCTCCAGCGAGGCGTACACGTTGGCCACCGCCTGACCGTAGGTGTCGTGGTAGTGGCCGGCGAGCTTGTCCACCGGCACCCGGCGCGCCACCGCGTCGAGCATGCGGCGCGTCTTGCCCGGCGTGCCGGCGCCGATGGTGTCGCCCAGGCTCACCTCGTAGCAGCCCATCTCGAAGAGCGTGGCGGCCACGCCGGCCACCGCCTCGGGGCTGATCTCGCCCTCGTAGGGGCAGCCCAGCACGCAGGAGACATAGCCGCGCACCCGCACGCCCGCCGCCTGGGCCGCCGCCATCACCGGCTCGAAGCGGAGCAGGGATTCGGCGATGGAGCAGTTGATGTTCTTGCGGCTGAAGGATTCGGAGGCGGCGCCGAACACCGCCACCTCGGTGGCACCGGCGGCCAGGGCGGCCTCGAAGCCCTGCAGGTTGGGGGTGAGCACCGGGTAGCTGACGCCTGGCAGGCGTTCGATCCGTGCCATCACCTCGGCGGCGTCGCCCATCTGGGGCACCCAGCGCGGCGACACGAAGGAGGCCGCCTCGATCGCCGGGAGGCCGGCCGCGCCGAGGCGGGCCACCAGTTCGACCTTGATCTCGGTGCTGACGATCTGCTTCTCGTTCTGCAGCCCGTCGCGGGGGCCCATCTCGACGATGCGGACTCGGGTGGGTAGGTTCATGGCTTTTCCCTTCAGGCCGTGGCCGAGTCCAGCAGGCCGAGGGTCTGCTTCATTTTTTCGCGGATCTGGAATTTCTGGATCTTGCCGGTGACGGTCATCGGGAAGCTCTCCACGAAGCTGATGTAGCGGGGAATCTTGTAGTGGGCGATCTGGCCCTGGCAGAAGGCGCGCACCTCGTCTTCGGTGAGGCGCAGCCCTTCACGGACGATGATCCAGGCGCAAAGTTCCTCGCCGTATTTGGGGTCGGGCACGCCCACCACCTGCACGTCGAGCACCTTGGGGTGACGGTAGAGGAACTCCTCGATCTCGCGCGGGTAGATGTTCTCGCCGCCGCGGATCACCATGTCCTTGATGCGCCCGACGATGTTGCAGAAGCCCTCGTCGTCGATCACCGCGAGGTCGCCGGTGTGCATCCAGCCGGCCTTGTCGATGGCTTCCGCGGTCTTGGCCTCGTCGCCCCAGTAGCCGAGCATCACCGAATAGCCGCGGGTGCACAGCTCGCCGGGGGTGCCGCGGGGGACGATGCGGCCCTCGTTGTCGACGATCTTGACCTCGCAGTGGGGCTGGACGCGGCCCACCGTGGACACGCGGCGCTCGATGGAATCGTCGGCGCCGCTCTGGAAGCTCACCGGCGAGGTCTCGGTCATGCCGTAGGCGATGGTCACTTCACGCATGTTCATCTTGTCGATGACGCGCTTCATCACCTCGATCGGGCATGGGCTGCCGGCCATGATGCCGGTGCGCAGGCTGGAGAGGTCGAAGCCGGCGAAATCCGGATGGTCGAGCTGGGCGATGAACATGGTCGGCACGCCATAGCTGGCGGTGCAGCGCTCCTCGGCCACCGCCTGCAGCACCGCCAGCGGCTCGAAGGCTTCGGACGGATACACCATCGTCGCGCCGTGAGTGATGCAGCCCAGGTTGCCCATCACCATGCCGAAGCAGTGGTAGAGGGGCACCGGGATGCACACCCGGTCGCCCTCGGAGAGGCGGATCGCCTCGCCGACGAAGAAGCCGTTGTTGAGGATGTTGTGGTGCGACAGGGTCGCGCCCTTGGGGTTGCCGGTGGTGCCGGAGGTGAACTGGATGTTGATCGGGTCGTCGAACTGCAGGTGCTCGCCCAGCTCGGCCAGGTCGGCGAGCTCGTCACGCCCGGGCGGGGCGAGCAGGTCGCTGAAGTTGAGCATGCCGGGGCTGCGCTCGGCACCCAGGCGGATCACGATCTCGAGGCTAGGCAAGCGATGGGCGCGCAACAGACCGGGTTCGCAGTGGGCCAGCTCGGGCGCCAGGTCGGCGAGCATGGCCAGGTAGTCGCTGCTTTTGAAGGCCGGCGACAGGATCAGCGCCCGGCAGCCGACCTTGTTGAGGGCGTACTCGAGTTCGCTGCGGCGATAGGCCGGGTTGATGTTGACCAGCACCAGCCCGGCCTTGGCGGTGGCGAACTGGGCCAGCGCCCATTCGTGGTTGTTCTGCGACCACAGCCCGACCCGCTCGCCGGGCGCAAGGCCCAGGCGGCGCAGGCCGCAGGCCAGGGCATCCACCTTGCCGCGCAGCTCGGCGTAGGTCAGGCGGACGTTCTGGTGGCGCACCACCAGCGCCTCCTGCCCGGCGTGGCGGGCGCAGGCTTCATCGAAATACTGGCCGATGGTCTGGCCGATCAGGGCCTGGCCCGATGCCCCATGGACGTAACTCAGGGTCTTGCTCATCTACCGTATCTCCTCCGGCATTGTCTCGGGTAAGGCTCCCGCCCGTCTGTGCGGGTTGCGGGAGCCGGGGAAAGCCGCGGGCGCTCAGGCCGGCGTGGGCTCGAAATCGACCAGCTCGGCACCGTCGCCCACCTGGTCGCCCACCGCAAAGTGGAAACCCTTGACGGTGCCGGCGGCCGGCGCGGTGATGGTGTGCTCCATCTTCATCGCCTCGAGGATCAGCAGCGGCGCGCCCTTTTCAACGCTGGCGCCAGCCTCGGCGATCAGCGCGATCACCTTGCCGGGCATCGGGGCGAGCAGGCCGCCTTCGGCTCCGCCGCCCTCGCCCGCGTGGTGCAGCGGGTCGACCGCGGCAAACTGCCAGGCCCGGCCGTGGCCAAAAACGTGGCGGCGCTCGCCGGCGACGACGACCGTGGCTGTGGTGCGCAGGCCGTCGAACTCGGCGCGCAAGAGGCCGCGGGGGTTGAGGCTGCCGCTTACCAGGCTGGTCACGCCATCCAGCCCGATCGCGAAGGCGTTGCCGCGGCTCTCCACCGAGAGCTGCTTCTGCTCGTCGCCGAGGCGGAAGATCAGGCTGCGGCGGGCGTCGGTGTTGAGGCGCCAGCCGTCGCGCTGGTGCCAGGGCGAGGCGGGCTCGGGGTGGCGGGCGGCCTGCTGGGCGGCCCGCTCGCGCTCGCGCAAGAGCTCGGCCAGGGCTACCGCCAGCCAGGCCTCGCGGCTGGCGGTGGCCTGCTCGGGGAAGAGGTAATCCTTCTCGCGCTCGATCAGGCCGGTGTCGAGGTCGGCGTTGGCGAAGGCCGGGCAGGCGGTGAGCCGCGACAGGAACTCGACGTTGTTGGCGACGCCGACCACCCGGTAGTCGGCCAGCGCCTGCAGCATGCGCGCCAGGGCGCGGTCGCGGTTAACG